>NZ_JBFBKN010000026.1:0-54248 GCF_040702225.1 Rhodococcus sp. NPDC080181
GATGGTACTGCACTCGACAGGGTGTGGGAGAGTAGGACACCGCCGAACACAACATCCCAAAATGCCCCTGACCACCCGTGGTCAGGGGCATTCTGCATTCGAAACCAACACCAACACAACAGTATTCACCCCTTTCGTTGAACTGAACGCGCAGGCATCCACACCTGCACCCCCAGTCCCATTATCGCCATACGGACCCTCCGGCCCCCTCGCCTCAGGGCCGCGAACGCGCGCGCACTCGCCGGACGCGAGCAGAACAGTGACACCAGACTGCACGCACCCGACAAACGCGCGCGCATTCGCGGGCCGTCGAGCAGAACCCAACCCCAACAAGCCAATTACTGCCCATCGAAGCTTGGCGATCGATCGTGGGCAAACTTCGATTCTGCAGACGCGCTCGCATTCGCGAGGCGCGCGCAGAATCGTCAGCGATGTCGTGAGCGTTCGACAAACGCGCGCGCATTCACGAGGGGGGACCGGGCACAGGACGGCGGAGTCGTCAGTGATGAAAAGGGCAGGCGCAGAGCACTACACGTACTGAGCCCACGGATCGGGTGGATCAGGCGTGAACGGATTCCGCCTCGTCTGCGGAAACCTTCACGTCCTTGGGGTTCGCCAGAACTGTCTCTGCGGATCGTCCGCGAAGGGTTACTCGAGCACCGAATTCCCAGCGGTCCGCTTCGTTTTCGGCAGCACCGTCTACCGCTGTCTTGGAAGCGAGTATCGCACCGGGAGCGCTCTTGGCCAGTTCCGATAGTCGCGCAGCCTCGTTTACCGGATCGCCGATGACGGTGTACTCGAATCTCGACTTTGCTCCCACATTGCCGGCAACGGCTCGGCCGGCTGCAACGCCGACGGCTGCGCTGCACTCGGGAACTTCGACCAGCAATCGGCGGGCAATGGCACGTGCGGCAGAGAGTGCCGATCCGCAGTGATCCGGAATGTCGTTCGGTGCTCCGAAGATGGCGAGCGCCGCGTCGCCCTCGAATTTGTTGATGAAGCCGCCGTGTTCGTCCACCTCGTCGACGACTACCGCGAAGAAGCGGTTGAGTAGATCCACCACCTCGGTGGGCGGTCGTGACGCGGCCAATTCGGTGGAGCCGACCAGGTCGATGAAGAACACTGCGATATCGCGCTCCTGGCCCCCGAGTTCACTCTCGGACTGCAGGGCCTTCTCGGCTACCTCGTGTCCGACGTGCCGACCGAACAGGTCGCGGATCTTCTCTCGATCGCGCACACCGTCGGCCATCCGGTTGAAACCGCTCTGCAGTTCGCCGAGCTCGGTGCCGTCGTACACCGCGAGTCGGACATCCATGTTGCCCTTCTCGACTTCGGCCATGCCCGCCCGCACGTTGTTGATGGGGGAGGTGGTCGCGAAACCGCCCAGGACGGTCAGTGCGAATCCGAATACGATGGTGATGCCGCCGAGCGCGAGGATGGACACAGCGAGCTGGTTTGCACTGGTCTCGGGTCGAAGGAAGCGGAACACCGCGATCATCATCAGGCCGGAGACCGGAACGCCGGTTCCCAGCAACCACGACAGGATGGAACGCCCCATGACACCGGCGATTCGGATGCGCCGTGGGTCGCCCGCTTGCAGGGCGCGAGCCGCGATGGGTCGCAGAGCGAACTCACTGAGCAGGTAGCTGAAGGCGCACACGACCGTACCGCCCGCGGCGATGGTGAACGCCACCTTCGGTATTGCCTGGGGGTCGATGATGCCGTCGATCGTCGTGAGCAGAATCAGCCCACCGGTCCACAGCGCAATCTGCATGCGCGTCAGGCGCCAGGGCATTGCCAGCGTCGCAACCTGCTCGGATCGGGTGGGTTCGCGATCCTCGATGCCCCACCGCAGACTGCTCAGCGCACGTGTGGTGCCCCAGACGACACCGACCAGGAATGCGAGAAAGACGTACACCGGGACGACGATGAAGTTCACCCACCAGTAGCGGTCCATCTTCAGAACGTCCGGGCCTGGAACGACGACACTGATGAGGACACCGACGATCACCGCACCGATCAGATTGGACAGGACCAGGAACACCGTCAGCAACAGCTGGATTCGGATCCGGCGTCGGCGTGGCGATTCGGTGGTGTCTCCGAGGAGCCGGGAACCCAGCGGAGCGGCAGATCGTCTGAATTGGGGCATGGTGGTCACAGAGTAACGGCCGTGCTGCCTTATGGTGGTCGAGTGCGTTTAGTTATTGCTCGTTGCCAAGTGGACTACATCGGCCGCCTCACCGCACATCTCCCTTCCGCTCGACGCCTGCTGCTCGTCAAGTCCGACGGATCGGTCAGTGTGCACGCGGACGACAGGGCGTACAAGCCCCTCAACTGGATGTCTCCGCCCTGTTGGATGGTCGAGACCACCGAGGACGAGACCATCAAATGGGTGGTCACCAACAAAGCGGGCGAAGAACTCCGCATCACGATCGACGACGTCGAACTCGATTCCAGTCATGAACTGGGTATCGATCCAGGGTTGGTCAAGGACGGTGTCGAGGCTCATCTGCAGGAGTTGCTCGCAGAACACGTCAACACCCTCGGTGAGGGGTACACCTTGGTGCGACGTGAATACATGACGGCAATCGGACCGGTGGATCTGTTGTGCCGCAACGCAGATGGTGGCACTGTCGCCGTCGAGATCAAGCGTCGCGGTGAAATCGATGGTGTGGAGCAGTTGACTCGGTACCTCGAACTGCTCAATCGTGACCCGTTGCTGGCACCGGTCAGCGGTGTGTTCGCCGCCCAGGTCATCAAGCCGCAGGCGAAGACTCTGGCCACCGATCGCGGTATTCGTTGTCTGACACTCGACTACGACGTTCTCCGCGGCACCGACAGCACCGAGTTCCGGCTCTTCTGACGTCTGACTGCCGAAGCGGCGCGATTCTCTACACTGGATGCGTGCCTCGTCGCAATCAGCCCCGCAAAGCGAGTCGGAGTGGTCCGAGCAGTCTCGGCCCGGCTACCGATTCCGTCCTGGGCGGCAATCGCGTCGAGGTGGGTCCTGACGGGGACACGTACACGACGCGGATGATTCCCGGTGCCAAGGCCGTCAAGACCTACCGTTGCCCAGGCTGCGATCACGAGGTACGGCCAGGGGTCGCCCACATCGTGGCGTGGCCGTCGGACGACTTCGGGGGAGCCGACAACCGCAGACATTGGCACACCGGGTGTTGGAGCGGCAGAAACACGCGAGGCCTCACCCGTAGATGGTCCTAGCGGGGGAGGCCGAGCGTGTGCTGCGAAGTCAGGACGCCGAGTCGGCGGATTCCTTCTCTTCGTCGTTGTCCTTCTCGGCCTTCGCCGCAGCCTTCTCTTCTTCTTTCTTGAGGATGGCCGTCGGGTCGGGGTTGTCCAGCAACTCGCTTTCGCGGTTGACCGAGGCCAGCATGGCCGGTACGGAATCGAGCTGGCCCCGGATACCCAGTAGCTGAGCGAGGACGCGACTTCGCAGCACGCGCAGCTCCTCGGCCAATTCCTTCGAGTGCGCGATGCGCCGCTCGGCTTGCTCGCTGGCGGACTGCAGCCGGCGTGCGGCCTCGGTCGTCGCCTCTTCGATACGGCGAGCAGCATCGGCCTTGCTCGACGCTTCCAGTTCTTCGAGCGCGGTGAGCACCTTGGTGCGGCGCTCGGCCATCGTGATCTCGAAGTCTTCCTGAACCTCGGCGCGCTTGGCCTCGGACTCGGCAGCCAGCTTGTCGCGCTCTGCCTGTGCGGCCTCGACGACGCGCGCAGCCTCGGTGCGTGCCTGAGCCATGGTCTGCTCGTGCTCGGTTTCGAGTGCCGTGCGGCGCTCCTCGAGTTCTGCGACCAACGACTCGTGACGGCTTCGCAGGCGAGTGCTCTCCTGCTGCGCAACCGAGATCATTTCCTCGGACTCCGCATGTGCCTTCGCGCGAACCTCGGAGGCCTCGTCGGACGCCAGTCGCAACATGCGGGAGATGCGATCGCTCATGCCTTCCGCGGTGGTCGGCGGCACCGAGAGACGGTCGATGTCCTTGCGCAGTTCGTCGATCTCGTCGCGAGCGTCGTCGAGTTGCTTGGCCAGATCACGCGCCTGTGCCGCGGCGGCATCACGGTCGGCCGTCGTCAGCCGTAATTCGGCGTCGAATCGCTCGAAGTAGTTGGTGACTTCGTCGCGATCGAACCCCTTCCGAACGATGGAAAAGGGGAGTTGCACCGTGGAAGTGCGTTCATGATCGATGGCCATGGCCGTCAATTTACCGGTGAGTCAAGTGGAGAGCCATACGGCGTAATCACCGAGTTCGGTCAGTGCGCGTTGTGGTTCGGTTCGACCAGTTCGATCAGTACTCCGCCTGCGTCCTTGGGGTGTACGAAGTTGATACGCGAATCGGCCGTACCGCGGCGGGGAGCGTCGTAGAGCAACCGAACGCCGCGGGCGCGCAACTCGGAGGAGATCTCCTCGATGTCGGTGACCCGATACGCCAACTGTTGGAGTCCGGGGCCGTTTCGGTCGATGAACTTCGCGATGGTCGAGGATTCGTCGATGGGCGCGAGCAACTGCAGTGCTGCCGACTTTTCGCCTGCCCCGGGGAACGAGAGCATCGCCTCGCGCACGCCCTGTTCCTCGTTGACTTCCTCGTGCACCGCAACCATGCCCAGGTGGTCGGTGTACCAGGCGATTGCGGCATCGAGATCGGGTACCGCGACACCGACGTGGTCGATAGCCGTCACCAGGTCGGAGCGGAGTGGGGTGCCCGTGTAAGACTGCGTGCTGGAGGTCATGGACAAGACGTTAGCGTCAGCTGCGTCACGGTGTTCCGCCAGGCTGGTATCGGTAGGGAGCCTGGCGAGCGTTGATCTCCACAAGGCCGTCTTCACACTTTCGGAGGAAATCGTGACCACAACAGTCATCGTCGCCGGTGCTCGTACGCCCGTCGGGCGCTTCTCGGGTGCGCTCAAGGACTTCTCGGGTTCCGACCTCGGCGGAATTGCCATCAAGGGCGCACTCGAGAAGGCCGGCGTCGCTCCGGATCAGGTCGACTACGTCATCATGGGCCAGGTCCTCACTGCGGGTGCCGGGCAGATCCCGGCCCGACAGGCCGCCGTCGCTGCAGGTATCCCGATGACCGTTCCGGCCTTGACCATCAACAAGGTGTGTCTCTCCGGCGTCGACGCCATCGCGCTGGCCGACCAGCTCATTCGCGCGGGGGAGTTCGAGATCGTCGTCGCCGGCGGCCAGGAATCGATGACCCAGGCACCGCACATGCTGGAGAAGTCGCGGGCGGGATTCAAGTACGGCGATGTCACCATGCGCGACCACCTCGCATACGACGGCTTGTACGACATCTTCACTGATCAGGCCATGGGTGCGCTCACCGAGCAGCGCAATCAGAGCTCGGAGGCGATCAGCCGTGAGGAGCAGGACACCTTCGCGGCCGGATCGCATCAGAAGGCTGCCGCGGCGTGGAAGAACGGGGTCTTCGACGACGAGGTAGTGCCCGTGTCGATCCCGCAGCGCAAGGGTGAACCCATCCAGTTCACTGCCGACGAAGGAATCCGGGCCGACACCACGGTCGATTCCCTCGGCAAGCTTCGCCCCGCGTTCGACAAGGCGGGCACGGTCACTGCCGGATCCGCGTCGCAGATTTCCGACGGTGCCGCCGCCGTCGTCGTGATGAGCAAGGACAAGGCCGAGTCGCTCGGTTTGACCTGGCTCGCCGAGATCGGCGCGCACGGTGTGGTGGCCGGCCCCGACTCCACCCTGCAGTCGCAGCCCGCTCGCGCCATCGCCAAGGCCTGCGCGAAGGAAGGCATCGACCCGAAGGACCTCGACGTCGTCGAGATCAACGAGGCGTTCGCAGCGGTCGGAATCGCGTCGACGCGTGAGCTCGGCATCGATCCGGAGATCGTCAACGTCAACGGCGGGGCGATTTCGATCGGTCATCCCCTCGGAATGTCGGGCGCTCGCATCGCACTGCACCTGGCTCTCGAGCTGCAGCGGCGAGGTGGCGGAGTGGGTGCCGCAGCATTGTGCGGCGGCGGCGGACAGGGCGACGCGCTCATCGTTCGAGTCCCGAAAAGCTGAGTCGGTAGTGGCTCTGGTCCGATGAGACCAGAGCCACTACGTTCTGTCGTAGCAAACCGGGCACAATAGCGGGCATGACGAATTTCTTCGACCTGAGCAGCACGGCCAAACGCTTCCGTTTCATTGCCGTGCTCGAAGCGTTCACCTGGCTCGGACTACTGGTCGGCATGGCGTTCAAGTACCTGCCGGCCGACGGCAACGAAATCGGCGTGAAGATCTTCGGGCCCATCCACGGTGCGGTGTTCATCGTGTACCTTGCCGTTGCCGTCCTGACGGCGGTGAAGCTGAAGTGGGACATCAAAGCCACGCTGCTGGCGCTGGTCGCGGCATTCCCGCCCTTCGGAACCGTGGTCTTCGAGATCTGGGCCGTGCGCACCGGACGCCTTGCCGAGCTGAGCACCGGCCGACCCACAGCCGACGCGAAGGTTCCGTCCTGACCGCCCGCCAGTGGATGACGCATCGCGTTAGTGACAAACTGTAGGGCGTGACTCGACCCGGTTCCCGTCCTCCTGTCTGCCCGTCGGCCGCCGTCCCCGCATCCATTGCCGGTGCCGTCGACCTGTCCGTTCTCAAGGACCGTCCGGCACCTGCTCCCGCTGCCGAAGCCAGTGGCGATGCGGGAGGGTTGGCTCCGATCGTCGACGTGACCACGGCCAATTTCGAAGCCGAGGTTCTGCAGCGATCGATGCAGGTACCGGTCATCGTCGACCTGGGATCGGCTCGGTCGCCGCAGTCCCAGGCGTTGACGCGTCAGCTCGGGCAACTTGCCGTGGAGGCCGGCGGCACGTGGATACATGCCCGCGTCGATGTCGACTCCAATCCGCAGATCGCTCAGGCATTCGGCGTGCAGGCCATTCCCACGGTGGTTGCCGTCGCGGGTGGGCAACCGCTCGCCGATTTCCAGGGCACGCAATCCGACGAGCAGTTGCGTCAGTGGCTGCAGGCCGTCGAGCAGGCAACCGCCGGAAAGCTGTCCGGTCCACCCGGGTCGGCTCCCGTCGCCGAGCCGGAACCCGAGGTCGAGGATCCGCGCATCGTCGCTGCGGAAGAGGCGATCGACGAGGGTGACTTCGACAAGGCAGCGGCGGCGTATCAGGCCATCATCGACGCCGAGCCGAAGAACACCGACGCGGTCGCCGCGCTGCGTCAGGTCAAGTTCCTGGCTCGGGTGCAGAACGTTGCACCCGACGCCGTCGAGGTGGCCGACGCCGATCCCAATAATGTGCAGGCCCGGATCGACGCGGCGGATGCAGAAATGGCCGGGCAGCAGCCCGAACAGGCTTTCGCACGGCTCATCGACGGAATCAAGATCAGTGCAGGGGACGACCGCACGGCCCTGCGTACCCGACTGCTCGAGCTGTTCGAGTTGTTCGACGCCGCCGATCCTCTGGTGGTCTCGGCGCGTCGCAAACTCGCCTCGGCTCTGTACTGAATCCCTCAGCTGTAACGCGAATCGCACAGAGGCTTGCCGCCGAGAACTCCCGAGCGGAAAGCGTCGACTCGGGAGAAGCCGGACGGCAGCGTCGTTCCGTTGACGTCGCTGGCGGCCAATCCGTCGCTGAGTAAACCGGAGACGGCTTCGTCGAGATCGCCGGGAGAGAGCCGAATTTCGAGAGCGGCCTCGTTGGATTCGGCGCTCAACGCTGCGGTGATGACCCCGGACAGGCATGCGGATCGGAGTGCGGTCTGAGGGTCGTCGAGCGTCTGGCCCGCTTCCTTCTGTACTGCGAGGGTGTAGCGAGACGCGAACAGTACGTACGCGCTGTAGTCACCGGATACGTTGAGTGGCAGGATGTCTCCGCGCTGAGGTGTCTCGGGTTGCCCTATTTCGGCCAGGTCCTCCACATCGACACCGATGGTGTTGGTCGACGGGCAGTACGACACCGGAGTGGTGGCCTCGGCGTCCGTGCACCCGGTGTCCGATCCCGAGTAGTCGACGGTCGGCGGATCGGCGACGGGAAGCGCCGTCTCGAACGATCGCGTGAATGCGCCCAGGGAGTCCTCGGTGACCGGTAGCTCACCGGAATCGTCGGCGCTGTCGAACTTCTGCGGCAACGACGCTCGGCGTGAATCGATTTCGGCCTCGTCGATGCGTGTGCAGGCAGCTGCACCGTCGGTGAACCCGATCTGAACGGCAGTCACTCGCTCGAATGCAGACCCGTGCACCGATTCGGGATCGTTGGGGTCCACGTCGCGCACCGCGACGGTCGCAGCAAGAACACCGTTGAGCCCATCCGAGGTGTTGATGGTGAAGTGCGGCGAATCGCCTTCTGCGACATGGCGGATGAATGCGCCGGCGAAACAGTCGGCTTGCTGCTCGGCCACGATGGTCGGGGTGTCGTCGCCGACGAGTCCCGACTGATGCTGGATCGCGTGGCCGTATTCGTGCGCGATCACCATGACCACCGACATCGGCCCGAACGCGTCGACCAACGCCGGAAGCAGAATGGTGCGGTCCCACCCGATCGAGTCGTCGCGGGTGCAGTACGCGGCATTGGGGACTCCACCGGTTCTGTCTCCACAGAACCGGATGCCGGATCCCTCGTCCTCCGACGCATCCCACGAGGTCAATGTCGAGACCGGCGTGAACGAGCCCTTGAACAGGGCCGGATACTGCTCGGCCCAGAACTGCTGGATGTCGTCGATCGCGTTGGTTGCCAAGATGTCCGAGTCGGTGCCTTCGGCGTTCTCGACGACGATGGTCGAATCCGGTACTCCCGGACGCGGTCCGCTCGGTCCGCTGGTGACCGGAAGGCCGGCGACCGTGAACGGATTCTCGTAGATCGACACTGCATTACCGCCGACGGTGGCGGCGCACGATGTCAACAGTAGTAACCCTGCAGTGGCGGCCGCAGCCAGAAGTCGTGGTCTGCGGCCGCCGGTCATCTACTGCTCCAATTTGATCCAGATCGCCCCGTTGGCGGGAAGTGCAACCTGGCCTGATGCCGGTCGACCGTGCCACGAGTGCGATGTTGCCGTCACTTCACCCAGGTTGCCCATTCCGGAGCCGCCGTACTCCGTTGCATCGGTGTTGAGGATCTCGATCCAACGGCCTGGTTCCGGTAGTCCCACACGATAGCTGCCGTGCTCGGAACCGGAGAAGTTGAAAATACACGCGACAACCGAACCGTCGGAGCCGTACCTCAGAAAGCTGAGCACGTTGTTCTCGGTGTCGTTGGCGTCGATCCACGAGTAGCCACTGGGCGAGGTGTCCAGCGTCCACAGTGCCGGATGCGATCGGTACGTCGAGTTCAGATCTGCGACAAGCGATTTCACACCTCGGTGCAACGGCTCCTCGTCGATCTGGTACCAGTCCAGGCCTCGCTCCTCGGACCATTCGCGAGTCTGACCGAACTCCTGGCCCATGAACAGCAACTGCTTGCCCGGATGTGCCCACATGTAGGCGAGCATTCCGCGCAGCCCTGCGGCCTTGGCGTAGTCGTCCCCGGGCATGCGGGTCCACAGCGTGCCCTTGCCGTGCACCACCTCGTCGTGGCTGATGGGCAGCAGGTAGTTCTCGCTCCACGCGTAGACGAGCGAGAACGTGATCTCGTGGTGGTGGTAGCTGCGGTGGATGGGATCGCGCCCGACGAAGCCGAGGGTGTCGTGCATCCACCCCATGTTCCACTTCATGTTGAACCCGAGCCCGCCGACGTTCGTCGGGCGAGTGACGCCCGGCCAGGCGGTCGACTCCTCGGCGACGGTGACGACTCCGCGGTGCTTCTTGTGCACCGTGGCGTTCATCTCCTGCAGGAAGGACACCGCTTCGAGGTTTTCTCGGCCACCGTAGATGTTGGGCGACCAGCCACCCTCGGGACGCGAGTAGTCCAGGTACAGCATCGAGGCGACGGCGTCGACGCGCAGTCCGTCGATGTGGAATTCGTCGATCCAGTAGAGCGCGTTCGCGACCAGGAAGTTGCGAACCTCGCGTCGGCCGAAGTCGAAAACCAGTGTGCCCCAGTCGAGTTGCTCGCCTCGCTGCGGGTCTCCGTGCTCGTACAGCGGCCCACCGTCGAACCGGGCGAGGGCCCATTCGTCCTTGGGGAAGTGGGCGGGTACCCAGTCGACGATGACGCCGATGCCGGCGCTGTGCAGGTGGTCGACGAAGAAGCGGAAGTCGTCCGGAGTGCCGAACCTGGACGTCGGTGCGTAGTAGGACGTCACCTGGTAACCCCAGGATCCGCCGAACGGGTGCTCGGCGACCGGTAGCAACTCCACGTGAGTGAAGCCGGTCTCGATGATGTACTCGGCCAGTTGCTCGGCCAGCTCCCGGTAACCCAGGCCCGGTCGCCACGACGCCAGATGGATCTCGTAGACGCTCATCGGAGCCTGGGTGGGTTCGATGCCGGCTCGGGTGTCGAGCCACTTCTCGTCGTTCCAGGTGTACGTCGACGCGGTCACGACCGACGCGGTGGACGGCGGAACCTCGGTGGCGAAGGCCATCGGGTCGGCCTTGTCCTTCACCGAACCGTCGGAGCCGTGGACGCGGAACTTGTACAGGGCACCGGGTTCGATGTTCGGGACGAACAGCTCCCAGACTCCGGTGGAGCCGAGGACGCGCATCGGCCAACTACGGCCGGTCCACCCGTCGAAGTCGCCCACCAGCGTGACGCCCTGGGCGGCAGGGGCCCACACCGCGAACGAGGTGCCGGTGACGGGACCATCGGGAGTGGCGTACGACTGCTGGTGCGCTCCGAGGATGTCCCACAGACGCTCGTGGCGACCTTCGCCGAACAGGTGCAGGTCGAGTTCACCGAGGGTCGGTAGGAACCGGTACCCGTCGGCGGATTCGGACACGTGCCCACCTGGCCAGGTGACCACGAGCCGGTAATCGATCAGGTCCTCGACCGGCACCAGCGCAGAGAAGAGGCCGTGGGCGACGTGGGTCAACTCGTGGTCGACGCCTCCGACGCGCGCGATCACTTTCTCCGCGTCGGGCTTCAGCGCACGAATCGCTGTTCCGCCCGGCACGGGGTGCGCGCCGAGCACGGAATGCGGGTTGTAGTGCCGACCAGCGGCGAGGAGATCGAGGTCGTTGTCGGACGGGGCTGCGACGGTGTCTTCGGGCGTCGTCGGATTCTTGGTCACGTTGAATCCACTCACTTTCGGTTGCCGCGGTAGGCCAGTTCGATTCGTGCCGGATAGGGAATGTGGGGGAGCGTGAATATGTGCGCCACCGAGGTCCAGGGCTCGAGTCGGACGAAGTTGGTGTGGCCCCAGTCGTAATGGATGCCGCTCACCTCGTCCTTGATCGTCAGGGTGTCCTGCCAGTCGTGACCGAGCGCGGGCATGTCCAGATGGACGGTGCCCTCCTCGGCTCCGAACGGGTTGAGGTTGATGACCACCAACACCGAGTCGCCGGTCTGCGGATCGAACTTGGAGTATCCGATCAGCGCTTCGTTGTCGATCGTGTGGAAATGGATGTTGCGCAGTTGTTGCAGGGCCGGATGCGCACGGCGGATGGAATTGAGGGTGGTGATCCACGGCTCCAACGATTCACCGCGGGCGAGCGCACCCTCGAAGTCGCGCGGTCGCAACTGGTACTTCTCGGAGTCCAGATACTCTTCGCTGCCCTCGCGCACGGCCTGATGTTCGTACAGTTCGTACCCGGAGTACACGCCCCACGTCGGAGCCAGGGTGGCGGCCAGAGCTGCTCGCAGAGCGAACATTCCGGGTCCTCCGTGTTGCAGGCTCTCGTGCAGGATGTCCGGGGTGTTGACGAACAGGTTGGGCCGCGCGTCGTCGGCGCGTCGGGCATGCTCCTCGGCGAACTCGGTCAGCTCCCACTTCGCGGTACGCCACGTGAAGTACGTGTACGACTGCGTGAACCCACGTTGCGCGAGACCGTACATGCGAACCGGCCGGGTGAACGCCTCGGCCAGGAACAGCACGTCCGGATCGGTCTTCTTGACCTCGGCGATGAGCCATTCCCAGAAGTCCGGTGGCTTGGTGTGTGGATTGTCGACTCGGAAAATCTTGACGCCCAACGAGATCCAGTATCGGACCACGCGTAGCACTTCCTCGTAGATGCCACGGCGGTCGTTGTCGAAATTGATCGGGTAGATGTCCTGGTACTTTTTCGGCGGATTCTCGGCGTACGCGATGGTGCCGTCCGGCAACACCGTGAACCACTCCGAATGTGTTGCGGCCCATGGATGATCCGGAGCGGCCTGCAGGGCAAGATCGAGCGCCACTTCGAGGCCGTGCTCTCGCGAGGCGTCGACGAACGCACGGAAGTCGTCCTCGGTTCCCAGCTCGGGATGGATCGCGTCGTGCCCGCCGTCCTTGGATCCGATAGCCCACGGCGAACCGACATCCTCGGGGCCCGGAGTCAACGTGTTGTTCGGGCCCTTGCGGTTGATCGTGCCGATCGGGTGGATCGGAGGCAGGTAGACGATGTCGAAGCCCATGCGCGCTATGCGCGGCAACTGCTCGATGGATGTCGCGAACGTGCCGTGCCGCGGTGATCCGTCCTCGTTCCACCCGCCCGTGGAGCGCGGGAAGAACTCGTACCAGGCACCGTTGAGGGCCAGGTTTCGGTCGACCCACACGTTCACGGCCCGTGATCTGGTCACCAGCTCGCGCAGCGGGTGCTGGAACAGCAGCTCGGTGACCGACGATGCGAACGCCGAGGACACGCGCGCCGGCAGCGGGCGGTCGGTGTCGCGCAGGCCGGCGGCGACGTCGGCGAGCAGCTGCCTGCTCTCCGCAGGAACGCCGGTGGCAGCGCGGAGGAACAGGCGCGCCCCGATCTCGAGGTCGTTGGCGAGTTCGTGGGCGCTCTGGCCCACTCCGAGCTTCGCTTCGACGGCGTGACGCCAGGTGCTGATCGGGTCGCTCCACGCCTCGATACGGCAGATCCAGTAGCCGGGCCGGGATGGGACGAACACCGCGTCGAACGTGTCCGGCTCGTGGCCGGGCGTCATCGGGATGCGTTCGAGCTTGCCTCCCGGTCCACGCACCGACAGCGTCGCGGCCACTGCGTCGTGACCCTCGCGCCAGACGTCGGCGGAAACTGGAAACGTCTCGCCCACCACCGCTTTCGCGGGGTATTTCCCGGTCGTCGTATCTGGAAGGACATTGTCGATACCAAGTCGACCTGTCACTTCACACTCCATTCTTCGTTAGAGGTATGGCTGCGCGGGCGCAACCTCTGATCGAACCGATATTTGGTGTGCTTCTACTCGTCAACCGTAGTGCAGCAGCGCAGATGGCGCGTGCGCCGACGCATACTGCCCGCGACGGGCGCACGAGGAAATTTTCGCCGAGCGCCCCATCGACACAGGTATCCGTGGGTAGGGTTCGGCTCTGTGAAAGCCTTGCGTCGATTCACCGTCCGAGCCCACCTTCCCGCCCGTCTGAATGCCCTCGCCGAGCTGTCGACAAACCTCAGGTGGTCGTGGCATTCGGCCACGCAGGATCTTTTCGAGCACATCGATCCGCTGCTGTGGACCGAACTCGAACGCGATCCGGTGGCTGTGCTCGGTGCCGTGGCACCCGGACGGCTCGAAGAACTCGCCGAAGACGCATCGTTCCTGGCCGAACTGGACGCCGCCGAGGCGGATCTACACGACTACCTCGCCCGACCCCTCTGGTACCAGAACGAGCTCGCCGAGGGGCGAGCTCTGCCGTCGGGCATCGGTTATTTCTCGATGGAGTTCGGAGTCACCGAGGTGCTGCCGAACTACTCGGGTGGGCTCGGCATTCTGGCCGGCGACCACCTCAAGGCGGCGTCGGATCTCGGTCTACCGCTGATCGGCGTCGGACTGCTCTACCGCTCGGGGTACTTCCGGCAATCGCTGACGGCCGACGGCTGGCAGGCCGAGCGTTACCCGTCCCTGGACCCGCACGGTCTGCCGCTACGACTGCTCACCGACGACAACGACTCACCGGTGTTGATACACGTGTCGATGCCGGGGTCGCGCGTGCTGCGGGCCCGCGTGTGGATCGCTCAGGTGGGACGCGTTCCGCTGCTGCTGCTCGATTCCGACATCGCCGACAACGATCCCGAGCTCAGAGGAGTCACCGACCGCCTGTACGGAGGCGATCAGGACCACCGCATCAAGCAGGAGATCCTCGCCGGTATCGGCGGAGTACGCGCGATCAGGGCCTACACGCGCGCGCACGGTCTGCCCGATCCCGAGGTGTTCCACATGAACGAGGGCCACGCCGGCTTCCTCGGGGTCGAACGCATCCGTGAACTCGTCACCGGTAGCGGGTTGGACTTCGATTCGGCGTTGGCCGCCGTCCGGGCGGGCACGGTGTTCACCACCCACACCCCGGTGCCTGCCGGCATCGACAGGTTCCCCGCCGATCTGGTGCGGCACTACTTCGGCGGTAGCGACGGTGCACCGGACTCGGCCCTGTTGCCGGGATTGCCGATGAGCCGAATTCTGGCGCTGGGCGGCGAGAGTGATCCGTCGGTGTTCAACATGGCGCACATGGGCCTTCGCTTGGGGCAGCGCGCCAACGGAGTGTCGAAGCTGCACGGAATCGTCAGCCGCGAGATGTTCAACGGCCTGTGGCAAGGATTCGACGCGTCGGAGGTGCCGATCGGATCGGTGACCAACGGTGTCCATGCGCCGACGTGGGCGGCGCGGGAATGGGACGAGGGGGAGGCCGAGGCAGGTGGGCCGTTGTCCTCGGAGCAGGTGTGGTCCACTCGAAACGCGTTGCGCGCGCAGTTGGTGGACGAGGTGCGCCGAAGGGTGCGGCGTTCGGCACTGGAGCGAGGGTCGACCGAGGCCGAGATAAGTTGGACTGCAAATGTATTCGATCCCGACGTGTTGACCGTCGGCTTTGCTCGACGCGTACCGACGTACAAGCGTCTGACGCTCATGCTGCGCGAACCCGAGCGATTGCGGGCGATGTTGCTCGATCCCGTCCGCCCGGTTCAGCTGGTGGTAGCCGGAAAATCGCACCCGGCCGACGACGGTGGAAAGGCGCTCATTCAGCAGATCGTCAAGTTCGCCGACGAGGCCGATGTGCGACACCGCATCGTGTTCCTACCCGACTACGACATGTCCATGGCGCGCTTTCTGTACTGGGGATGCGATGTGTGGCTGAACAATCCGTTGCGACCCCTCGAGGCCTGCGGTACGTCCGGAATGAAGTCGGCGCTCAACGGCGGCCTCAACCTGTCGATTCGCGACGGATGGTGGGACGAGATGTACGACGGCGAAAACGGGTGGGCGATCCCGACGGCCGACGGCATCACCGACGACAATCGCCGCGACGATCTGGAAGCCGCTGCCCTCTACGAATTGCTCGAGCAGGCGGTGCTGCCGAAATTCTACGATCGCGGGGAGGACGGTGTGCCGGCTCGCTGGATCGAGATGGTCCGACACACACTGGAACAGCTGGGACCGAAAGTGTTGGCATCGCGCATGGTTCAGGACTACACACTCGGCTACTACGCGCCCGCTGCGCACTCCGCCCGGGCGGTGTCGTCCGACGGCTACCACGGCGCGAAGGATGTTGCGTCGTACCGCGGCCGCGTCGAGCAGGCGTGGCGCAACGTGAAAGTCACCCGAGTCGACAGCGAGGGGTTGCCGGACACCCCCGTCATCGGTGCCGAACTGTCGCTGCGCGCCATCGTCGACCTCGGCGGTATGGAACCCGGTGCCGTCGTGGTGCAGACCGTGGTGGGACGCGTCGACGAGGGCGAGGACCTCAGCGACATTCGCACCACCGAGATGTCGCACGTGGGCAGTGAGGGCGACGAGCACGTGTACGCGGGCGAGACGCGGCTACCGCACAGTGGAGCGGTGGGCTACACGGTGCGGGTGTTGCCGCGGCACCACGGGCTTGCCTCCGATTCCGAGCTCGGTCTGGTGTCGACGCCGTAGGGGGCAGCTAATTTCCGGCCAGGCGGGTGAGGGCCTTGCGGACCACCTCCGGGTCGGAGGTCTCCCAGAACGGCGGCAAGGACGCGCGCAGATAGCCGCCGTACCGGGCGGTCGCCAGGCGCGAATCGAGCACGGCGACAACACCTTTGTCGTCGACGCTACGGAGCAGTCGACCGACGCCCTGCGCCAGTAACAGGGCAGCGTGGTTGGCGGCCACCGCGAGAAAGCCGTTGCCGCCACGTGATTCGACGGCCTGCTGCCGAGCCACCAGTAGCGGATCGTCGGGCCGGGGGAACGGAATTCGATCCAGGATCACCAGGCTCAGCGACGGACCGGGCACATCGACGCCCTGCCACAGCGACAGCGTCCCGAACAGTGAGGTGGCCTCGTCGTCGGCGAACTTCTGCACCAGTGCGCCGGTGGAATCGTCACCCTGGCAGAGGATCGGGGTGTCGAGTCGTTCGCGCATCTCCTCTGCCGCGGCCTTGGCGGCGCGCATCGACGAGAACAGCCCGAGCGTCCGACCACCGGCTGCCTCGACGAGCGATTCGATCTCGTCGAGCGAGGACTTGGACAGGCCGTCGCGTCCGGGCGGAGACAGATGTTTGGCGATGTACATGATGCCGGCGCGAGCGTGATCGAACGGCGAGCCCACGTCCAACGAATTCCAGCGAATGGATCCGTTGTCCGAGGGTGGTTCCACTCCCGACGCCATGGCTGTGTCACTGCGGGAGGGCTTCTCTGCGGGCAGGCCCCAATTGACGGCCAGGCCGTCGAAGGATCCGCCGACGGTGAGCGTCGCCGAGGTCAGCACCACGGTGGATTCGGCGAACAACCGTGCGCGCAGCAGCCCGCCCACCGAGAGCGGAGCAATGCGAACGGTGCGTTTGACGTTTCCTCGGAAATCGTCGACGGCGTGCCAGACGACGTCCTTGCGCTTGGCCGGGTCGGGCTCGTCGAAGGCAGTGAGCACTCGTACGGCGCTGTCGTGCACCTCGTCGACTGCCACGAGTGCTGCGCTGCGGGCCGCGGCGGCCTCGGGATCACTGCCCGCCATGCCCTGTTTGTTCGGGCCGATCGCGGTGCGCACGGCCCAGGCGGCGTCGCGGACGGACGCCAGGGCCGGTCCGACGCCGTCGGGAAGGGACTGCCATCGACCGGGCGGTAGTTCGTCCAGAATCGCGGCCCAGTTCTCGGCAGCTCCTTCGAGCTGATCGACGGTCTCTTCCTCGATGAGCTTGGCGCTACGGCGTGCGGCCGCGGTGACGGTGGCGGCCGAAAGCTCTTCAGTAGCAACGCCGGTCACTCGGTCGACCAATTCGTGGGCCTCGTCGACGACCACGACGTCGTGCTCGGGCAGGATCTGAATTCCGGTGATCGCGTCGATGGCGAGCAGCGCGTGGTTGGTCACGACCACGTCGACCTGTGCGGCCTCGGTGCGGGCGCGCTCGGCAAAGCAGTCCTCGCCGACGGGGCACCGCGATTTCCCGAGGCACTCGCGAGCGGTGACGCTGACCTGACGCCACGCCTGGTCGCTCACGCCGGGCACCACGTCGTCGCGATCTCCCGTTTCGGTCTCCGAGGACCACTTGGTCAGCCGGACCACTTCGCGGCCCATCCGCGAGACGGCGAACGGGTCGAACAACTCCGCGTCCGGTGCCTCCTGTGCGGCACCGGTGTGAATCTTGTTCATGCACAGATAATTGTTGCGGCCCTTGAGGATCGCGAACTTCGGACGCCGACCCACAGCTTCGGTCAGTGCGTCGGACAGACGTGGAAGGTCGCGGTCGACCAACTGTCGCTGCAGCGCGATCGTGGCCGTCGAGACGATGACGGTCTTCCCCGATTCGACCGCATGCCTGATGCTGGGCACGAGATACGCGAGGGACTTGCCGGTGCCCGTGCCCGCCTGCACCGCGAGATGCTCGCCGGTGTCGATCGAATGCGCCACGGCAGAGGCCATCGTCAGCTGATTGCTGCGTTCCTTGCCACCGAGCGAGTGCACCGCAACCTGCAGGAGAGCGGGAACGGTGGGCAACTCGGTCTTCGACGGCACCGATGCAGACTACTGCCGATCGCCCACCGGGTTCGGCACCGACACCGCCCCTAGCCCAGGGCGAACCGGGTCGGTATCGCCGGTTCGCCCTGGGACAGGGCGAGCCCCTCCCACGGCAGGCTGACCAGGCGTCGCGCGAGGAGGTCCCGGCCCTCGGCAAGGGTCGGTAGGTCGGAGACGCGCCGGCCGCCACGCATCAGCGGCGTGGTCAACGTCTCCACCGTCAGACCGTCCTCGACCGTCGGGGCAGCGTCGAACGGGTGCACTATTTCCTCGACTGCCGTACCGGTCCCACGCGCGGTCCGCAGCGCTGCCTTGGTACCCCCGCGCGATTCCTTGTGACTGCTGCGCTTGGCGACGGGAATGCCGTCGACGGTGACCAGCTTGTAGACCATTCCTGCCGTCGGCGCGCCCGAACCGGTGACCAGCGACGTGCCGACGCCGTACGAATCGACGGGTTCTGCACGCAGCGCGGCGATCGCGTACTCGTCGAGGTCTCCGGAGACGACGATCCGCGTGTTCGGCGCACCGAGAGCGTTCAATTGGGCGCGGACCTGACGGGCGAGGACACCGAGGTCGCCGGAGTCGATGCGGACACCACCGAGCTCCGGACCGGCCACCTCGATCGCGTTGGCCACGCCCTGCTTGATGTCGTAGGTATCGACCAGCAGTGTCGTTCCCACCCCGAGCGCTCGGACCTGAGCGGCAAAAGCGGCCTTCTCGTCGGGGCCGTCGGCGGTGGTGTGCAGCAGCGTGAACGAGTGGGCCGACGTGCCTGCTCCGGGGACGCCGTGGCGTCGGACTGCTTCGAGGTTGGACGTCGCGGTGAAGCCGGCCAAGTAGGCCGCTCGCGATGCCGCGACCGCCGCCTCCTCGTGGGTGCGCCGCGACCCCATTTCGATGATCGGCCTGGCCTCGGCGGAGGCGACCATGCGCGCTGCCGCAGAGGCGATTGCGCTGTCGTGATTGAGAATCGACAGCACCACGGTTTCCAGGACCACGCACTCGGCGAACGTGCCGCGGACCGTCAGGACGGGGGAGCCGGGAAAGTACAGCTCGCCCTCGCGGTAGCCGTCGATGTCGCCGGTGAAGCGGTAGTTGCGCAGCCACTCGACGGTGTCGGCGTCGAGAAACTTCGACACGACACGCAGCTCGTCCGGGCCGAATCGGAAGCGATCGACGGCGTCGAGAATGCGCTCGGTGCCGGCCACGACGCCGTATCGGCGGCCGCCGGGTAGCCTGCGGGCGAAGACCTCGAAACTGCACGGTCTGTCTGCATAGCCGCTGGCCAGGGCCGCGGATAGCATCGTGTACTCGTACTGGTCGGTCAGCAGTGCAGTGCTGGCTCCGTGGCTGGAAAGCGTGTGATCGGTGGTCGCGTCATTGCTCACCTCGATCACACTACGAGCGCAGGGGCGAACGTGTGGGGTCGGCCCGACACGCCGTACCCTGTTGCCATGCCTTGGTTGACGGTGGATGGATCGCTTCTGCCCGTGGACGGCTTCTCGGCACTCGAAGTCGCGGCGGCGTCGCCGCAGGCGGTGCCGGCCGAAACCGAGGCCGTTGCTGCCGACGAAGCGCACGACACTCCGTGGGTCACCATCGTGTGGGACGACCCGGTCAACTTGATGCACTACGTCACCTACGTGTTCCAGAAGCTCTTCGGCTACAGCAAGGCCAAGGCCACCGAGTTGATGATGCAGGTGCACTCCGAGGGCAAGGCGGTCGTTTCGAGCGGCGAGCGCGATGCGATGGAGAACGACGTCAAAAGGCTGCACGCGGCGGGCCTGTGGGCCACCATGCAGCAGGACAAGTAGTCAGCAGTCAGTTCGCCACCTCTACGTCAGAGAAGGACATCACCGACAGTGCGCACGTGGACGAGACGGAATTCGTTGTCCGGGGTCAAGATCAAGTCCGAGATCGACGCTCGTGAGGCGGCGGTGCTCAAGTCCCTGGTCGCATCCGTTCTCAGCCTGCTACGCGATCGTTCCGCCGCGGCACCCACCGACGAGCTCGCCGCGCTGACCGGGCTGCGTACCGGCCACAACAGCCCGCCGGACGATGCAGCGCTGGCCCGGTTGCTGCCGGACTTCCACCGCGCCGATCCCGAACACGACGATCAGGATCCGGCCGATCTGAACGGTGCCCTCCGCGGGTTGCACGAGCCCGAGATCATCGACGAGAAGTTGGCTGCCGGGGCAGTGATCCTCGCGACCCTGCCCGATTCCGGCGGAAAGATCGTGCTCACCCAGGAACAGGCCGACGCGTGGTTGACGGGTCTCAACGACGTGAGACTGGCGCTCGGGACCACACTGGGCATCAGTGCGGACACTCCTGACGTACTCGACGAGGGCGATCCTCGTGCTCCCCATCTGGACGTGTACCACTGGTTGACCTGGATGCAGGATTCCCTCGTCCAGGTCCTCGTTCCCTAGGGTGCCGACGTGACCGCAGCCTTCTCGAAACCCGGCCCCCGGGACTGCTTGACCGATGTGGCAGGTCTGTTGGTCGGCCATCATCACGAACTCGACGACGACGCCGCGATGGGGTCCGGTTCGGCCACCGGCTGCACTGTGGTGCGCGTTCTCGGTGGGGCGACGGCGGCCGTCGACGTGCGAGGCGGCGGACCGGGAACGCGCGAGACCGATCTGCTCGATCCGAGCCATTCCGTTCAGCAGGTCGACGCCATCCTGTTGACCGCGGGCAGTGCGTACGGGCTTGCGGCCGCCGACGGCGTCATGCGGTGGCTCGAAGAACACGAACAAGGCATCCCGATGGGCAGTCCGGCTCACGTCGTGCCGATCGTGCCGGCTGCGGTGATCTTCGACCTTCCGGTCGGCGACTGGGCCGCGCGCCCCACCGCGGAGTTCGGCTACCGTGCTGCGGCCACGGCGGCGACCGAGTTCGCGACGGGATCGGTCGGGGCGGGAGTCGGTGCTCGCGCCGGCGTGCTCAAAGGTGGGGTGGGCACCGCGAGCACGGTGATCGAGGGCGGTCCGGCCGACGGAGTGACGGTCGCAGCTCTGATGGTCGTCAACCCTGTGGGCGCGGTGTTCGATCCGTGCACCGGGTTGTTGTGGGGCACCGGCACACTGGGGCCCGCGGACTTCGGCATGCGCAATCCCGACGTCGACGAGGTGCGGACCGCGGCGGCGCTCGAACCCAAGGCCACTGCTCTGAACACCACGATCGGCGTGGTTGCGACGGATGCGCCGCTGTCGGCGGCGTCGTGCAAGCGAATAGCCGTCGCGGGTCACGACGGACTCGCGCGGGCCATCCGGCCTGCGCACTCGCCACTCGACGGCGACACCGTCTTCGCCGTGTCCACGGGTACCAGGGCCGTCACCGCCGAGTCCTCAGTGCCCGCAGCATTCTCCCCGGAACTACCGGTACTGGCCGCGGTCACCGAAGCCGCGGCGATCGTCGTCGAGCGAGCCATCGTCCGGGCCTTGCTCGACGCCACGTCGGTGGCCGGCATCCCCACCTATCGCCAGATCTTCCCCTCCGCATTCACGGCGTCGCGTCTCTGACCGGCAGGTAGCCGCTACCGGTACCGTGGAGAGACCGAGGTTGGAGGCGATCATGAGTGAGACCGGCAAGCTTCCCGGTGAGCGAGTGCGGCCCGCGTGGATGCAGGCAGCCGTCTTCGTCGGAGGATTCGTGGCGCTGCTGTGGATCATCGAGATCATCGACGTCGCGAGCGGTTCACGGCTCGAGCAGAACGGTATCGAGCCTCGTTCCGCCGACGGCTTGTGGGGCATCCTGTTCGCGCCCGTGCTGCACGACGACTGGCAGCACCTGATCGCCAACACGGTTCCCCTGATCGTGCTCGGATTCCTGGTGTTGCTCTCGGGCATCGCGCGTGGTCTGGCTGCTACCGGGATCGTCTGGGTGATCGGCGGCGTCGGTACCTGGCTCACGGCCGGCACCTACAGCAACACGATCGGCGCGTCGATTCTGATCTTCGGCTTCATCACGTACCTGCTCGTTCGTGGATTCTTCACTCGACAACTCGGCCAGCTCGCGATCGGGGTCGTGGTGTTCGTGCTGTACGGCAGCGCGCTGTGGGGCGTGCTGCCGAGCGATCCGAACATCTCCTGGCAGGGCCATCTGTTCGGCGCAGTGGGTGGGGTCGTCGCAGCTCGGCTGCTGTCCGCCGACGCCCGGGCCGACAGAGCGCGCGCCAGAGCACTCGATCGTCCCACTCCGTAGGCGGTAGGTAACCGCGAGCACAGCTGTGTTCGGGCGTGAAATTCGCCGACTCGCGCGGTCAATACTGCCCGAACGTTTCGAGTGACGCGCTCGGCGTGGCAGCATGGCTTACATGCGAATTACCGTCCTGGGATGTTCGGGCAGTGTGTCCGGACCCGATTCACCCGCGTCGGGTTACCTCCTGGAAGAAGAGGAGACCGCGCCGGTCGTTCTCGATTTCGGGCCCGGCGTCCTCGGGGCGTTGCAGCGTTATGTCGATCCGGGTGACGTGAGCGTTCTGCTTTCGCATCTGCACGCCGATCACTGCCTCGACGTTCCAGGTCTGCTCGTGTGGCGTCGCTACCATCCGAACCCGCCGGAAGGGCGCGCGATCGTCTACGGACCGAAGGACACTGCGTTTCGGCTCGGAGTGGCGTCGGCCGAGTGCGGCGGTCAGATCGACGACATGTCCGACACCATCGATCTACGCCGCTGGGTGGGCGGCCGGACCATCGAATTCGGACAGCTGTCGATTCTGACCCGGCAGGTGTTCCATCCGCCGGAGTCGTACGGCATGCGGGTCACCACCGGTGGCGGAAAGACATTCGCGTACAGCGGCGACACCGGTATGTGCCAGGCGGTGCAGGATCTGGCTCAGGGTGCCGATGTCTTTCTCTGCGAGGCGTCGTGGACCGACAGCCCGGATCGGCCCGAGGGCGTCCACCTGTCCGGTATCGAGGCCGGTCGCATCGCTCGGGAAGCCGGAGTGGGGGAGCTGCTGCTCACCCATATTCCGCCCTGGACGTCTCGCGAGGATGTCATAGCCGAGGCGAAGGCAGAGTTCAGCGGACCGGTGCATGCCGTCGAGCCAGGGGACGCCTTCACCGTATGACGACGCGCTAGGCTTCGAGTCGTGTCCAGACGAGAAGACGGCAGAGCGGACGACGAGCTCCGCACCATCAAGATCACCCGCGGATTCACCACTCACCCGGCAGGGTCGGTGCTGGTCGAATTCGGCAACACCAGGGTGATGTGCACGGCCAGCGTCGAGGAGGGCGTACCGCGCTGGCGGAAGGGATCCGGCCTCGGCTGGCTCACCGCCGAGTACGCAATGCTTCCCGCTGCCACCCACACGCGCAACGGACGCGAGTCCGTCAAGGGCAAGGTCGGCGGACGCACTCAGGAGATCTCCCGACTGGTCGGACGCTCACTGCGCGCGTGCATCGATCTGGCAGCGATCGGCGAGAACACGATCGCCCTCGACTGTGACGTGTTGCAGGCCGACGGCGGCACCCGTACTGCTGCCGTGACCGGGGCGTTCGTGGCTCTCAGCGACGCCGTCACCTACCTACGAGTAGCTGGACGCCTGGCCGACCCGCAGCCGATCTCGTGCATGATCGCCGCGGTCAGTGTCGGCGTCGTCGACGGCCGGGTGCGTCTCGACCTTCCGTACGAAGAGGATTCGCGAGCCGAGGTCGACATGAACGTCGTTGCGACCGACACCGGAACTCTGGTGGAGATCCAGGGAACCGGCGAGGGCGCGACCTTCCCGCGCACGACCCTCGACAAGCTCCTCGACTCGGCGTTCGTCGGTATCGACAAGCTGTTCGAGGTGCAGAGGGAGGCGCTGGCGTTGCCGTACCCGGGGGATCTGCCCGAGCCTGCCACCGCAGAAACGAAGAAGAAGTTCGGTGCCTGACACCAAGCTGCTGGTAGCCAGTCGTAACGCGAAGAAGCTGCGAGAACTGCGACGGGTACTCGACGCCGCCGGCCTCGTGGGTATCGAGTTGGTCGGTCTCGACGAGGTGCCGCCGTTTCCCGAGGCACCCGAAACCGGAGCGACGTTCGAGGACAACGCGGCGGCCAAAGCGCGCGACGGTGCGGCGGCAACCGGATTGCCCTGCGTCGCCGATGATTCCGGGATCGAAATCGACGCGTTGAACGGAATGCCCGGGGTGCTCTCTGCGCGCTGGTCCGGAACTCACGGGCAGGACGAGGCCAACACGGCGCTCGTGCTGGCGCAGCTGAGCGATACCCCCAACGAACGGCGCGGGGCTGCTTTCGTGTCGGCATGTGCGTTGGTGGTCCCGGGCGGAGCCGAGACCGTCGTTCGCGGCGAGTGGCGCGGCGTTGTAGCGCGAGAGCCGTGGGGGGAGAACGGATTCGGGTACGATCCGATCTTCGTGCCGGAGGGGGACGGCCGCAGTGCCGCGCAGTTGGCTCCGGACGAGAAGGACGCGGCCTCTCATCGTGGCCGCGCGCTGCGCAAGCTGGTTCCTGCTCTCGAAGCGTTGACGGGGCGATAAACGTGGCGGCGCGGGCAGTGTTGACGAGAACCACGGCCGTATTCGCTGCCGCTGTCCTGTGCCTGCTCGGCACCCCTGCTTCGGCAGCGCCGGTCGCGGGATCTTTCGCCGAGGCCTTGGTCTACTCGGTGGCTCATCCCGGTGCGACGCCGGCGGGCGCGAACGATTATTCATGCGTTCCCAGCGCTCGGCATCCCGAACCGGTGATCTTGGTACACGGGTTCCTGGAGAACTCCTACGCGAACTGGTCGTCGCTGTCACCGGCCCTGGTCGACGCCGGATACTGCGTGTTCGCACTCGACTATGGCAACACCGGGCCGGTGCCCGCGTTGGGAGCGCTGGGAACGATTCCCGAGAGTGCCGCGGAGCTGTCCACGTTCGTCGATTCCGTCCTCGAGTCGACTGGCTCATCGAGGGTGTCGATCGTGGGTCACTCGAAGGGCGGGACGGTGCCGCGCTACTACGCCCGCTTCCTCGGCGGTGATCACACCGTCTCGCGCATAGTGGCGCTCTCTCCGCCGAACTATCCCACCGCCGGTCCGCCGGTGCAGGACGACGTGCTCGAGCGGTTGAACGAGGGCAGTGACACAGTCGCGGGAATCGATTACACGACGATCGTGACCCGATACGACCAGGTTGTCGTTCCGTACACGGCGTCGCTCCTCACCGGAGCGGGAAATACGAACGTGGTGCTGCAGGACGTGTGCCCCGGCAATGTCGTCGAGCACACTGGAATCTCGTACGATCCGCTGGCGCAGGGGCTGGTGGAGAACGCGCTGGATCCGGTGAACGCGCAGCCGATCACCTGTTGACGTCAGACGCCGAAGTCGGCCTTGACCTGCTTGGTGCGCTTGTGTTCGACGTAGAACGACAGGAACGGAACAGTTCCGGCGAGCAGGGTGCCGATGGTCCGACCGGCCGGCCACCGCACCTTGATAGCAAGGTCGATCGTCAGGATCAGGTATACGAGGTAGACCCAACCGTGCACTACCGCAATCCAGTTGGGCACATTCTCGACCTTGAAAATGTACTTCGCGACCATTTCGGTCACGAGGACGAGCAACCAGATACCGGTGACGTAGGCGAGCACGCGATAGCGCAGCAGCGCCGACGCGATCTTCCGAGTCTTGTTGGTGGACGCCTTGGTCTTGTCCGGTGCCGAACTCACGTGGTGCTCCTGTCGGTCCCGCGGGATTCGTTCAGCTCCGCGAGGTAGCTGTTGTACTCGAGAAGTTGCCTGGCCTCGGGGTCGTCCAGATCGCCGACGTCGGGGTCTGCCGCGCGGCGCTGGGGGAGCAGGTCGAGAGGGACCTCGGTCGGTCCGTCGGGCTGCCCGGAGTCGGGCTCGTCCTGGTCCTCGTCTTCGAGGCGGACGAACTTGCGGTAGGCGTAGACGACGAACGCCGCGAACAAGGGCCACTGGAACGCGTATCCGAGGTTCTGCCCGTTACCGCCGACCGCCTCGAAGCGTTCCCACTGCCACCAGCCGAGACCGAGACACACCGCCGCGGACACGATCACCAGCGCAATGAGCGAGGGTCGACGATTCGGGCGGGATGAGGTCACCACTCGACGGTACCGGAGCGACTACTACCGAAGGTAGTCACATCGGGTGGTCGGCCGGTGATTCTCACCATGGACGAGCCAGGTGCGACTCACGACCGACGACGGTTCGCCCGTGCTTCGGCAAGTTTCTCGGCACCGGGACCGGTGATGTCGGCGAGAGCGCTGCTGCGCCCCGTCAGCACCAACGCCAGGGTGCCCGCCGATCCCTCGACGACGGGCCCCTCGCCGCGACTCCAGTCCAGATCGGTTGCGCGCCACTGCAGTCGGAGCTCGGGGCCTTTGAACGGTGCCGCACCGCTTTCCGGCACCAGGAAGTCGAGCATCGTAACCATGCGGTGCTCGGGAACGTGGTGCTCGATTCCCAGCGGCCTGCATACATCGAGTCCGTGCACGATGACGTCGGACAACGGGGCCAGCGGACCGTGGCCCGGCGGGGTGAACTTCTTGTCCGCGCGAGCTGTCAGGAGCGCAGGGAATTCGTCGCCGTGCTTGCGCTTCATTCGCTGGGTCATCATCTGATTGGCCCGGTCGAAGTTCCCACGAGTGCACACCATGGCGAGTCCGAACTGCCAGAGCGGGACGATCAGGGGCACCACGAGATGGGCGGCGACGTCGCGGACCGTCCAGGCGTCGCACAGCGATGGGGTGTCCCACTGTTCGGGTGTCAGGGTGTCGAAAGTGCGTGCGAGAGAGCGTCGTTCGTCGGAAGCTTCGGCGAAGATCGCGTCGTCGTCGGGATCGCTGGACATACGAGCCACCTTCACACGTTGGAACCTGTAGACCTGGGAGTCTCGAGAAAAGCCGGGTCGAACGACCGTTGTGCGCGAGGGGGGACTTGAACCCCCACGTCCTGAGACACTGGAACCTAAATCCAGCGCGTCTGCCAATTCCGCCACTCGCGCGTGCCGGTGAAGTCTACAACCGATGCTGCTGTGCGTGCGACGCGGTTCTTCGAGCCACGTCGACGTCCGATTAGGCTCGCCGGGTGGTGAAGAAGGAGAACTCGTTCGATCCGGCGCGCATCCTCGAACTGCTGTGGCGGGTCGACGCGAAACCGAGCCGAACCGGCCTGAGCGTCGACGCGATCGTCGACGCGGCAATCGAGATGGCCGATGCGAACGGGTTGGAGTCGGTGTCGATGCGCAATGTGGCCGAGCATCTGGGGGTCGGCGCGATGTCGCTGTACACCCACGTGCCGGGGCGTCAAGAGTTGACGGACCTGATGATCGATCGGTCTCTGGCAGATCTGTACACACACGTCGACGAGCCGGCATCGGTTCCCGGTGGGTGGCGGTCCGCGTTGCGTTTTGTTGCCGAGCGCAATTGGCAACTCTATCAACGACATTCGTGGCTGATCGACGCCGTCGGTGCGCGTCCGGTGCTCGGTCCGCACACCAACGACAAGTACGAGGCAGAGCTGCGCACCCTCGTCGGTACCGGGCTCGGTGACGTCGAGATCGATTCGGTGTTGACACTGGTTCTCACTCACGTCTCGGGGACCGCGAGGGCCTCGGCCGCGGTCGATCGGGTGAAGAAGCAGTCGGGAATGTCCGACGCTCAGTGGTGGGCAGCTACTGCACCCGTCATCGAGCGGGTGATGACGCGCGAGCGTTTTCCGGTGTCGTCCCGCATCGGGACGGCCGCGGCGACGTCGTACGACGCCGCGAGCGACCCCGTGCATGCCTATCGTTTCGGTGTGGAGTGCATCCTCGATGGCGTCGAGGTGCTGATCTCGCAGAGTCAGCCCGCCGATCGGAGCGCAGCCTCGGAGTGACGCTGCGGCGGTCTGCGCAGCTTGTGCTGGTAACGCCAGAGCGCGTGCTCGAGCGAGGCGAGATCGACGTGGAGTGCGTCCGCTGCGGCGTCGAGAATCACGGGGGAGCGTTCCTCGGCGATGTCGGCGGCCAGCTCTCGATGGAGTGGTTCGAGAGCGTCGGCAACGAACGCGGTCAGATGTGCGGTGGCCTTGTCGGTGCGCACGCCCAGATGCATGAGCATGCACTCCCAGGTGGTCTCGCCGAGGCCAGGGATCGCGCGGAACGCATCGAAATGTTCCTTCGTGTGCTGCTCGAAATCGGTCGAACGGCTCAACCCCGACGCGATCAGCGTCTGCGCTGCCACAGCGGCTGCCGCCGCCTTGGTTCGGCTGTTTCCTGGAACGAGCTGACGGTTGGACAGGATCTGCACGAGCTGATCCGGATCCGAAGTCAGTTCTGCAAGGGTTGTCAAGTCGTCGAGTCGGTTATCGCCGCGGTGTGACCGCCACCGTCCGATCACCGCTCGCACCCCACTGGTCGGTCCTCCGTAAGGAGCGCGCGCGGAGAAGATCGCATCGAGTAGCGCCGCCTCGGATTCGCCGCGCCACCCCGGTGTCCAGTGCGGCGAATTCGATTGCGAGGCAATCAATTCGATGTGCGACAGCATTGCTTCGAGCTCGCCCGTCGTGCAAGTGTCCGTAACCGATGAATACATGAATTCCCCCCGGAGTTCGTCGACCGCCCTGTCGGATGCGGTTCGTAGGAGAAAGCTAGACGACCCCACCGACAGGTCACCGGACGCTCACGGAGTGCTCGAGATCACATCACAAAAAGATAACGAAAAATGCGAGGGTTCCCTCATGTTTCGCTGTCGCCGCCGAGTCTCCCGCCAGGGTCGATGCGGGTTACTCGCGAGTTGGGTAAACACAAAGTAAAGGCGCTTGCACGGACGTACTCGCTGGTAGCACTCGGACGTCCGAGCAAACCTGAGGATTTCCTCATGATTTTGTGTCAACCTGGAGCAGCGCGAAGGAGACCTGTCGACGAAGACAGGCTCACGCTTTGCCCTGTTGCCCACGACGCACCACGGCAGTCATCACAGCGAACGCCTCGACCCCCCGAGACGTCCACGAGAGGAATCTTCAGCCTTGACGATCAACGAGAGCACACCATCACACGGACGCGGCTCGCGAAGCACAGGCAACGCAGGCAAAGCCCCTAGAAGCAGTGGCGGCTCTCGGACTCTGGCAGATCGATTCGCCGCGGGCGAGCCGTACGCTCTGGCGTTCGGTGGTCAGGGTGCGCCCTGGCTGAGTTCGCTCGAAGAGCTCGCGCGCGATTCCGCGCTCGAGCCCGAACTGACCGATCTCGTCAACGAGGCCGCAGCAGTACTCGCGCCCGTGTCCGACGAGCTGCTGGTCGTCCGCTCGGTCGGCTTCGACCCGATCGGTTGGATGCTCGAGCAGGACCTCGCCGACGACGACACCGCCGGCTCCTACGGGCCTTCCGAAGCGGCACTGACTTCGGCTGCGGTGTCTCTGCCGGGCGTCTTCCTCACTCAGGTCGCCGCGTTGCGCGCGCTGAAGCTGCAGGGCCTCGACCCCGCCCAGACCCCGCCGGTCAAGGTGGTCGGACACTCGCAGGGCCTCATCGCCGCCGAGTCCGTCGCCGCGGACGGCGCACAGGACGCCAACTTCCTGGCCATCGCGCAGTTGGTCGGTGCTGCTGCCGGACTCGTCGGACGTCGCCGCGGCATCATCGGTGCCGGTGACCGTGCGCCGATGGTCTCGGTCGGCAACGTCGAGCCCGAACGTCTGCAGGCGATCGTCGACGAGCTCGAGATACCGGGAGCACCCGAACGCTCCGCTGCTCTGGCCATCCGCAACGGTCGTCGCCGCGTCGTGCTGTCCGGGCCGCCGGCTCAGTTGGCTCGCGTGCAGGAGAAGTGCGAGCAGATCGCGGCTCGGGAAGAACGTGAGCGCGATGCCAAGAAGCGCGGCGGCGCGGTGTTCGCACCCGTCTTCGAGCAGCTCCCGGTCGAGATCGGCTTCCATCACCCCGCATTGAACGACGCCGTGGAGCTCGTCGACGCCTGGGCGCAGCGTTGCGGTCTCGACGCCGCCCTGGCCCGCGAACTGGCGCAGAAGATCCTCGTCGATTCCGTGGACTGGGTCGACGCCATCGACGGTGTCGTCGAGGCCGGCGCGGACTGGATCCTCGACCTCGGACCCGGTGACCTCCTCACCCGCATGACCAACCCGGCGCTGCGTGGACAGGGCGTCGGCATCATCGCGGCATCCTCACGCGGCGGCCACCGAAATCTGCTCACTCCAGGAGCCGCACCCGAGGTGCAGCCGGCATGGTCGGCATTCGCACCCAAGCCCGTGACGCTCCCGGACGGCCGCGTCGTCGTCGAGACCTCCTTCACCAAGATGACCGGACGTTCGCCGATCCTGCTCGCCGGCATGACGCCGACGACGGTCGACGCGAAGATCGTCGCGGCCGCAGCCAACGCAGGCCACTGGGCCGAGCTCGCCGGTGGCGGACAGGTCACCGAGGACATCTTCACCGACCGCGTCGCCGAGCTCTCCACGTTGCTCGAGCCCGGCCGTGCCATCCAGTTCAACTCGCTCTTCCTCGACCCGTACCTGTGGAAGCTGCAGCTCGGCGGTCGCCGCATCGTGCAGCGGGCCCGTGCAGCGGGTGCGGCCATCGACGGCGTCGTCGTCACGGCAGGCATCCCCGAACTGGACGAGGCAGTGGCTCTTATCGAAGAGCTCTCCGAGGCCGGAATCAGCTACGTCTCGTTCAAGCCGGGAACCGTCGCGCAGATTCGCGCAGTGATCCGCATCGCGAACGAGGTTCCGTCCTACCAGGTCAACGTCCATATCGAGGGTGGCCGCGCAGGCGGGCACCACTCGTGGGAAGACCTCGACGACCTGCTGCTGACCACCTACGCCGAGCTCCGCTCGCGCCCCAACCTGGTGATCTGCGTCGGCGGCGGTATCGGAACACCCGAGCGGGCCGCGGACTACCTCACCGGAACCTGGTCTGCCGTGCACGGATACCCGAAGATGCCTCTCGACGGCATCCTCGTCGGTACCGCTGCGATGGCCACTCTGGAAGCCACGACCGCTCCCGAGGTCAAGCAGCTTCTCGTCGACACTCCGGGAACCCCCGACTGGGTCGGTGCCGGAACCGCCAACGGCGGAATGGCGTCGGGCCGTAGCCAGCTCGGTGCCGACATCCACGAGATCGACAACGCGGCATCGCGTTGCGGTCGGCTGCTCGACGAGGTCGCCGGCAACGCCGACGCCGTTGCCGAGCGCCGCGACGAGATCATCGCCGCACTCGACGGCACCGCCAAGCCGTTCTTCGGCGACGTCGCCGAGATGACCTACCAGCAGTGGCTGAGCCGCTACCTGGATCTGGCCATCGGAACGGACTCGCGCAGCGAATTCGATTGCGGCGGTGAGTTCACCGATGCCGTGACCGAGGCCCGTGAATCGGTGTGGCTCGACGTCACCTGGCGCACGCGCTTCCTCGAAATGCTGCAGCGCGCCGAGGCACGCTTGCACCCGGTCGATCGTGGCCCCATCCCCACCCTGTTCGCCGACGCCGAGGTACTCGAGCGTCCGCGCGCAGCACTGAAGTCACTGCTCGCTCAGTTCCCCGACGCCGGTGACGTGGTGCTGCACCCGGCCGACATCACCTTCTTCACCTCGCTGTGCCGCATGCCCGGCAAGCCGGTCAACTTCGTTCCCGTCGTCGACGGTGACGTACGCCGCTGGTGGCGCAGTGACTCGCTGTGGCAGGCACACGACGCTCGCTACTCGGCCGATCAGGTGTGCATCATCCCCGGAACCGTTGCCGTCGCCGGTATCACTCGCGTCGACGAGCCGGTGGGCGAACTGCTGAACCGCTTCGAGAAGGCCACCGCAGACCAGCTTCTCGCCGAGGGCGTAGAGCCGGCGGCCATCGCCAGCCGACGCCACGCCGAGATCGCACCGGGACTGCTGGGCATCGTGCTGGCAGCACCCGACGTCACGTGGGCCTCGCGTATGACGCAGAACCCCGTTGCACGCCTGGGCGATCCGGCCGACTGGACCGTCGACTCCGATACGGTCGCCTCGCATCCGCAGACCGGCTCCTCGCTCACCGTGCTCGATGCCGAGCACGTCGAACTGCTGGTCCCGCTCGCCCCGGGCAAGGAAGTACGCATCCGTCTGACGGTGCCTGCCTCCACGATCGACGGCGGCGCTCCGGTCGTCACCGCAGAGGATGCACAGCAGGCCATGTCGGCACTGCTCGGAGTTGCGGCAGGACAGGACCTTCCGACGGTCAAGAACGGTGTCGCGCGGCTGAACATCGCCTGGATCCCCGATCTGATCGCCGACCACGCCGGCGTCACCGGATCCGGACTGCCCGACACACTGACCGTCAGCGGCAAAGCCGTTCCCGACGTCCTCGTCGGCGCCTGCTGGCCCGCCGTCTTCGCCGTGCTCGGAGCGACGCGCAACGCCGAAGGCATCGACGTCATCGAAGGCATGCTCGACCTGGTGCACCTCGATCACAGCGTCAACCTCGTCGGTGAATTGCCGACCGACACTTCGATTCTCGTGGTCAAGGCCGCTGCAGGAGAGGTGCTCGACACCGATCTCGGTCGCGTCGTCGAGGTCACCGTCGAAATCGGTGCCATGCTCGGTGAGGGGCTCGACGCCCCGGCCGTCGCAACTCTGGTGGAGCGCTTCGCCATTCGTGGACGCACCGGCAAGGGCGAGTTGGTGGATCCGGCTCGCGCCGGCGGTTCGCTGAGCGCCGACGCCAAGGACACTCCGCGTCGTCGCCGTCGCCAGGCCACCATCGTGGCCCCGCGCAACATGGCCGCGTTCGCCCAGGTCTCGGGCGATCACAACCCGATTCACACCTCGGATGCCGCGGCGTTGCTCGCCGGCCTCGGTAGCCCGATCGTGCACGGCATGTGGCTCTCGGCTGCGGCGCAGCAGACCGTCACCGCAGTCGACCATGAGGACACCAAGACTCCTCCGCGTCGTCTCACTGCCTGGACTGCTCGTTTCCTCGGAATGGTCCGTCCCGGAGCGGAGATCGACGTTCGCGTCGACCGCACCGGATTCGATCAGGGTGCCGAACTGGTCGAGGTGTCCTGCCGAGTCGGCGGCGAACTGGTCATGGTCGCCACCGCACGCACCGCCGCGCCGAAGACCGTCTACGCGTTCCCCGGCCAGGGCATCCAGCGCCCGGGTATGGGACTGGACGCACGCGCTCGCTCCAAGGCCGCGCGTGAGATCTGGGAGCGAGCCGACAAGCACACCCGCAACGCGCTCGGCTTCTCCATTCTCGCTGTCGTGCGCGACAATCCGACGTCGCTCAAGGCCCGCGGGGTCACGCACAAGCATCCCGACGGTGTGCTGCACCTGACGCAGTTCACCCAGGTTGCGATGGCCGTTCTCGGTGTCGCACAGGTTGCCGAACTGCGCGAATCCGGAGCGTTCGTGGAGAATTCGATTCTCGCCGGCCACTCGGTGGGTGAGTACAACGCTCTGGCCGCCGTTGCCGGTGTGCTCCCGCTCGAGGCCGTTCTCGAGGTCGTCTTCCAGCGTGGCTCGGCCATGCACGCACTCGTTCCCCGTGACGAGAACGGCCGCAGTGACTACCGCATGGCTGCCATCCGCCCGTCCCAGATCGGCCTGGCCGACGAGGACGTGCAGGGCTTTGTCGCCGGTGTCGCAGCAGAGTCCGGTGAGTTCCTCGAGATCGTCAACCTCAACTTGCGTGGCTCGCAGTACGCCATCGCAGGCACCGTTGCCGGCCTCGGTGAGCTCGAAAAGAAGATCGCCATCCGCCGGGCAGAGTTCGGCGGCAAGGCCGCCTACATCATGGTTCCGGGCATCGACGTGCCGTTCCACTCGACGGTTCTGCGCGGTGGAGTCGACGATTTCCGTAGCCGCCTCGAGACCCTGCTGCCCGAGCAGCTCGATCCCGCGATCCTGGTCGGTCGCTACATTCCGAACCTGGTGCCCAAGCCGTTCTCGCTCGACCGGGCCTTCGTTCAGGAGATCGCCGACCTCGTACCGTCCGAGCCGCTGAACACCGTTCTCGCGGAGTTCGATTCGTGGGCCGCACGGCCGAGCGATCTGTGCCGCGTGATCCTGACCGAATTGCTCGCATGGCAGTTCGCCAGCCCGGTCCGGTGGATCGAGACTCAGGATCTGCTCTTCGCAGACGAGTCCGACGGCGGTATGGGCGTCGAGCGTTTCGTCGAGATCGGGCTCGGTGCAACACCGACCGTGGCCAACCTCGCGTCGCAGACTCTCAAGCTGCCCGGCCGCTTCGGGCACCCGGTCGAGGTACTGAACCTCGAGCGCGAAGCCGCGATCGTCTACGGCACCGATACCGACCCGGCTCCGGCCGACGAGGACGAGGCAACACCCGCTCCCGAAACCGCTGCTCCGGCAGCAGCGGCCGCTCCGGCTGCAGCACCCGCTCCGGCCGCGGCACCGTCGGGTGGACCTCGTCCCGACGACATCGCGTTCGTCGCCGCCGACGCGACCAAGATCCTCATCGGACTGTGGACCAAACTGCAGCTCGATCAGATCGGGCCCGCCGACACCATCGAGGCACTGTGCGACGGCGTGTCCTCGCGTCGTAACCAGCTGCTCGTCGACCTCGGCTCCGAGCTCTCGCTCGGTGCCATCGACGGCGCAGCCGACGCCGACATGGGTGCGCTCTCGGGCACGGTCAACAAGCTGGCTCGTACCTACAAGCCGTTCGGCCCGGTGCTCAGCGACTCGATCAACGACCATCTCCGCAAGGTCTTCGGCCCCTCGGGACGACGCCCGGCCTCCATCGCCGATCGCGTCAAGAAGACCTGGGAACTGGGCGACGGCTGGGCGCACCACGTCACCGCCGAGGTCGCTCTGGGTACCCGTGACGGTGCCTCGGTCCGCGGCGGTGCACTCGGTGGCCTGGCCGACGGCGCTCTCGCCGACGGCACTGCCGTCGACAACGTTATCGACGCCGCGGTTGCTTCGGTTGCCGCTCGTCGCGGAATCGCAGTGTCCATGCCGCAGGCAGGTGGCGGGGCCGGCGGAACCGTCGACGCTGCTGCTCTGGGCGAGTTCACCGAGCACATCACCGGTCGCGACGGCGTTCTCGCCTCCGCAGCCCGGTTGGTGCTCGAGCAGCTCGGCCTGGCGGACGCACCCAACGCGCTGCTGGCCGAGAACCCCGATGCTGCTCTGGTGGAGCTGGTTTCGGCCGAGCTCGGCTCCGACTGGCCTCGCCTGGTCGCTCCCGCGTTCGACGCCAAGCGCGCCGTGCTGATCGACGACCGGTGGGCCACCGCCCGTGAGGATCTGGCTCGGTTGTGGCTCGGTACCGCAGGTGATGTCGCTGTTGAGTCCTTCGCCGGTGCAGGCAATGCCGTTGCAGCACAGGCACAGTGGTGGAAGGCCAAGGCCGACTACGAGAACAAGGCCGTACTCGCCGATACCTTCGGACGCATCGCAGACATCGCGGTCGCATCCGAGGACAAGGGTCAGTGGGCCGACGACGTCGCAGTCGTCACCGGCGGCAGCAAGGGATCCATCGCCGCGGCAGTGACCGCTCAGTTGTTGGCCGGGGGAGCGACGGTCTTCGTCACCACCTCGCGGCTCGATGACGAGCGCCTGGGCTTCTACCGCTCGCTCTACCGCGACAACGCTCGCAACGGAGCGTCGCTGTGGGTGGTTCCGGCCAACATCGCGTCGTACACCGACGTCGATGCCCTCATCGAGTGGATCGGCAGTGACTACATCGACACTGCCGGTGGCGCAAAGACATTGGTCAAGGCAGCTGCCACTCCGACGATGCTGTTCCCGTTTGCCGCACCTCGGGTCATGGGCGAGATGTCCGACGCCGGAGCTCGCGCCGAAATGGAAATGCGCGTGCTGCTCTGGTCGGTCGAGCGTCTGATCACCGGACTGTCGAAGGTCGGCTACGACAACGACATCGACACTCATCTGCACGTGGTGCTCCCCGGATCGCCGAACCGCGGAATGTTCGGTGGCGACGGTGCCTACGGTGAGTCGAAGGCCGCACTCGATGCAGTCGTCGCGAAGTGGGGCTCGGAGAAGAACTGGGCCGAGCGGGTGTCCATCGCGCACGCTCACATCGGGTGGGTTCGCGGAACCGGCTTGATGGGCGGCAACGATCCCATCGTCGAGGCGGTCGAAGCCGAAGGTGTCCGTACCTGGTCGACCGAGGAGATGGCGACCGAGCTGCTGCGGCTGTGCACCTTCGACGCACGTCGTCAGGCTGCGCAGGAGCCCATCGTCGCCGATCTGACGGGTGGCTTGGCCAACACCAAGCTCAACCTCGTCGAGCTTGCTCGCGACGCGGCCGCTGCTGCGGCCGAGAAAACCGAAGAGGCCGTAGACAGTTCGGTCATCGCCGCGTTGCCCGCACCTCCGCGGCTCGCCCCGACCACCGCTCCAGCGTGGCCGACCCTCGATGTCGATCCGAAGGACCTGATCGTCATCGTCGGTGCAGGTGAGCTCGGACCTTACGGTTCGGCGCGTACTCGCTTCGAGATGGAGGTCGACGAGCAGCTCTCTGCCGCAGGCGTTCTCGAACTCGCGTGGAACACCGGCCTGATCGCCTGGGAGAACGATCCCAAGCCGGGCTGGTACGACATCGAGTCCGGTGACCTCGTTCCCGAGGAGGACATCGCCGACAAGTACCACGACATCGTGGTCGAGAAGTGCGGTATCCGCACGTACGGCGACGACGGCGCAATGGTCGGTAACACCGCTCCGCTAATGACCTCGATCTTCCTCGACAACGACCTCACGTTCGTCGTCGGAACCGAGATCGACGCACGGTCGTTTGCGGCTGCCGATCCCGAGCACACGCTGATCACACCGGTCCCCGATTCGAGCGACTGGCAGGTCACTCGCAAGGCGGGCACCGAGATTCGCGTTCCGCGCAAGATGAAGCTCACCCGTACCGTGGGTGGTCAGATTCCGACCGGATTCGATCCCACCAAGTGGGGCATCTCGCCCGACATGGCGAGTTCGGTGGATCGTGTTGCCCTGTGGAACATCGTCACCACGGTCGACGCCTTCATCTCCTCAGGCTTCAACCCGTCGGAACTGATGCGCTGGGTGCACCCGACGTTGGTCGCCAACACTCAGGGCACCGGCATGGGCGGCATGGAGTCCATGCGCTCGCTGTACATCGACACCCTGCTCGGCGATGCTCGTGCGAACGACATCCTGCAGGAGGCTTTGCCGAACGTCGTTGCTGCACACGTGGTTCAGTCGTACATCGGTAGCTACGGCGCGATGGTTCACCCCGTTGCCGCCTGCGCCACCGCGGCCGTCTCGGTCGAGGAGGGCGTCGACAAGATCAAGCTGGGCAAGGCGCAGCTCGTGGTCGCCGGCGGATTCGACGACCTGAGCACCGAAGGCATCATCGGTTTCGGCGACATGTCGGCCACGGCGGACTCGGCAGCGATGTCCGCCAAGGGAATCAGCGATCGACGGTTCTCCCGGGCCAACGACCGTAGGCGCGGAGGGTTCGTCGAATCGCACGGCGGCGGAACGATTCTGCTCGCTCGCGGCGATCTGGCACTCGAGATGGGCCTGCCCGTCCTCGGAGTGGTGGCCTACGCACAGTCGTACGGCGACGGAGTGCACACGTCGATCCCGGCTCCGGGACTCGGCGCACTCAGCGCCGGTCGCGGCGGCAGGGATTCGGCACTTGCGCTCTCGCTCAACGCACTCGGCGTCAGCGCAGACGACGTGGCCGTGATCTCCAAGCACGACACCTCGACTGCAGCCAACGACCCCAACGAGGCCGAGTTGCACACCCGCCTGGCCAAGGCCATCGGTCGTTCGGACGGCGCTCCGCTGTTCGTCGTCTCGCAGAAGTCCCTCACCGGGCACTCGAAGGGCGGAGCGGCTGCCTGGCAGCTCATCGGCCTGTGCCAGGTGCTGGCCAACGGTGTCATCCCGCCGAACCGCAGCCTCGACTGCGTCGACGACAAGATGACCGGTTTCGAGCACTTGGTGTGGGCTCGTGAGCCGCTGCGCTTCGGTGACTCGGTTCCGCTGAAGGCGGGTCTGCTCACCTCGCTCGGCTTCGGGCACGTGTCCGGACTCATCGCGCTGGTGCACCCTCAGGCGTTCCTCGAGGCCGTTCCGGCCGAGCGGCGTGCGGAGTACATCGCGAAGGCGAACGAACGTCGTATCGCCGGTCAGCGCAGGCTGATCTCCGCGATGGTGGGTGGCGACTCCCTCTACGAGCGGCCGGACGATCGACGACTGGGACATGACGGGACGCCGGCCAAGGCGTCACGCGAACTGGAGGCCAACGTGTTGCTCAACGAGTCCGCTCGCCTCGGCGAGGACGACGTCTACTCCTCCGGTCTGCCGGGTGCCATCTGATGGCAATCCTGGGAGTGGGTTTCGACCTGGTGACGGTGTCCGACTTCGCCGAGCAGATGGAAAAGGTCGGCACGACGATGATTCGCGACAGCTTCACCGCGGGTGAACGTCGGCACGCGGCGACCAAGAGCTCCGACCCGACGCGGCACTACGCAGCACGGTGGGCAGCCAAGGAAGCAGTTCTGAAAGCTTGGGCGACATCACGTTTCGCACGGCCGCCGCAGATCGGCGACAATCCGTACCCGTTGATCGAGGTCGTCAACGATGCGTGGGGCCGACCGTCCATCAAGCTGCACGGCATGGCGCAGGAGTTTTTGCCGACGGTCAAGATTCACCTGTCGCTGACGCACGACGGCGATATCGCCGCCGCGGTGGCGATCCTGGAGGAGTGACTCCGCGCTGAACGACGACAAGGCCCGTCCGATCCACGAGATCGGGCGGGCCTTTCGTGTGGCTGAAGCGAGCGGGTCAGGCGTCGTCGGTGTTGACCGACCCACCGGAGCGCCTGCTCTCCTTCTCCGCGACGAGCAGATACGCCATCATGATTCGCTTGAGTTCGGCCACGGCATCTTCGTGGCTCTGGCCGTCCTGCACCGAGAAGTTCAGCATCGAGTAGACGATGTGTACCAACACCTGGGCCATCAGATTGCGACGATGCCGCGGTGTGCGCGGCGTCAACGGTCCGAGCATGCGTGAGACCTGATCGGCGAACTCGCGCTCGTGAATGACCCCGGTGGCGCGGGTGGACGGTGTCGACTGCATCGCGAGCCATACCTCGCGGCGCGACGGGTCCGTCATCCACATGCCGGCCATGTGGTCGACGAAATTGTTCAGGAACCGCACCCAGTCCAGGGACGGGACCTCGCCGTCGAACTCTGCCAATTCCTGTTGGACTCCCACGAGGTCCTGACGATTGAGTTCGCAGACGATGACGTACTTGTTGGCGAAGAACTGGTACAGCGTGCCGATCGGTAGCTCCGCCCGCGACGCGACTTCTTCACATGTGAACGACTCGAAGCCCACGTCGCTGAGCAGTTCACGCGACGCCTGAAGCAACGCGTCGAATTTGCGTTGGCTGCGTTCCTGCGTGGGACGGCGCCTCGGCATCAGCTCCTGAGTCTGCGCCGTCGACTCGAGCGCGGCGTCGAGACGGCGCGAGGACTGGGCACGAGCAGAGGATTCCACCCGGTCAGGCTATCCGTCGCGGGTGCACGGTATCCACTTCTGTCGTGCGGGTCGCATCGCCCACTCCGGATTCGGTCGTTCTTGTGGGGGACCGCTGTGTGTGTCGACAGCTGTCGGGCCGTCTCGCTGTGACAATCCCCAAGTTCAATATCAGCCAGCCAAACGGGCAACCGGTATGGTTATAGGCATTGAATCAATTTCCGTGCAGGGTGGCCGTCGTTCGTGTCCGTGGGACGACGTTCATGGTCGGGAGCCTCACCCCGAGCACAGGGAGACTGCAGTGGCAACAATCGGTACAGCGATCGAATCCGGCTCGATGCAGACGGTCCTGCTCGAGCCGACCTCGGGGGAGGTGCTCGCGCACTCCACCACCTCGCTCGACCCCGACGTGACCGCCGTTCTACCGCGCGCGATCTCGGATATGCGTGCCGAGGCAGCAACGCTGAACGTGTCGGTCGACGCCGTCGCCGTCGTGCATCGGTCCGAGTCCGAGCGCGCCGAACTCGCCACGGCAGTGACCGACGAGTCGACGGTGTTCGTCTCGGCATCCCAGTCGTTCCTGTCCTGGTTGGCCCGTACGAAGGACCTCGCCGACGCGAGCACGGTGCTGCTCTATTACATGGGCGAACGCGGCGTATCCATCTCTCTCGCCGACGCAGCCGATGCCACACTCACGCCCGCCAAGAATGCTGCCCTGGACTCGATGTCCCCCGAACGAATCGGCAGCACGATTCCCCTGGCATGGGAAGTGGTCGACGAATCCGGCAAGAAACCGCAGGCCGTGGCGCTGTTCGGAGACAGATCGAGCAACCGGGACTTGATCGACATTCTCTCCCTCGGTCTCGGTGTGCCCGTCGTGCGAGTGGGTGCCGCAGATCGAGTCGCCGCCTGCGGAGCGGCCTGGCTCGCATCGGTTTCGGTCGAGGATCAGGCCCTCGTGGTTACGGAGGCAGTCGACGAGTCCGAAGAGGCCGCAGGGCCGGAGACGATCCCTTCGGTGATGCTCACGGCTCCGGTGACAGCAACGGGCAGGTCGAGTTCAGTGACCGGCGGCCGCAAACTGATCTTCGCTGCGGTGCTGCTCGCCGGGGTGGCCTCGGCAGGTGTCGCCGTTGCGGCCACGCTGCCGAGTGACGGGGATGGCACCGCCGAACAGAGCGCCGACCGACGCGACGGCGGAACCGATTTGGCCGGCGCAACGCGATACGTCGATCCGACGACTATTGCGCCTGCACTGCCGGTCGACGCCCTGCCCAAGACGCTCCCGCCCACGGCGGATTCGGCCGTCGAGCCGACGACTACGCCGACTGGGACGACGCAGCAGTGGACTCCACAGCAAGAGACTCCTCAGCAGTGGACTTCGCCGTCCTGGGTACCGCCGGGCGCTGCGCCTGCAGGTACCCCGCAGCCCGCTGCGGCGACTGTGGATCCGCCGCAATTGACTGTGCCCACCGTCGTTCCCGAGCCGGGCAAGTCCCAGGAGCAACTCGAGCATGAAGCCTGGGATCGGCACTGGCAGCACACAGGTGAGTGGATCGCGCAGGAATTGGCTGGAGGCTGACGTGTCGCTTCGGTAGGTGCGAGCAAATGACAGACTGGCGAGAGCCCGTCTGTCATTTCTCGTTTGGAGGAACCATGCCGACCGATGTACGCCCCGCCGACATTCGATCCGCGATCGCGAAGTCGATGCCTCGCGCGAAATCGGAGCTGGCAGAACTGGTCCGGTTCCGATCTGTGCACGATCCTCGGCAGTTCCCGGTAGAAGAATGCGTCGGTGCAGCGCAGTGGGTGCAGCGGGCGTTCGTCGACGCCGGGATTCCCGACGTGCAGTTGATCGAGACCAGCGACGGCTCACTGGCTGTCGTCGGTTCGCGGCCGGCACCGGCGGGAGCACCGACCGTTCTGTTGTATTCGCACTACGACGTCCAGCCTCCCGGCGACAGAAGCTACTGGGACAGTGAGCCTTTCGAGCTGACCGAGCGTGACGGTCGGTGGTACGGCCGAGGCGCGGCCGACTGCAAGGGCAACATCTTGATGCATCTGCTGGCGCTGCGCGCGGTGGGGGAGTCGCTCGACGTCGGCGTGCGGATCGTCTGCGAGGGTTCTGAAGAGATGGGCACGGGCGGGCTCGAAGCACTCGTCGACGAGCGGCCAGAGTTGTTCGCTGCCGATGTCGTGGTGATCGGGGACACCGGCAACACTACGGTGGGTCTGCCGACGGTCACCACCACTCTTCGTGGGATAGCCAACGTCGTCGTACACGTGGAAACGCTTGCCGGAGAGGTGCATTCCGGAATGTACGGGGGACCGGCACCCGATGCGCTCGGCGCGCTGATCCAGGTGCTGGCGACTCTGCGCAACGAGCACGGTGACACCACGGTCGACGGTCTCGATGGCGCGCAGACCTGGGATGGGGTGCCGTACGACGCCGAGCAGTTCAAATCCGACGCCGGGGTGCTCGACGGAGTCGCTCTGGCGGGTTCGGGCACCGTGGCCGACGCGGTATGGGCGCGCCCAGCTCTGACCGTTCTCGGAATCGACTGCCCACCCGTCGTGGGCTCGGCCGCTGCCATCTCCCCTCGAGCCTCGGCACGGCTGAATTTGCGAGTTCCGCCAGGGATGGATCCGCAGCAGGCGCAGGACGCGTTGGTGGCGCATCTGGAGGCACGTACGCCGTGGAATGCGCGTGTCACCGTCGAGCGTGAGGCGATCGGTTCGCCGTTCCTGGCCAGAACAGACGGCCCGGGGTACGCGGCGTTGTCAGGTGCCTTGGAAGAGGCATTCGGACGTCCCATGGGGACGGCGGGGCAGGGCGGGTCCATTCCGTTGTGCAACGCGTTGGCGGAGGCGTTGCCGGACGCCGAGATCATGCTGATGGGCGTCGAAGAGCCCCGATGCCGGATCCACGCCCCGAACGAGAGCGTGGACCCGACGGAAATCGAGAAGATGGCCGTCGCCGAAGCATTGTTCCTGCAGCGGCTGGCCGGTTCAGACAGATAGGTCGCGGCGCAGTTTGGCGACGTGGCCGGTGGCGCGCACGTTGTACTGCGCCACCTCGATCTTGCCGGCCTCATCTACGAGGAACGTGGAGCGGATGACGCCCTCGTAGACCTTGCCGTAGTTCTTCTTCTCACCGAACGCACCCCAGGCCTGCAACGTCGTCTTCGCCTCGTCGGAGAGCAGGGGGAATGTCAGCTCCTCCTTGTCGCGGAACTTGGCGAGTTTGGCCGGCTTGTCGGGGGAGATGCCGACGACCTCGAGGCCTTCGCCGTTGAGCTCGGCGAGGCTGTCGCGGAAGTCGCAGGCCTGCTTGGTGCAGCCAGGGGTGCTCGCGGCGGGGTAGAAGTACACGATCACCTTCTTGCCGGCGTAGTCGGCGAGGGAGACGTCGTTGCCGTCGGCATCGGGCAGGGTGAACGCCGGAGCGGTGTCGCCCGGCTCGAGCTTGCTGTATTCGGTCACCGCACGAGAGTATCGAAATACCGCCGTGCTCTAGGCTCGAGTACGACCAAGACTATTTGCAGACAAGTTGGAGGACACGTGGCCAAGGACACCGACCGAATCGAGCGCGAGATCGAGGCCGCTCGCAATCAGCTGGCCAGCACGCTGGACGAGCTGAGCGTCCGTGCCAGCCCCAAGAACATCGTCGCCAACACCAAGCAGACGGTGGTGGCCAAGCTCAACGAGCCGGCCGTGAAGTTCACTCTGCTCGGAGTCGGCGCAGTGGTAGCAGTTCTCGTGGTTCGCAGGATCTTCAACTGACGCAACAGGTGCCTTGACCAGCCGATTTCACATCTGGCCGCATCTGCTGTTAATGTTTCTCCCGCACCGCAGAGAACACGCGGTGCGGATCGGCGCCATTAGCTCAGTTGGTTAGAGCAGCTGACTCTTAATCAGCGGGTCCGGGGTTCGAATCCCTGATGGCGCACAAGAATGACCCCTTGACCAGCGGAAATGCCGGTCAAGGGGTCATCTTTTTGCCTCGACGGATCAGGTCAACTCATCACTTTGCGGGCAAAGTGATGAGTGAATCTTGGTGTGATTTCCCAGGTCGCGTGCGATGTCGCGGCGGTGGTGATGACTCGAATCGCAAGACTGTGTGTCGTGGAGTCAAGTGAGTCGGTGCCGATGCTTCCATGCCTGTTACGTGCGCATCATGCTGATTTCCGGGTTTCGGATCGTCGTCGGGGCGCGGCCACAGCGTAAGGTCATCACTTACTCATCACTTTGGGCCACCGATGCCCGGCCATGGGCCGCACTTGCGGGCTTCGGTTTGCCGGTGTGGTCAGCGGATGGAGAGGACCGACCCAGCGACCGCGGGGGAGTTTTCGGCCTGCGTCGCCTCGAAGCGTGTTCGCTGCCAGCTTCGTTCAGTGCCGGGCGGCGGAACTGGTATCGGGGTCGGGGCGGTGCCCGTGCCGAGGTGTTGTTCTGCGTGCTCTGGAACGGGAGCGCAGGTAGTTGACGGCGATCGGGAGTATCGACAGGACGACAACCCCCATGAGGATGACCTCGATGTGGTTGCGCACGAACGGGATTCCGCCGAGTAGGTAGCCGAGCATCGGTACGCCGGCACCCCAGACGATCCCTCCGATGATGTTGTAGACGAGGAACGTTCGGTATCTCATGCCCGACGCCCCCGCCATGACGGGTGCGAGTGTCCGGACGACGGGAACGAACCTGGCGAGTACGACAGTGCGGGCACCGTAGGTGTCGAAGAACGACTGCGCGCGGGCAAGCTGCGCAGGGCCGAGCCGTTTGGCACCGGGTCGGTCGAAGACAGCAGGGCCGGCGGCGCGGCCGATCAAGTAGCCGCATTGATCGCCGAGTGTGGCGGCGATCGGTGCGGACACCAGGATCACCCACAATGGAACGAACGGATCGGCCTGCGCAACGAGCACTCCGGCGGTGAAGAGCAGAGAGTCGCCAGGGAGAAAGAACCCGATCAGAAGACCCGTCTCGACGAACAAGGCGACGAGCAGCCCGATCAACCCGAATGTCGCGACGAGCGTGCTCGGGTCGAGGACGCCGCCGGTCAATCCCGATGTCACAGCGAGATCCTGTTCATCAGCAGGCGAGGTGGCGCCGCATCGGTGGTGCCGCCGGAGTCGACACGATGCAGTGCGTAACCGCCGAGGGTGACTGCGCAGGCTGCGAGGAGCGCGCCGGCGACAACGTCGGTGAGCCAGTGGACGCCGAGATACATCCGTGTGCACGCAACGGCAACGACGATCGCGACGGCGATTCCGAGGAACAGTGTCCGTACCGCCCTCGATCGCCGCGTGCCTGCGAGGAGGGCGAGCATCAGTGACAGGGCGGCGGTCCCGGTGACGTGCCCTGACGGGAAGGAGAAATCGGTTTCGAGCATCAATTGGGTCGACTGCGGCGGCCGCTCGCGTCCGACGATCAGTTTCACGATCGTGCACAACATCGACGCCGAGGCGACGGTCGCCAGCATCACCAGTGCCGGGCCGTAGTGTGTGGTTCTCCACACGATAAGCACCGCAACCACGAGGCCCAACGCGGCGGTCTCGGCGGGTCCACCCGCTGTGGTGACGGCAAGGGCCAGATCATCGAGCGCGTGCGTTCGGTGATCGACGAACCAGGCCGCGACAGGCGCGTCGGACTTGGTCAGCCATCCGTTGCTGTGCACAGCGACGGATAGCACCACCACTGCGAACGCGAAGCCGAGCGTGCCGAGGATCGTCGCTCCGGCCCGGTCGGAGCGGATGCGGAGCATGATCCCGGTACCGAGGAGGCCAACTGCGATCACCAACCCGGCGATCTCGACGTCGGCGGTGGCGGCTTCGGTGAGCACTTCGGTGGCTGTTGCGTGAACGGCGGACATCGATGAGGAGAGGAGCACGCCGATCAGTGTGTAGAGCAGCTCCTGAAGAACCGCTGAGAGCGGCTCGTCGGTGCCTGAGTGGGTCTGTTGTACTTGCGTCACATATACGGACGGAGTTGTCGATGCGGGTTCTGGTGGTCGAGGACGAAGTGCGTCTGGCGGAGATGGTCCGCCGCGGTTTGGTAGCCGATGGGTTCACCGTGGAGGTCGAGCACGACGGTGACAACGGGTTCCACAGTGCCGCGAGCGGGGAGTTCGACGTTCTTGTTCTCGATATCATGCTGCCGGGCAGACATGGATACGACATCGTGCGGGATCTCCGCGCGCAGGGCGTGTGGACGCCGATTCTGATGCTCTCGGCCAAGGACGGTGAATACGATCTGGCCGACGCGTTCGATCTCGGCGCGGACGACTATCTGGTCAAACCGTTTTCCTTCGTGGTCTTGGTTGCTCGCCTACGCGCCCTGGTCCGACGGGGCGCTCCCGAACGCCCTTCCGTGCTCGCAGCCGGCGATCTCGAGTTGGATCCCGCACGTCACCGTGTCACCAGGGGCGGAACGGAACTGGCGCTGACCCCGCGTGAGTACAGCGTGCTCGAATTCCTGATGCGGCGCAGCGGCGTCGTGGTCACCAAGTCCGAGATCGTCCGGTCGGTGTGGGACGTCAACTACGACGGGGACGAGAACATCGTCGAGGTCTACATCGGGTATCTCCGGAAGAAGGTCGATCAGCCTTTCGGGCGCAAGAGCATCGAGACGATCCGCGGGGTCGGATACCGGCTGGCAGGAGACTGAGCGCCATGAGAGCTATCGGTACCTCCGTGGACCTTTTGCGGCCACGATCGTGGACGGTGCGGGTGCGATCCGCGGTCGCCTCGACCGTGGTCCTGGCCGTGTGCCTGATCGCGGCGGGTGGCGCATTGATCGGTATCCTCTACAGCTCACTCGAATCCTCCGCTCGCACGGCCGCTGACACCCGGGCCGTACAGGTCAGCGAGCAACTCGAGACCGATCGTCCCGCGCAAATCGACGAGTCGTCATTGGCAACAGACGGCCAGATCGGCATAGTGCAGGTCGTCGACGGGAGCGGGGCGGTAACGGCCTCCTCGCGGGCGGATGGCGGACGTCCATTGTCCACGGTCGAGGTCGCACCCTCGACCACTAGGGATCTCGGACGCATCGAACAGGCCGAAGACGGTGACTTCTGGGTCACAGCTCGCGGCGCGGAGACGGCGGCCGGGCCGGTGACGGTACTGGTCGGGGCCGACCGTGAGCCAGTGGAAAAAGTGGTGTCCACAGTCGCGATTCTGCTCGCCATCGTCGGTCCGGTAGTGGTCGCTTTGGTCGCGCTGGCGACATACCGTCTCGTCGGTGCGGCGTTGAGCCCCGTCGAACGCATACGCACCCGCGTCGCCTCGATCTCGAACAAAGATCTGGGAGAACGTATCCCGGTGCCACAATCCCGCGACGAGATCGCGCGACTCGCAGTGACGATGAATCGGATGCTCGAGCGGCTCCAGGCCGGACAACGCGCGCAACAACGATTCGTCAGCGATGCCTCCCACGAGCTTCGTAGCCCGCTGTCAACCATTACTGCCGCTCTCGAGCTCGCCGCAGCAAGGCCGGAGCTGATCGATGCCTCGCTGATCGACGAATCGTTGTTGCCCGAAGCGCGTCGGATGCGCCGGCTGATCGAAGACCTTCTCCTGCTTGCTCGTTCGGACGAGAAGCAATCACCGCTCGGCGCGGTCGACGTCGACCTCGACGATGTGCTGTACGAGGAAGGCAAACGGATCGACGCAATGACGGATCTGACTGTGGGAACGTCGATCGTTCCGGTCCGGGTAACCGGAGATCAACCCGCGTTGGCGAGAATGGTGCGCAACGTTGTCGACAATGCTGTTCGGCACGCCGTCACTCGAATCGAATTGTCCTGCACACCGTCCGGAGGGTCCGCTGTCATCGTGATCGATGACGACGGCCCGGGGATCCCCGAACAACAGCGTGAACGAGTCTTCGATCGGTTCGTACGGTTGGATGCATCCCGCACACGCGACGAAGGCGGTGCCGGTCTCGGATTGGCCATCGTCGCCGGCACCGCCGCCGCCCACACAGGCTCGGTGACGGTTTCCCGTTCCCCGCTCGGAGGAGCACGCTTCGAGATCAGAATTCCGACGCATCAGCCCAGCGGATCGAAGGAACTCACCTGATATCGCCGAGATGGCTCTACGGTCTCGTTCGGTCCGGTGAGTGCAACGCCAATGCCATCCGCGGACACAGGTCGACGGCCTTGAGCGCATTACCCAGAGATCTCGAGGGGACGGTCGGATCAGGAGTTGCAGACAGCGGATATCCCCACTCGTCGCGGGACAGGATCTCGGGGAGCAGTTCGGTGCACAGGCCCCGGCCGTCGCAGCGCGTCCAGTCGATGTGAAGCCTGGACTCTGAAGTTCTGTCGAGTTTCACCAGGTTCTCCGCAGTCGCGCTGTTGCCTCGCAGTGGCCGGTGCTGTGCATGCGCACGTCGTCGGCGAATGCGGTCAAGGCCGACAGGACGAGCCGTACGGTTCCGTCGGGATGGTGGCATGCACCGCGCCCGTCGACGAGTCCGGCATAGCGGCGGATCTCGTGGATCGTCTGTTCACCGGGACGGTGGTAGGCGAGGTCGGCGAATTCCGACGCCAGCCGGGGAAGCCCGTTCAGGCAGGGCCCGCATTGCCCAGCGCTTTCCCGTGCAAGGTAGTCGACTATGTCGGCCGTGGCACGAAGACCGCAGGTGTGGACTGCCAGCGCGTGTACCACCCCCGCTCCCGGACTAGCGCCTATCGCGGCGAGAGATTCTCTCGAGAGGCGTCGCCCTGCGAGGTCCGCTCGGTTGATCCAGGTTCCGTGATAACCGCCGACCAGCACGGCGCGAGTGTTGTCCATGTCCGCTCGTCCGATATCGCCGACAACCCACTCGAGTGGGCTTCCGATCGGTACCTCGACAACGCCGGGGTTGTTCACTGCGCCGGACAACGTCACGAGCATCGTTCCAGGTTCGCTCGTAGTTCCTGACGATCGGAACCAGTCGACGCCGAATCGCGCAACGGTGGCGACGTGCGCGAGAGTTTCGACATTGTGCACGAGAGTCGGACGTCCCTTCATTCCCGATTTCGAAGACGATGCCAGTGAGGACCGCGGAATCGGTGGCTTGCCCTCGACCGCCGCGATCAGAGCCGTCTTCTCCCCGGAGACGAAGCGTCCGGCGGACACGACGACGTGGACGTCGGTGCGATCCCAACCACTGTGTCGCCGTTCGGTGATGGCGCTGCGCAACCGGTCGGTATTCGGGGCCGGTACGACAAGGAATGCGTCGGTCGCACCCACTGCTTCCGCGGCGATCGCCAGGCCGTCGAGAACGAGGTGTGGTGAATCGGATAGTAGGACAGCGTCTTTGCTGCTCATCGGTTCCCCCTCGGATCCGTTCGCAATCACTACGGGTCGGCGACCGGTGATGGCGGCCATCTTCGCCCCGGTAGAAAAACCTGCGCCACCGCGCCCGGCCAGGCCGGAACGTGAGATAGCCGTGATGACCGAATCGTCGCCGGCAGGCACCGGCCCGAACGTGTGCGCATGTCGGTCGAGGTCGAACCCGGCACCGGACAAAATGTGAGTGAGGCTGGAGGTCGTCATTGCTGTGCTCCTGCTCTGGAGTGGTGGAATTCGAGAAAATCGTGGCGGAGCCGGAACGTCGTCGCTGCCGTCACCAGTACCGCGCACCCTGCAGCAATGGAAAGGAACCATGCGTGTCCGACGTCCGTTCCGTTCCCCAGGGCGTGAGCGAGGGCAATCGGCCACAAGGCATACGCCGACCAGTGAACGACCCGAAATGTTCTGTGCCCCAATCGGTGCCTCAGCAGAGCAGTGGCGACGACAACGATGATCAGATCTACGGCGAGGGTGCCGAGCCCGAGCCAGAACGGCCGGTAGCGCCCGAGAAACGGGACCACTGAGTCGACGACGTTCAGCTGTGCGTAGGGATCGAAAAGCAGTGCACCCACATGAATCACGATGAGCAGCGACCCCAGTAGAGATGTGTTCTTGTGGAGTTCCACGACGCCGAATCGTGGCAACGTAAGAATCGGTCGCCCCGATCGCGTCACCGTTCCCGATGCCATGGAGAGGGTGAGTATCAACAACGCCGCGATGCCGGTTCCCCGTCCGAGTGCCCACAGTGCTTGATCCATCAGTCCTCCTCGGTGTTCGGATGTCCACTGTGGGAACTCTTCTCGAGCCATCCGGGTGTCACTGTCGTGTCACCGTCGGCATCGATCATTCGCGCGGGAAGGCCGATGTCTCTCAACCATCGCACGGCGGCCGAACCTTTCACGACGGCGGCGGTACTGGCCGTGTTGGCCAGAAAACAGCTCTGTGCGGCGACAGTGACTGTGCGCCAGATTGGTTCGACGGGGACCAAGAGCTGCGGATCGAGGATGTGATGTGCAGTCTTTCCGCCTTTCGACCATCGCCTCCGCTGGGTGCTCGACGTGGCAACTCCGACGCCGGACCCGATGGTGACGTTCGTCGAAGGTTGGTTGTCACCGTCGGCCACTCGAATCTGCCATCCCGTGCTCGGCGGCGGACCGCTCGTCGAGATGTCACCTCCGATAGACACGAGAACTCCGCAGCCCAGTTCGGACGCGACGAGTGCGGCACAGCGGTCGGCTGCCAGCGCTTTCGCGGTCGCTCCCAGATCGAGAACAACACCCTCCGGAACCGTGAGCATGCCGTCGTGCAGGGTCACCATTGTCCAGTCGGCGCGGCGTACGACGGAGACGGTTGCGGAGTAACCCCCGGTGGGTGGTTCGAGCAGTGAGAAGTCCCTGTCGTAACCCAGGTCGATCATCGCTGAGCCGAGCGTCGGGTCCACTGCACCGTCGGTGATGTCGGCTGCGTGCAGCGACGCGAGCACGAGGTCGGCGAGTACGGCACTGACGGGGGCGGGTCGGACATGTGATCCCGTCAGGTTCATGATTTCGGAATCGGGCCGGAACCTGCTGCATGCGTGGTCGACCGCGTCGAGTTCGCTGCGCACCAGCGACTCCGCGGCCTCGAGCGACCTCGGGTCGGTCACGACAAGATGAACGTCGGTGCTCCACATCTGCCAGCGGGACTCGGCTATCGAGTTCTTCTCGGCGACGACAGTCATGAGCCGTGGGTCGTGCTGTGTGGTGTTCCGGATCCCGATGAGACGCGCGGCGAGGTACCGAACGGGTTCGGGGACGAGGTGGTCCCATTGTCCGACTGCGTTGTCGAAGTCGTTTCCGAGACGCTCGCTGCGTTGGCTGTATCGGTGTTCTGAGTATCGAGGAATGCCAGTGCCGAGGTTCCGATCACGACGGCGACCCCGACTCCTGCCACTGCCGCAGTAGCGATACGTGCTCTGCGGAAGCCGGATTCCGGTGTAATCATGTGAGGCCTTTCCGAGGTCTGCCCGCGTGGTCGAGGGGCTCGAGATCCAGAGTGTGGGAGCTTCCTGGGACGACGCTGTTCGTTCGCTGCAACTCGGGTGCGAACGTCCAGAGAACACCCTGCGTGACCACGTGTTGTTCGGCGTACGTCGACCGCTGGATGGACATGGCTTCATGGTGCCCACCGGCCGCTGAAGAAGCGCTGAGAGTGGTTCTGTCCTCGACCTGGTCTGAGACTGATGCAGGCCACGCCACATACTCGACCGGTGAGTTCTTCCTTGGCCCAGCCTGGTCTGCCGCTCGTGGTTCTCTGTTGCGTGATGGTGACGCTCGCTGGGGTCATCTATCGGGTCTCGTCGATCGGTCGAATGATCACCGCTCCGGCTGCTGCTCTGCGCGGCTTCGTTCAATTGGCGGCGATTTCGTTGATTCTCGCTGCGGCGCTCGAGCATCTGTGGTCGTCGTTGCTGGTGCTGCTGGTGATGTTCGGGGCTGCGGCGTTCACGTCGATTCGGCGTTCGGAGTCGGGGAGGTCCGGTATCTGGCTCGTGGTTCCCCTGGCGGTGGGTGTCGGGATCGTGGTCCCGTTGTGCTTGCTCACCGGTGTCGTTCCGGCGCAGGGCATCTCGATTGTTCCGGTCGGCGGAATCATCCTGGGCGGGACGATGACCGCAACATCACTGTCCGCGCGCCGCGCACTGGCCGCGTTGACCGACAGGCACGGAGAAGTGGAGGCGGCACTGAGCCTCGGAATGACCGAACGTGATGCGCGCGTGGAGGTGGTGCGGCCCACCGCGAACGACGCGCTGCTGCCGGGCCTGGATCAGACACGGACGGTGGGGTTGGTGACGTTGCCGGGTGCGTTCGTGGGCGTGTTGCTGGCCAGTGGTTCGGCCTTGCAGGCGGGGGCTGTACAGATTTTGGTGCTCGCCGGGTTGTTGCTTGCGCAGACCATCGCCGTCGCGCTGACCGTGGAACTGGTCGCGCGGGGATCGGTTCGCCGGGGGCCGTAGACGCGTGGTTCGGCGAGGTCGGCATCCACGGTGGGTGATCCTCAGCGGACCTTCAGCAACACGTGGGTACGGTCCCGGTTCATGAGCGATGTCACCGATTCCGAGCATCTGACGGTTCACCACCGGGCGCTGAGCAAGGTCCCCGAAATCACGGTCTGGTTCTGGGTCGTGAAGATCCTGTGCACCACAGTGGGGGAGAGTGTCGCGGACTGGGTGAACATGACCCTCGGTGTCGGACTGACCGCGACGGCGGGATTGTTCACCGCGATTCTCGTTGCGGTGCTTGCGGTTCAGATCTTGCTGTCGAAGTACGTGCCTGCCGTGTACTGGCTGACGGTGGTGGTGCTCAGTGTCACGGGAACGCTGTACACCGACATCCTCACCGACAGTCGCGGTGTTCCGTTGGCGGTGAGTATGTCGGTGTTCGCCGCGTTGTTGGCGGTGGTGTTCGGGGTGTGGTTCGTGCGGGAGCGGACCCTGTCGATTCACAGCATCGTCACTGTGCCCCGAGAGCTGTTCTACTGGTTGGCGATTCTGGTGACGTTCGCGCTCGGGACCGCGGCGGGCGATTGGACGCTGAGTATCACCGGGTGGGGCCCGGGCACGTCGGTACTTCTGCCCGCCGGCTTGATCGTGGCGGTCGTCGCCGGTTGGCGGCTCGGCGCGAACGCAGTGTTGGCGTTCTGGTTGGCCTATATCCTCACCCGTCCGCTGGGGGCGAATCTCGGTGACTGGTTCGCCCAACCGGCCACTGAGCACGGTCTCGGGCTGGGCACATTCGTCACCAGTGTGGTGTTCCTGGTCGCGATCCTGGCTACGGTGCTGTATCTGACGCGAACGAAACGAGACGTGATCGGGAACCACCGTGTCGAGCCCGAACCGGTCGCCACAGACGCGCGCCGTGAGCGCGCGATGCTGGTCTATTTCGCGGCAGTCGCGGTTGCCACGGCGGGGCTTCTGTCGTGGGCGTCTGCGCAGCCACATACAGCGCCGGTAAGTGAGGCGGAGGGTTCGGGGGCTGCGATCACCGATCTCGCGCCGGGGGAGGCGATCGCGAAGTTCCCGCCGCAGCAGGTCACCGAGCTCCGCGCGATCGTCGACGACACTGCCTGGGCAGTTCGGTCCGGTCAGCAGGACGAGGCGAAAACTGCTGCGAAGAAGCTCGAAACCACCTGGGACGACGATCAACCCGCGTTGCAGCCGCTCGACGCTGCGGGGTGGACAGCGCTCGACTCGCGTATCGACGTAGTGCTCACCGCAATCCGGTCGAGCACCCCCGACCCTGGCGCGGAGACCGCTGCACTGACGGACCTCGCCGCCGCCCTGCAGTGACGAGACCACTCGCTCTGGTGCTCAGGGCCGGTTGCCCGTCGACAGCGGCGGCGACGGACGTCGCAGGGTGAGTCATGTTCGCTCGAGGGGACGAATTAGGTACCAATGTTTTTCTGGGCCAATATCACTGCCAACTCTTCGATCCGGCATCCTGGCACGATGAGGCCGTTGGCCTCCAGCCACGCGGCGCGCGCTAGCAAGACCGGTCCGAATCCGATGGTTTGCCTGGCCACGATCGATGCTGTCAAGCCTCCTTCCTCCATCATCGCAAGCGACTTCGGAACGTCAGCGTGTTCGGAATGGACCAGTAGGAGGAACCCGTTGTCGGACAGTAGGTCTGGAGCCGCACGACACAGTGGATCCAGGAACGCTCGCCCGTCCACCCCTGCATCCCACGCCACCGAGGGGCCTTCGGTGGGTGGTAGGTGCGCACTCGGTACATACGGGGGATTGCACAGTACGACGTCGTAGGGGCCGTGTGTCAGTGCGACGGAGAGGTCGCCCTGACGCGCTTCGATATCGAGGCCGAGTCGCCGCGCGGCAGCCCTCGTCGATTCGACCGCTGCCGGTGAGATGTCCACTGCCAGTACTCGATGAGCCCCGAGCGTCGCGGCCGTCAGGGCTTGAATTCCAGACCCCGTACACAGGTCCAGTACCCGTGAGTCGTTCGGAATGCCGCAGGCAAGGACGGCTTCGGCAAGCATGTGCGAGTCGTGCTGCGGTTCGTACACCGTCCCGTGTCCGAGTAGGAGCGGGTCTGACGCTGTGGACTTCATGGTGGATCCCCCCTTCGAGCCGACGGCGACAGTGTCGTCGGGTTATGCAGCTACTCCCGTCGATTGGCCCCTGCCCGCGGCAAATGCGCGCATCGACGTTTACCGCCACCTTCATACTACCGGGCGTGTAGTAGTTGGTGTCGCCTCCAGGAGAGGGTGATCTATCGCCCGCAGCTCATGCAGCTGACTCGGTCTCTTTGCTATCGGCACTATGTCGCGTCGCAAATGTGCGAGTTATCGGTCCGTGCGGTTCAGCAGGTAGTCCCGAAGTACGTAGTTTCAGAAGGTTCCGAACTCATCACTTTGAAACATGGTGGAGTCGAATGTCAATGGCCATGTCGATGTCCCCGCTGGTGGCCAGGTAAAAGTCCCCACCCCGTGTTGATGTTTCCGGTTGTTCAGGGGCGGTCCTTTCGATG
>NZ_JBFBKN010000027.1:0-51650 GCF_040702225.1 Rhodococcus sp. NPDC080181
CACCACCCCCCGGATCATTGATGACAGGGGCGAGAAGTCATACCGGGTCTGGCGACCGTAGCCCTCGGTTTCAAGGACCAGCTAAAAGATAACGGTGGGCCGAAGACCTAGAGCGGATCGAGTTGCAGGCAGGCGTCGGCAGCGAGCCAGAACAACTGTTCGCGCACCGTTGTTGCCTTGGTCCAGCCGCGGTGATCCCAGTCGGCGGCCAGGGAGTCTCCCGCGTACAGCAGTTGCGCGAATCGGACTCCGCGGAATCGGGCGACGGCGCAGAAGGCCGACGCCTCCATGTCGACCGTGCGGCAGCCTTCCTCGACGCGGCGCGAGACTCGGCCGCGGGTCTCGCGGTAGAGCGCATCGGTGGTCCAGGAGCGGCCGGTGACGAAGTCGATGCCGGCGTCGGTCAGTACCGACTGGAGTACGGCGACGCCTGCGGGATCGGCGTCGACCACTCGACCGGGCGGCAGGTAGTGGAACGAGGTGCCCTCGTCGCGCAGGGCGCTGTCGACCACCATGACGTGTCCCATGCCCAGGTCGTCGGACAGCGCCCCGGCACCGCCGACAGCGACGAACTGCGTGCAGCCCATGGCGATGGCTTCTTCGAGGAACAGTGCGGCCAGTGGCGCGCCGACGCCGGGATGGAAGACGGCAAGTTTCTGTCCGCCTCGTTCGATCTCGTAGACGGGGTGTTCGCCGTGCTCGGAGCGCATGATCGACACCACGCGGGCGTCGCCTTTCGCGCAGATGCTCTCGATCACCTCGGCGAAGAAACAGACGACGGCTTTCGGCGGTACGTCGACTCCCTTGGCCACCATCGACGGGTCGATGACGCCCGTTTCGTCCAGATCGTCCTCGGTCAGTGCAATGTCCATCAGGTGATGTTCGCACGAGGCCGATACGTCCGATGCCGTACATGTCGGCGGCACCTTATAGACTCTCCCTGGCATTTCGCTCCATCGAAGGGACCTATTCCTCGTGTCCGCTAGCTCTGTACCCACAGACACTGTCTCGAACGCCGTCGCCACCCCCGACGTTGCGCAGCCGTACAAGGAACTCGGACTCAAGGACGACGAATACGTCCGCATCAAGGAAATCCTCGGCCGCCGGCCCACGGACGCCGAATTGGCGATGTACTCCGTCATGTGGAGCGAGCACTGCTCGTACAAGTCCTCGAAGGTGCACCTGAAGTACTTCGGCGAGACCACCACCGACGAGATGCGCAAGCCGATGCTCGCCGGTATCGGCGAGAACGCGGGCGTCGTCGACGTCGGCGACGGCTGGGCCGTCACGTTCAAGGTCGAGAGCCACAATCACCCGTCGTACGTCGAGCCCTACCAGGGTGCGGCGACGGGCGTCGGCGGCATCGTCCGCGACATCATGGCCATGGGCGCTCGCCCGATCGCCGTCATGGACCAGCTGCGATTCGGTGCTGCCGATGCACCCGATACGCGCCGTGTCCTGAGCGGCATCGTCGCAGGCGTCGGTGGGTACGGAAACTCCCTCGGCCTCCCGAACATCGGCGGCGAGACGGTGTTCGACGCCTCCTACGCCGGTAACCCTCTGCTGAACGCCCTGTGTGCCGGCGTCATGCGGGTCGAGGACATGCATCTCGCGTTCGCGTCGGGCCTGGGCAACAAGATCATTCTGTTCGGTGCACGAACGGGTCTCGACGGCATCGGCGGTGTGTCCGTGCTCGCGTCGGAGACGTTCGACGGCGACGAGACCGGTGGGGGCCGCAAGAAGCTTCCCGCGGTTCAGGTGGGCGATCCGTTCACCGAGAAGGTGCTCATCGAAGCCTGCCTCGAGTTGTACTCGAACAAGCTCGTCGTCGGCATCCAGGACCTCGGTGGTGCCGGGTTGTCCTGCGCCACATCGGAACTCGCGTCCGCCGGCAGTGGTGGCATGCACATCGAGCTCGACAAGGTGCCGATGCGCGCCACCGGCATGACTCCGGCCGAGGTGCTCTCGAGCGAATCCCAGGAGCGCATGTGCGCCGTGGTGACCCCCGAGAACGTCGACGCGTTCATGGCCGTCTGCAAGAAGTGGGACGTCCTGGCCACGGTCATCGGTGAGGTCACCGACGGCGAGCACCTCCAGATCACCTGGCACGGCGATACCGTCGTCGATGTACCGCCGAAAACCGTTGCGCACGAAGGCCCGGTGTACAACCGTCCGGTGCAGCGCCCGGACACCCAGGACGCGTTGATCGCGAACAGCACGGCGTCGCTGAAGCGTCCGGAAACCGCGGACGAGCTGAAGGCCACTCTGCTGAAGATGATCGGCTCGCCGCAGCTGTGCAGCCGCCGATTCATCACCGAGCAGTACGACCGCTACGTCCGCGGCAACACCGTGCTGGCCGAGAACGCCGATGCAGGCGTCATCCGCATCGACGAGAAGACCGGTCGCGGAATCGCTTTGGCCACCGACGCGTCGGGCCGCTACACCGCACTCGACCCATACCAGGGCGCGCAGCTGGCTCTGGCCGAGGCGTTCCGCAACGTCGCGGTCACCGGTGCCACTCCCAAGGCCGTCACCAACTGCCTGAACTTCGGCTCTCCGGAGGACCCGGGTGTCATGTGGCAGTTCCAGCAGGCCGTACGCGGTTTGGCGGACGGGTGCGTCACCCTCGGGATCCCGGTCACCGGCGGCAACGTCAGCTTCTACAACCAGACCGGTGCCGAGCCGATCCTGCCGACCCCCGTGGTCGGAGTACTGGGCGTCATCGACGACGTCCATCGCCGCATCCCGACGGGACTCGGCCTCGAGCCCGGCGAGACACTCATCCTGCTGGGGGAGACCCACGACGAGTTCGACGGGTCCATCTGGGCGCAGGTCGAGCACGATCACCTCGGCGGCGTTCCGCCGAAGGTCGATCTCGCTCGGGAGCAGTTGTTGGCAGACATCCTGCTCGCATCCTCCCGCGACGGCCTGGTCTCGGCTGCCCACGACCTGTCCGAGGGTGGTCTCGCTCAGGCCGTCGTCGAGGCAGCATTGGCCGGCGAAACCGGGTGCCGCATCATCGTTCCCGAGGGCGCAGATCCGTTCGTGACCTTGTTCTCCGAATCCTCCGGCCGGGTGCTGGTCGCCGTGCCGCGCACCGAGGAGACCAGGTTCACCGGCATGTGCACCGCACGCGGACTTCCGTGGGCGCGAGTGGGCGTCGTCGACGAGGGCTCGGATTCGATCGAGGTCCAGGGGCAGTTCTCCGTGCCGATGACGGAACTGCGGGAGACGTTCGAGAGCACTCTTCCCAGACTCTTCGGCTGACCGAGGTGGGGGGACAGGTATCGGAGCGTCGAAGGGGGACCGAGCCCACACTCGAGCAGGATCAGCATCATCGGTATCACTTTCCGACGGTGGAGTTCTCGGCTCCGTCGCCGGAGAAGCATCCGTTCGTCATGTGGTCGTGGGGCCTGCTGCGTCTGGACTTCACCGGAATCGCGTTCAGCGCGTTGTTCTTCTGCTGGTCGCTGACGCCGTCGCTGCTGCCTCGTGGATGGCTGTTCCAGGGCATCATCGGCGGCATCAACTCGGCTATCGGGTACGCCTTCGGGGTGGCCGTGGGATGGGCGGTGACGCGATGGTGGCTGTCGTCGCGTTCGTGGTGGCCATTGCCGCGCAAGGTCGAACTTGCAGTCAAGGTCGTCGTACTCGTCGTCGCCGTCGCTGCGTCGATGATCATGCTGGCGGTCTCGGCGCAGTGGCAGCGTGAACTCGCCGCGCTCATGGACGCGGAGGGGACCACCACGACGGGGTACCTCCGCACCGGAGCGTTGAGCATTGCCATTGCCGCACTGCTCATCTCGATCTCGCGGGTGCTGCGCGACGTCGTCCGATTGCTCGCCCGTCAGATCAATCGCATCGTCAAGATGCCACGCGAGGTGGCCAACGCACTCGGCGTGATCGTCCTGGTGGTTCTGGTCGTCGCCCTGGTTCAGGGTGTGCTGCTGCGTGCGGTCTCCGAGGTGACCAACTCGGTGTTCAGTCTGCAGAACAACGAAACGCGAGAGGGCACAGAACAACCCGTCGCCGACGAGAGGTCGGGTAGCCCGAACTCGTTGGCACCGTGGGACACACTCGGATTCGAGGGTCGCAACTTCGTCTCCAGCGGCCTGCGAGCCGACGAGATGGAACGGGCCACCGGACGTCCGAGCCTCGAACCCATTCGGGCCTACGCCGGACTGGAAACCGCGGAGACTCAGGACGAACGACTCGACATCGTCGTCGCCGAACTCGAACGCACCGGCGCGTTCCAGCGCAAAGCCCTCATCGTCGTGCCGACCACCGGCACCGGCTGGGTCAACCCCACCGCCGTCGAGGCCGAGGAGCTGATGTTCGACGGCGATGTCGCCACCGTCGCCTCCCAGTACTCGTATCTGCCGAGTTGGATCTCGTTCATCGCCGAGGGCGACAAAGCGGCCCAGGCAGGCAAGGCTCTGATCGACAAGGTGCACGACCGGTGGCTGCAGGAGCCCGAGGCCACCCGTCCCAAGTTCTACGTCTACGGCGAAAGTCTGGGGACGAAGTCCGGTGAAGGCGCGTTCGACGGGTTGGCGGACATCCGCGCCACCACCGACGGCGTCCTGTGGGTGGGTCCGCCGAACGACAACCGCATCTGGAGTCAGTTCGTCAGCAGGCGTGATCCGGGCAGCCCCGAGGTTCGGCCGGTGTACTCCGAGGGCCTGACGGTTCGCTTCGCCGACAATTCGTCGGGCATCCCACCGGAGGATCAGCCCTGGTACGCCCCGCGCATCCTGTACGTCCAGCATGCGTCGGATCCGGTGGTCTGGTGGTCACCGGACCTGCTGTTCGAGCGTCCGGACTGGCTGTCCGAGCCGCCGGGGCCGGACCGACTGCCGAGCATGCGTTGGTTCCCGGTGGTGACGTTCTGGCAGGTGGCAGCGGACCTGACCAACGCCGCGGGCGTCCCCGACGGCCACGGTCACAACTACGGAACCCTCGTGCTCGACGGCTGGGTGGCCGTCGCCGCTCCCGAGGGGTGGACCGACCGCGACACCGAACGAGTGCGCGGCGTCATGGAGCAGTTCGCCGGACGTGACGGTCCCGAGAAGTGAGAACCGCTCTGGCAACCGGAGTGGAGCCTGCGGAACGACCCATTCTGACCGGACTCGTGACAACGGCGTGGAGCACATACGTGCTGCCTGCGGCCGGGCTCGGAGCCCGCGGGCGGGCAGTGGCCAACGCGTCGTTCGCCGTCGCTGTGGCTGCGGTGTCGGGATCGAATGCCGAACGGCTGGGCCTGCGTAACGCCGCATCCGGGCTCAAATGGGGTGCGGCTGCGGCAGCGATACCCGTCTTGGGGTCTGCGGTGGTGGCCGCCGTACCCGCACTGCGTCGACGCGTCCGTCCGTCCGAGGACGATCTCGCGGAGTGGGTGCTGTTTCGGATTCCGGTGGGGACGGTGCTGACCGAGGAGTTGCTCTTCCGCGGTGTGCTCGATGCGGCATCGCCTGCCCTGTCGCCGGTCTTCTTCGGACTGTGGCACATTCGTCCCGCCCGCGCCGCCGGGGATTCGGTGGCCGGGACCGTTGCCGCGACGACCGTCGCCGGGGTGGTGTTCTCGTGGCTGCGGGCACGCAGCGGCAGTGTGCTCGCCCCTGCTGCGCTGCACTACGCACTCAACGCGAGCGGTGCCGTGTTGGCGCATCTCGCGGCGACCGAACGTGAGAGGAGCTGACCGGAGATGCCACCGCACAAGGAGGTCGGTCCCGCCGAGGTGCGCGAGGCCGTTCTGGCCGTCGCCGACTGGATCCGAGGTGAGGCCGAGAAGCCGCCACGCGCGCAGATCGCCGCCGCCGTGCGCACCACCGCCAGAACTCTCGGTCAGAACGCACCGGGGTCGTCGGTGGAGGTGCGGGTGCCGCCGTTCGTCGCGGTGCAGTGCATCGTCGGGCCCCGGCACACCAGAGGAACCCCGCCGAACGTCGTCGAAACCGATGCTCTGACATGGCTTCAGGTGGCCACCGGGACCCGAGATTTCGCCGAGGCGCTCGGCGACGGCTCGATCGATGCGTCCGGCAGTCGGGCCGCCGAAGTGGGTCGGTGGTTGCCGTTGCTGACCATTACCTGACCGCCGGATTTCAGCGGCCGTTCGACCGTCGGGAATCTCCTGGACACACGATGCGTTGCGTCAGCCCGTGTGCCCGTAGACTGGGCACGGCCCCCCGCCCCGGACCCCCTAGGGAGCAATGCCCGTGACCAACGCCGATTTGTCGGTCGACAGTCCGAATCTTCTGGTAGGCAAACCCATCGACGAGCCGGAGAACGAGCCGCGCGAAGAGTGTGGAGTGTTCGGTGTGTGGGCACCGGGCGAGGACGTGGCCAAGCTCTCCTACTACGGCCTCTACGCACTGCAGCACCGTGGTCAGGAAGCCGCAGGCATCGCGGTGTCCGACGGCTCCCAGGTGCTCGTGTTCAAGGATCTCGGCCTGGTCAGTCAGGTGTTCGACGAGCAGACGCTCGGCGCGATGCCCGGGCACGTCGCCATCGGTCATTGCCGTTACTCCACGAGTGGTTCGGTGACGTGGGAGAACGCGCAGCCGATCTTCCGTACCACCACTGCCGGTACCGGTATCGCGCTCGGGCACAACGGCAATCTGGTGAACTTCGCAGAACTCGCCACCAAGGCTCGCGATGCGGGCCTGATCAGCGATCGGTTGCAGGGCAACGGGACGTCGGATTCCGATGTCGTGACGGCACTGCTGGCGCACAAGGCCGCCGACTGCACCATAGAGCAGGCGGCGATGGAATTGCTGCCCCTGCTCAAAGGCGCGTTCTGCCTGACCTTCATGGACGAGCACACCCTCTACGCCGCGCGTGATCCACACGGCGTTCGGCCGCTGTGCCTCGGTCGCCTCGATCGCGGCTGGGTCGTCGCCAGCGAGACCGCAGCACTCGACATCGTCGGTGCGGCGTTCGTCCGCGACATCGAGCCCGGCGAACTGTTGGCGATCGACGCCGACGGCGTTCGGTCCTCGCGTTTCGCTGCCCCCGAGCCCAAGGGCTGCGTGTTCGAGTACGTCTATCTCGCACGGCCCGACAGCGTCATCGGCGGTCGCTCGGTGCACTCGACTCGGGTGGAAATCGGACGTCGTCTCGCCAAGGAGCACCCGGCCGAGGGTGATCTGGTCATCCCGGTGCCCGAGAGCGGAACTCCGGCAGCCGTGGGCTTCGCCCAGGGCTCCGGAATCCCGTACGGCCAGGGGCTCATGAAGAACGCGTACGTGGGCCGCACGTTCATTCAACCGTCGCAGACCATTCGGCAGCTCGGTATCCGGCTCAAGCTCAACCCTCTCAAAGAGGTCATTCGCGGCAAAAGGCTCGTGGTGGTGGATGATTCGATCGTTCGCGGCAACACGCAGCGGGCGCTGATCAGGATGCTGCGCGAGGCCGGTGCCCTCGAGATCCACGTACGTATCGCGTCCCCGCCGGTGCGGTGGCCCTGCTTCTACGGCATCGACTTCGCTTCTCCCGCAGAGCTGATCGCCAACGGCGTCGATTCCGAGGACGGAATCCTCGAAGGCGTCCGGCAGGCCATCGGTGCCGACTCGCTGGGCTACATCTCCATCGACGGCATGATCGCGGCGTCGGAGCAGCCCGAATCGCGCTTGTGTGCAGCATGTTTCACCGGGAAGTACCCCATCGATCTGCCCGCGGACAATGCACTAGGCAAGCACGTGCTCGAGGGTCTGCTGGCGTCGGCCGCTGGGCAACCGGTGGACAACGACGCGAATGTGAGCGCTCTCAGCCGTCCTTGACCTGGTCTTTTCCGTTAGGGAACAGCAGGGTTTTCTCAATGCCACATATTGGAAACAGTCCATCGGTACTGTCCCGAGTTACATAGGACACACCGATTGGATAGAGGCTCAGATGACCCTGTCGCCCGACGACGGACGCATGCAGCGCTACAGCGCCGCATCACGAACGGCTGTGCGTAAGCACGGCAAGAAGACCGCCGCAGTGGCCGCACTGTCGGTACTTGCACTGACCGCCGCAGCGTGCGGCTCGGGACGCACCGACGCCGGTGGATCCGGCGACGGCGGCGGTGAGACCATCACGGTCGGCACCACGGACCAGGTCACCTCGCTCGACCCGGCCGGCTCGTACGACAACGGATCGTTCATGGTGATGAACCAGACGTATCCCTTCCTGATGAACTTCGCTCCCGGTAGCTCCGAGCTCGAGCCCGATGCGGCCGAGAGCTGCGATTTCGCGGAGCCGACCGTCTACAAGTGCACGCTCAAGGACGACCTGAAGTTCGCCAACGGCAATCCGCTGACGAGCGAGAGCGTCAAGTTCTCGTTCGACCGCATCGTCGCGATCAACGATCCGAACGGTCCGGCGTCGCTGCTGACCAATCTCGACAGCATCGCGACACCGGACGAGAAGACCGTCGAGTTCACCCTCAAAGCGGCCAACGATCAGACGTTCCCGCAGATCCTCGCGACACCCGCGGGCCCGATCGTCGACCAGACGGTGTTCCCGGCCGACAAGGTGCTCGACGACGACGCAGTGGTTGCGGGCAAGCCGTTCGCCGGCCCGTACTCCATCTCCAGCTATGGCAAGAACTCACTCGTCAGCTTCGTGGCCAACGGTGACTACAACGGCATTCTCGGCACCCCGAAGACGTCGTCGGTCAACGTGAAGTACTACACCAGCTCCGACAACCTGAAGCTCGATGTGCAGAACAAGGCCATCGATGTGGCATGGCGTTCCCTCACCCCGACCGACGTCGAATCGCTGGGAGCCGTCGACGGCCTGACGGTGCACGAGGGCCCCGGCGGCGAGTCCCGCTACATGGTCTTCAACATGAACACGATGCCCGGCAACACCGCCGAGCAGAAGTTGGCCGTACGCAAAGCAATTGCTGCCTCGGTCGATCGCCAGGCGCTCTCCGACGGCGTCTACAAGGGCACCTACACCCCGCTGTACTCCGTGGTGCCGACCGGTCTGGAGGGTTCGAACAAGGCCTTCTCCGACGTCTACGGTGAGACCCCCAACAAAGACGAGGCTGCCGGGTTCCTCTCGGCCGCAGGCGTGGCCACTCCGATCCAGCTCAACCTGCAGTACAACCCGGATCACTACGGCTCGAGCTCGAGCGAGGAGTACGCCGCGATCAAGAGTCAGCTCGACGCGACGGGCTTGTTCAATGTGAACCTGCAGTCCACCGAGTGGAGCACCTACACCAAGGAACGCGTCGCCGACGCGTACCCGGTCTACCAGCTCGGCTGGTTCCCGGACTACCCCGATGCAGACAACTACCTGACGCCGTTCTTCGGGCCGGACAACTTCCTCCAGTCGCATTTCGAGAACCCGGAGATCACGTCACTGCTCGACCTCGAGCGCACGACGGCCGACGAGAACGCACGGATGCAGATCATCGGACAGATTCAGACCGAGCTCGCGACCAACTACCTGCCGACCCTTCCGCTGTTGGAGGGCAAGCAGATCGCCGTCGCCACCGATGAGATCAGCGGTGTGGACGAGACCCTCGACGCCTCGTTCAAGTTCCGCTTCGTCACTCTCGCCAAGAGCTGACCGGTGCCCGCTACCGCACAGACGCCGGTAGGGGAGAAGAAAGCGCAGCAGGCGAGCGCGCCGTCACGATACGGCGCGCTCGCCCGCTATCTCGGGATCAGGTTTCTGTTGATCATCCCGACTGCCTGGATTCTCGTCACCGTCGTCTTCTTTCTCATGCGTGTGATCGGTGACCCGATCACCGCCGCCCTCGGCGGTCGACTACCCGCCGAACAGATCGCCCAGCGCAAGGCCGAGGCCGGATACGACCGGCCGATCCTGACGCAGTACTGGGAGTACCTGACCGGGTTGTTGCGCGGCGACTTCGGCCGCTCCGCCACCGACAATCGCGCGATCAGTGACGTCCTGCTCGTCAACGGTGCTGCCACACTGGAATTGGCGTTCTGGGCGCTGCTCGTCGCGTTCGCGGTCGGCATCCCGCTCGGGTTCTACGCCGCCACCCATCGCGACCGGTTCGGTGATGCGTCGCTGCGAATCTTCGCGATCCTGGCGTACGCGGCCCCGGTATTCTTCGTCGGCATGCTGCTCAAGCTGCTGTTCGCCGTCAAGCTCGGCTGGCTGCCGGTCGCCGGGCGGGCCAGTACCAATGTCGAACTGGCACTGCAGAACGTCTCCCCGAAGACGAACATTCTGATCATCGACTCGTTCCTGTACGGCGACACCGGTTACACCGTCGACGTGCTCGAGCACGCGGTTCTGCCCGCTCTTGCGCTCGGACTGCTGACGGCCGGTGTGTTCCTGCGATTGGTGCGAGTCAACCTGATTCAGACGTTGCAGGCGCCGTTCGTCGACGCCGCCCGCGCGCGCGGGTTGAGCGAGGGCACGGTGACGAGGCGACATGCGTTCCGTAACGCCATGATTCCCATCGTCACCGTCATCGGACTGCAGATCGCCGTCCTCCTCGGCGGTGCCGTACTCACCGAGACGACCTTCGAGTGGCAAGGACTGGGCTACGAACTCGCCCGTTATCTGCAGGCCCGCGATTTCGTTGCCGTGCAAGGCATCGTGACGTTCCTGGCCGTGGTGGTCGCCGTCGTCAGCTTCGTCACCGACGCGATCGTCGCCCTCATCGACCCGAGAGTGAGGTTCTGATGAGCACCGAAGTCGTGCTGTCCGACGTCCCTCCCACCCGTCCGCACCGCAGAGGGTTCCCCGGCGTCGCGTTCGTGAAGTCCACCTCGGGATTGCAGCGGGTCACGCTCATCGTCGGGTTGGCGCTGATGGTTGGGTTCGTGATCGCGGCGCTGTTCGCGCCGATTCTCGCGCCGTACGGTTTCTCGCAGACCAGTGACGCCGGTGCGGATTTCGCCCGCCAAGCCGCGCCGTCCGCGGATCACTGGTTCGGTACCTCGGTTCGCGGTGAGGACGTGTTCTCGCGGGTAATCTACGGTGCCAGAACCGCATTGATGGTCATCGCCTCGTCTCTGGTGCTGTCCCTGATCATCGGCGTTCCGCTCGGTCTGGCCTCGGGCTACATCGGCCGCTGGTTCGACCGGGTGCTCGTGCTGTTCATGGACGCGATGTACGCATTCCCGTCTCTGCTTCTCGCCGTGGTCATCTCGATCGTCGTGGCAGGCGGTCAGTCGTCGAGTTTCGGCGGTATCGCCTCCGCGGCCATCGCCATCACGGCGATCTTCGTGCCCCAGTACTTCCGGGTGGTCCGCAACGCGACGGTCGCCGTCAAGACCGAACCGTACGTCGACGCCGCGCGGGTGACCGGAGCCGGCACGCCGCGAATTCTGTTCCGGCACATACTCGCCAACGTGGTGCAGACACTGCCGGTCATCATCACGCTCAACGGAGCCGAGGCCATCCTCACCCTCGCCGGGCTCGGTTTCCTCGGGTTCGGGATCGAGCCGACCTCCGCCTCGGAGTGGGGATACGACATCAACAAGGCCCTACCGGACATCTCCAACGGCATCTGGTGGACGTCGGTGTTCCCAGGCCTGGGCATCGTGCTGGTGGTCCTCGGTCTGACCATGGTCGGTGAAAGTGCAAGCGAGACACTCAATCCGCTGCTGCGCACTCGCAAGAAGTTCAAGAAGGCGGTGAAGGTATGACATCGAGTGTCGTGACTCCACGCGAGTCCGCATTGTCGGTGCAGTCGTTGTCCGTTTCGTTCGTCACCGATGCCGGCGAAGTCGATGCCGTCACCGAGGTCTCGTTCGAGGTCTATCCCGGTGAAGTTCTCGCCGTCGTGGGGGAGTCGGGGTCGGGTAAATCCGTCAGTGTCCGCTCCGCCATCGGGCTGCTGCCCGATACCGCGCGAGTCGACGGGCACGTGGTTCTCGGCGGGCAGGACGTCACCACGCTGAACGACAAGGCGTGGGCGAGGCTGCGGGGCAACAAGATCTCGATGGTGTTCCAGGAGCCGGGCAGTGCTCTCGATCCGCTGTTCACCATCGGGTATCAGATCGTCGAGGCGTTGCGCGCGCACACCCGCGCCAGGAGTGGAGCCGGCGGAACGACCCGAAGTACGGACGGTAAACGGATGGGCAGTAAGGATGCCAAGGCGCGGGCCATCGAGTTGTTGACGATGGTGGGGTTGCCGAACCCCGAGCAGCGCTTCTCGTACTACCCACACGAGCTCTCCGGTGGCCAGAAGCAACGCGTCATGATCGCGATCGCGATCTCCTGCGAGGCGAAAGTCATCATCGCCGACGAGCCGACCACCGCCCTCGACGTCACTGTGCAGGCCGAGATCCTCGAGCTGCTGCGCGATCTGAAAGACCGGCTCGGGTGCGCCATCGTGCTGATCACCCACAGCATGGGCGTCGTGTCCGATCTGGCGGACCGCGTCGTCGTCATGCAGAACGGCCGAGTCGTCGAGGAAGCGCCGGTGGCACAGCTGTTCGACGCCCCCGAAGACGAGTACACCAAAAAGCTGCTGGCCGCGGTGCCGACCCTTGCTGCAGTGGAGTCGGACAAGACCGTCGACACGTCGGGCGAGCCGGTACTCGAGGTCTCGCAGCTGGTGGTGCAGTTCTCCGGTGGGGTCGGCTCCTCGGCATTCCGAGCGGTCGACGACGTCTCGCTGACCATCCACCGCGGCGAAACCCTCGGTCTGGTGGGCGAATCGGGCTCGGGTAAGTCGACGATCGGCAGGTGCGTTGCAGCGCTCCAGAAGCCGACCAGCGGCAGCGTGACGGTGATGGGACAGAACATCGCCGGCGTGAGCGAGCGCAAGCTCAAGCCCTTGCGCAAGCGATTCGGCTTCGTCTTCCAAGACCCGTCGGCGTCGCTGAACCCGCGGCTCACCGTCGGACAGTGCATCGCCGAGCCGATGATCGTGCACAAGTACGGCTCCAAGGATGCGATCGCGGCCAGGACCACCGAGCTGCTCGACGCCGTGCAACTACCGTCCGGCACCGACAAGCGTTACCCGCACGAGCTGTCCGGTGGGCAACGGCAACGCGTCAGCCTGGCGCGGGCACTGGTGCTGGGACCGGATCTGGTGGTCGCGGACGAGCCGACCAGTGCACTCGACGTCTCGGTCCAGGCGGCCGTGCTCGACCTGTTCGAGGCGCTGCAGCGGGAGTTCGGTTTCGCCTGCCTGTTCATCAGCCACGATCTGGCGGTGGTCGATCGCGTCGCACATCGGGTGGTGGTGCTGCGGGGCGGCCAGGTCGTCGAGCAGGGCACGCCGTGGAAGATTCTGCGCTCGCCGGAGGAGGAGTACACGAAGAAGCTGTTGGCCGCCATCCCGGGCAAGCGGCTGCGCACGTAAATTCTTCCCGCCAGCGGGCACTCCGGTACCGTTAGGGCGCTATCTGCGCCGCTACGCACGGTTCGCGTGCTTGGGGGCGCTGACATGAACGAGTACACAGGCTGGAGCCGAATGACCGAGGAATCCCAACCCACGAGCGCAACTCACTCGGGCGGTGCCTCCTACGCGGCGGCCGGGGTCGATATCGCCGCAGGAGACCGAGCAGTTCAACTGTTCGCGCCACTCGCCAAGAAGGCCAGCAGGCCCGAGGTCATGGGCGGTCTCGGTGGTTTCGCCGGTCTGTTCGCGCTCAAGGGCGACTACCGCGAGCCGGTCCTGGCTGCCTCGACCGACGGAGTCGGCACGAAGGTCGCCGTCGCCCAGGCCCTCGGCAAGCACGACACCCTGGGTCTCGACCTCGTGGCCATGGTCGTCGACGATCTGGTCGTGTGCGGAGCCGAGCCGCTGTTCCTGCAGGACTACATCGCCGTCGGCCGTGTCGTTCCCGAGCAGGTCGCGGAACTGGTCAAGGGCATCGCCGAGGGCTGCATCATCGCCGGTTGTGCCTTGCTCGGCGGCGAGACGGCCGAACACCCGGGGCTGATGGCCGACGGTGACTACGACCTTTCTGCCACCGGCATCGGCGTCGTGGAGGCGGACTCGATCCTCGGACCCGAGCGCGTGCGTCCCGGCGACGTCGTCATCGGCATGGGATCGTCCGGTCTGCATTCCAACGGCTACTCGCTCGCTCGCAAGGTGCTGCTCGAGATCAACCACATGGATCTCGGCGGACACGTCGAGGAGTTCGGCCGCACACTCGGCGAGGAACTGCTCGAGCCGACGAAGATCTACGCCAAGGACTGCCTCGCACTCGCGGCCGAGACCGACGTGCGCACGTTCTGCCACGTGACGGGCGGCGGACTCGCCAACAACCTCTCGCGCGTCATGCCCGAGGGTCTCGTGGCCGAACTCGATCGGACCACGTGGAGCCCGGCCCCGATCTTTTCCCTCATCGCGCAGCGCGGACGCGTCGAGCGGGCCGAGATGGAGCAGACGTTCAACATGGGTGTCGGCATGGTCGCGATCGTCGCCCCCGAGGACGTCGATCGTGCTCTGGCGGTACTGACCGCACGCCACATCGACTGCTGGACTCTCGGCACGGTCAAGAAGGCTGCGGGCAAGGACGTCGCCGATGAGCGAGCGCTGCTGCTGGGTAACCACCCGAGGTTCTGACCGACCGGTCACACGACGAACAAGTGAGGGGGAGCCGCGGTGCGGCTCCCCCTCAGTCGTTCAGTGCACAGTTTCTAGCGTCGCCAGTCCTCGTACTCGTCTTCCTCGACTCGGGAATGCACATCCGAGTCAGAGTGGATGCCGCCACGATGGGAGTTGGACGAACCACCGGAGAGCTCTCTTTGCAGACTCTCCAAGTCCGTTGTCGGCGAGCTGTACTTGAGCTCACGAGCGACCTTTGTCTGCTTTGCCTTAGCCCTGCCTCGGCCCATGGCGGTGCCCCCTCGCGGACTTGCGGGGCGGCCTGGGGAAATTTGGCGGCCCCGTTAGAGTTGGTATTTCTTCCTGGCACACACTCTAGCGCGCGAATCGCCGCGATGCGCATACGGCACCACGTGTCGAAGCCGGGCCCGGCGGCGCGACACGCCCGGGGCAGGGGTCCGCGCTGCCTGTACCTGCGCATATCCGTGCTCAGGCGAACTATTTTCGCGCTACGACACGAAAACAGTAGTGCTGCGCGTCATGGCCTCCGCGACGATTTCAGCGCCGCCGCCGCGTCGCGGTACACCTTCGGTGCCAATCCGGGCTCGTCCAGAAGAGTCTGCATCGCCGCGGCGTCCCGGCCCTCGAAGAGCATCCGCACCGTCACCGCGTGCCCAGGAACCGATTCGACCGTCACCGAATCACCGGCGGCGAAGACCCCGGGCTCGAGCACTCGGAAGTAAGCGCCCACATCTCCCCGGGCCGTGAATCGGCGAACCCACCCCGGCTCGCCCATCCACCGCGCGAACGTGCCGCAGGGCTTGCGTGCGATGGTTGCCTCCAGCGTCACCGTGCCGATGCGCCACCGCGTCCCGATCACCGCGTCGGTCACCGGGACGCCGCTGGTCCGCAGATTCTCGCCGAACCGTCCTGGCTCGACGGGCGCACCCAGCTGATCGGCCCAGTACCGGGCTTCTGCCTCGTCGTAGGCGTACACGGCTTGATCGAGACCACCGTGGAACTTGGTGTCGCGACAGTGGTCCCCGCCGATGCCGAGCTCGTGCACATCCACCGGGCCGTGCACGGGCCGCTTGTCGATGCCGCTGTCTACGACGCCGCGCCGCCCGAACGGGACGTCGGCATGCACCACGCAGACCGCCGAGACGGTCCCGGTCACCGGCCGCGTAGGCGATCGACGGCCGCGCGGCCGGCCTGCACGTCGTCGTACGAGGGGATGGAGTCGGGGTCGATCGACGCCGCACACGGACCCGCCTCCAGGGCGGTGTCCACCGGAATCGTTCTCTTGACCAGCGCGAGGGCAACGGGCCCGAGCTCGAAGTGGTCGACAACGGTCCCCAGACGCCCCACCGCGCGGCCACCGGCGGTGACAGGGTCGCCGGTCTCGGGCCGTCCGTCGGCGGAACCGTCGAGATGCAGGAGTACCAGGTGACGCGGCGGTCGACCGAGGTTGTGCACCCGCGAGACGGTCTCCTGCCCGCGATAGCAGCCCTTCTCCAGATGAACCGCCCCGAACTCGGCTGCACTGCCGATCCATCGGACCTCGTGCGGAATGGTCTTCTCGTCCGTGTCCACGCCCACCCGCGGTCGCACCGATTCGACCCGCAACGCCTCGTACGCCCAGGTTCCGGCCGGGGCGGCACCGGCGTCGCGGAGGCGAAGGAACCAGTTGCTCAGACCTGCTCGGGGGACGACGACGTCGTACGAATTGGGACCCGGCCAGGGCATCCGCCGGACGAAGCCGCCGCCGTCCACTGCCGACGCGCCGTAGATCTCGCTCGGAACCGGGAGTCCCGCCTTGTCCAGAATCGATGCCGCGTCGGATCCGAGGACGGAGAGAACGGCGAGTTCGTCGGCCTCGCGAGGTTCGGCCTTGGCCCAGAAGACCATCTTCTTCAGGAACGACAGCAGATCCGGTCCCTGTGCATGTTCGGTATCGATGTAGGTGATCCCGCCCAGATCGGTCTGTACGAAGTGATGCTCGATCCGGCCGTTGACGTCCAGGCTCAGGTTTTCGGCCGAGCTGCCGTCGGGCAGGTCCGAGACGAGCTGGCTCGAGATCGTGTTCAGCCAGCTCGAGCGCTCGTCGCCGCTGATGGCGAGCACGAATCGGTGGGATCGATCGATGACGGCGGCTGCGCTGACGGCACTGCGTTGTTCGCCGAACGGATTGCCGTAGTGCCAGGCGACGCCGGCATCGACGCTGTCGTCGGGAGAGGGCACTGCGCCGGGGAGAGTGAGAAGAGGACTCGGGGTGATCGTCACAGGATCGGACACCACTCCATAGTAGGAGCACCCGGCCACAGCCTTTAGGGTGGCGGCATGTCGGAGTCGGTAGTGGTGACGTTGGACGGCCGAGTGCACGACGCGGATCGGCCGTTGCTGTTCGCCGACGATCTGGCTGCCGTGCGTGGTGACGGCGCGTTCGAGACGCTGCTGGTGCGTGACGGCTCGGCCTGCGGCGTCGAGCTGCACCTGGCGCGTCTGGCCGTGTCGGCGGCGGCCCTGGATCTTCCCGTCCCCGATCCGGATGCCTGGCGCGCAGTGATCGAGCAGTCGGTCGGCCTGTGGACGGAGAAGTCCACGGACGAGGGCGTTCTGCGGTTGGTGCTGAGCCGTGGTCGTGAGGGCGGCGGCGATCCGACGGCGTTCGTGACGCTGGGGCCACTGCCGGGTCGAGTGCGAAACGCCCGGGAGAACGGGGTGTCGGTGATGACGCTCGATCGGGGCTACTCGGTCGACTTCTCCGCCGGTGCGCCGTGGCAGCTGGCAGGCGCGAAGACGTTGTCGTACGCGACCAACATGGCCGCGCTGCGCCACGCTGCCCGCCAGGGCGTGGACGACGTGATCTACCTCAGCAGCGAGGGCAGAGTGCTCGAGGGACCCCGGTCGACGGTGGTGGTGGCGCGCGGTAAGACTCTCGTCACACCGTCGGTCGAGCAGGGCATCCTGGCGGGCACCACAGTTGCCGCCCTGTTCTCGGTGGCCGAGGCGGCCGGCTGGACGTGCGAGCACGGACATCTGTATCCAGCGGATCTCATTGCAGCGGAGGGTGTTTGGCTGGTTTCGAGCGTCACGCTGGCGGCGCGGGTGACATCGATGAACGGCGTCGTTCTGGGGCGGCCCAGCCGCGCGGACGAGGTGCCCGAGATGGTCGATCTCGCGGTGGAGACCGTCCGGATGCTCTGAGGGCCCAACGGCCCTGTCGAAAGACTCTTCCCTACTACTACTCGTAGTAGTACATTCGAATCAGTCGCGGGCCAATGCCCTGACCTGCGGTGTTGCCCGTCACAGCTCGGGTGGAAGAGTTCGGAGTATCGATGGACGCGTTGGATGTCTCGCGGTGGCAGTTCGGTATCACCACCGTTTATCACTTCATTCTCGTACCCCTCACCATCGGCCTCGCGCCGATGGTGGCGGCCATGCAGACCATGTGGGTGATCACCGGCAAGGATTCCTGGTATCGACTGACCAAGTTCTTCGGCAAGCTGTTCCTCATCAACTTCGCACTCGGCGTCGCGACGGGAATCGTGCAGGAGTTCCAGTTCGGGATGAACTGGAGCGAATACTCACGATTCGTCGGTGACGTGTTCGGTGCACCCCTCGCACTCGAAGGACTGGTCGCGTTCTTCCTCGAGTCCACGTTCCTCGGTCTGTGGATCTTCGGATGGAGCAGACTACCCAAACTCGTTCACCTGGCGACCATTTGGCTCGTCGCCATCGGCGTCAACGCCTCGGCCTTCTTCATCATCGCGGCCAACTCCTGGATGCAGCATCCCGTCGGCGCGATCTACAACGAAGAAACCGGCCGCGCCGAGCTGACCGATATCTGGGCGCTGCTCACCAACAACACTGCGCTGGCGGCCTTCCCGCACGCGGTAGCAGGTGCATTCCTCACCGCCGCAACCTTCGTCGCCGGCATCTCCGGTTGGTGGATGGTGCGCGAGGCGCGCAAGAAGAAGCTGGATGAACCAGCCACCGACTCGCGCTCGATGTTCCGATCGGCAGCGCGCATGTCGTTCATCGTCATGATCGTTGCGGGTGGGGCGCTCGCCATCACCGGAGACATTCAGGGCAAGCTCATGTTCGAGCAGCAGCCGATGAAGATGGCCTCCGCAGAATCGTTGTGCGACACCGAAACCGGAGCCAGCTTCTCGCTCCTGACCGTGGGTACCCACAACAACTGCGAATCCGTGGTGCACCTCATCTCGATCCCCGGCCTCACGTCGTTCCTGGCGGAGAACGACTTCGGTGCCACCGTGCAGGGCGTCAATCAACTACAGGATCAATACGAGCAGCAGTTCGGACCGGGCAACTACAAGCCCAACCTGTTCGTCACCTACTGGGCCTTCCGAATGATGATCGGTCTGGCCGCAGGCTCCGCCCTGCTCGCTGTCGCGGGACTGTGGGTCACCCGAGGTGGCCGGATTCCCGACCAGAAGTGGTTCTCCTGGCTGTCACTGCTGGCCATTCCGACGCCGTTCCTGGCCAACAGCGCCGGCTGGATCTTCACCGAAATGGGGCGTCAGCCATGGGTTGTCGCGCCCAACCTCTCGGGAGTCGATCAGATCCGGCTCACCGTCGACCAAGGCGTCTCCGACCATCCCGTCGGCCTCGTCGTCGCCTCGCTGGTGACGTTCACACTGCTGTACGCCGCTCTCGGAGGTGTCTGGTTCTACCTGCTTCGACGCTACGTCATCGAAGGACCTCTCGACCACGACGCGCACCCGCACGTCGACCCACCGGAATCGGAAGACGATGAGCCCAAGCAGCTCTCGTTCGCGTACTAGGGGATAGCAATGTCACTGCCCGAATTCTGGTTTCTTATCATCGCTTTCTTCTTCGTCGGCTACTTCGTGCTCGAAGGCTTCGACTTCGGCGTCGGCATGCTCATGCCCATTCTGGGTAGGCACCCCGACCCCGTGACGGGAGAGAAGCGTCGTCGCGCAGTTCTCAACACCATCGGCCCGGTCTGGGACGGCAACGAAGTCTGGCTCATCACTGCAGGCGGTGCCCTGTTCGCGGCGTTTCCCGAGTGGTACGCCACGTTGTTCTCGGGCTTCTACCTGCCGTTGCTGTTGATCCTGGTGGCGCTCATCCTGCGCATCTGCGCCATCGAATGGCGCGGCAAGATCGACGACCCGGTGTGGCGTCGACGCTGCGACATCGGCATCGGCATCGGCTCGTGGGTTCCGGCTGTGCTGTGGGGCGTCGCGTTCGCCAACATCGTCCGCGGAGTCGCGATCGACGAGAACAAGAAGGTCACCGCAGGGTTCTTCGACCTCCTCAACCCGTACGCACTGCTCGGCGGAGTAACGATGGCCGTGGTGTTCGCACTGCACGGTGCCGTGTTCATCGCGCTCAAGACCTCCGGCGACGTCCACGAGGACTCGGTGAAAATGGCAGCGTGGCTGTCGGTTCCGGCAGTGCTCGTCGGTGGAGCCTTCGCGCTGTGGACCCAACTCGCGTACGGGAAAACCTGGACGTGGGTACTCTTCGCGGTGGCAGCAGTGGCCCTGTTGCTCGTCGTCGCGCTGACGGCGAAAGTGCGCGAGGGCTGGGCCTTCGTCTTCACCTGCATTGCCATCGTCGCCGTCGTCGTGCTGCTGTTCGCGTCCCTGTTCCCCAACGTGATGCCGTCCAGCACCGACGCCGCCTTCGATCTCACCATCGCCAACGCGTCGTCCAGCCCGTACACGTTGACGGTGATGACGTGGGCTGCGGCCTTCGCTGCGCCCGTCGTCCTCGGCTACCAGGCGTGGACGTACTGGGTTTTCCGGCAACGTATTTCGAGCGCCCAGATCCCCGACTCGATCGGGCTGTCGGTGAAGTCGTGACCGCACCCACCACTTCGCGGACACGGCCGAAGGGCCCGGTCGATCCGCGACTGTGGAAGTACTCACGCTCCGCCCGTGGCTACGTGCTCGTCACGGTCGCGCTGTCGACCGTGGTCACCCTGTGCATCATCGTGAGTGCACTGGCGATCGGACGCGTGCTGGCCGGCGTCATCACCGACCCGTCGGCCAGATCGTTGTCCGCATGGACGACGGAACTGGTCGTCCTGGCCGGTGCAACAGTGGTTCGGGTGCTCGCGACCGGAGCCCAGTCTCGTTACGCACACCGGTCGGCGTCGCGGGTCGTCGCCGAGCTGGAGATCGAAGTACTCACGACGGCAACGCGTTTCGAGCCTCGCGAGCTCGACGCCGAGCGCGAGGAACTGGCCGTCGTCGTGACCCGCGCCATCGGCGGACTACGGGCGTACCTCACCGGCTATCTGCCGGCGCTGGTGCTGGCCGTCATCGTCACCCCGTTGGTCCTGATCGTCATCCTCACACAGGATCTGACGTCGGCCGCCATCATCGCCGTGACCCTGCCGCTCATCCCCGTCTTCATGATCCTGATCGGCTTGCTGACCAAGGGCCGGGCGGCCGCCACGCTCACCACGATGACCAGGTTGTCTGCGCAACTGCTCGATCTGTTGGCAGGCTTGCCGACTCTGCGCGCGCTCGGGCGCGAGCACGGACCGGCCGCTCGTGTTCGTGCATTGGGCGACGCCCATCGTCGAACGACCATGCGCGCACTGAAGATTGCGTTCCTGTCGTCGATGGTGCTCGAGTTGCTCGCGACGCTGTGTGTAGCGCTGGTTGCCGTCGGCATCGGGCTGCGGCTGGTGTTCGGCGAGATGACACTCGAAGCCGGCATCATCGCGCTCGTCCTCGCGCCCGAGGTGTACTTTCCACTGCGCGCGGTCGGCACCCAGTTTCATGCGGCCGAGGACGGCGTCGAGGCAGCCGATCGTGCATTCCGGGTGTTGGACCGGCGAACAGCGCGGCCGACCGGTGGCCGCACCGTCGACACGACAGCCGTCGACATCGAGCTGGACGGGCTCGGCGTTGCAAGTCGGGACGGAGCGGCACCAGCGGAGCTGAGTGCGCTGTGCCGGGCGGGCACCGTCACGGTCCTGACCGGACCGAACGGCGCAGGTAAAACGGCTGCGCTGCACGCGATCCTGGGGTTGACTCCGCCGTCGACCGGCGCGGTGAGCGTCGGGGGAGTGCCGATCGCCGAACTCGATCTCGAACAGTGGTGGGCGCAGGTGGCCTGGCTCCCGCAGCGGCCGGTGTTGGTGCCGGGCACGCTCTACGACAACGTGACCCTGCACGGAATCCCCGACTCGGCTGCACTGGAACTCGCCTGCCGCGCAGCCGGATTCGACGAGGTGCTTCGAGAACACCCCGAGGGCTGGGACACCCGCGTCGGGCAGGGTGGGGTGGGGCTTTCGCTCGGCGAGCTACAGCGCCTCGCACTGACACGTACCTTCGTGTCCGATGCTCCGGTGATGCTGTTGGACGAGCCGACGGCACACCTGGATCCGGTGAGTGAAGCGACTGTGCTGCAGGCGGTTCGAGATGCCGCCGACCGCGGCGTCACCGTGGTGATGGTCGGTCATCGGCGTTCGGTGCTGCATGCCGCCGACCGCATCGTCGAGGTCCGCAGCGACTCGACCACGAAGCGGGAGTTCGAGCATGTCTGATCTGCGACGAGCGCTGGCGCTGCTCGAGCTGTCTCCGCGCAGAGTCGTACTGGCCGTGTTGGCCGGAGTGGCGACGCTGGGCAGTGCGCTCGCCCTGGCGGCACTGTCGGCGTGGTTGATCACCCGGGCGTGGCAGATGCCACCGGTGCTGGACCTGTCGGTTGCCGTCGTAGCCGTTCGGGCGCTGGGTATCTCGCGCGGGGTGTTTCGGTATCTCGAACGCTTGACCACCCATGATGTGGCGCTGCGCGGAACGACGGCGGCCCGCACGAGAATCTACGAGAAATTGGCGAACGGGAACGGCGCGGTCGCACTGCGACGGGGTGACGTTCTGGCGCGCACCGGTGCGGACGTGGACGTTCTCGGTGACGTCGTCATCCGGGCCGTCGTTCCCATCTGTGTGAGCGTGCTGATGATGCTCGCGGCCGTGGGCCTGCTCGCGGGAATCGCACCTGCCGCCGCATCGATTCTGGCGGTGGCATTGCTGATCGCCGGCGTGGGTGCACCGATACTCGCGGCCCGGTCGGCGAGGATCGCCGAGGAAGCCGGTGTCGAAGCCGACGTGCGCTTCGCCGAGACAGCCGTCCGCGCACTCGACCATGCGGCGGAACTGCGAGTCGCCCGTCGTCTGGACGCGACACTCGCCGAAGCCGAGGGCGCAGCACACGACTCGGTGAAAGCGCGAGATCGCGCGGCGCGTCCGTCGGCACTCGCCGATGCCGCACAGCCACTGGCGATCGGAGCGTCGGTGATCGGGTCGTTGCTGATCGGCATCGGGCTGTACGGCCCGGACGGAGGCACCGCGGGCGGCATGACGCCGATGGCGCTCGCGATCATCGTGTTGGTTCCACTGGCCGCATTCGAGGCGACCGCAGCGCTGCCCGCAGCGGCAATCGCACTGATGCGCGGCCGAATCGCGGCCACCCGAATCATGACCATGCTCGATGCGGCTCCCCATGTGAGTGGCAGCCTGAACGGGTCGTTCCGCGGGCTCCACTCCTGCCTGGACGGGTCGTTCCGCGGGCTCCACTCCTGCCCGACCCCTGCTACGAACTTTCGCGCACATGCGCGGAGCGCAATCATCGGGCCCAGCGGATCGGGAAAGACGACGATGCTGCGCGCACTCGCCGTCGAATTCGGCTCGGATGCAGCGCTGTTCGCCGAAGACGCGCACCTGTTCGACACCTCGATTCTGGAGAACCTGCGAGTGGTGCGCGGCGACGTGGACGAAGACCAGGCAACGCAGGCATTGCGACGAGTGGGTCTCGGACCGTGGCTCGACGCGTTGCCCCAGGGCGTTCACACGACACTGATCGGTGGGGCGCAGGCGGTCTCGGGTGGCGAGCGTCGTCGACTCCTTCTCGCACGCGCACTGCTGAGCACCGCGCCCGTCGTGCTGTTGGACGAGCCGACCGAACATCTCGACAGAATCTCCGGCGAACGGATTCTGCGCGAGCTGCTCACCACCGACGACGGGCTGTTCGGTGCCGAGCGAACGGTGGTCGTCGTCACTCACCAATTGCCCGAGAACACCGACGCCGACCAGGTGATCGACCTCGGAGACCGGACTGCGAAAAAACCCTTTGCCGACTCCCGATCGCGGGCGTACGTTGGGAGTACACGAGAGAGGAGGTGGTCTGAAGTTGATGAACTCTAGGACGCGTGAGGTGGCTGTCAGCTAGCCGCAATCGCTGACGGATTCACTGCGAAGACCGCGCGAGCGGCAGGCGAATCCCAGGCAGCTACCCGGCCCCCGAGCCCCCGACCTGTCCGGTCGGGACCTGACATCAGGTATGGCTCGGGGGCCGTTCGCATGCGAACGGCCCCCGAAATCCGAAGAAGATTCCGCGTCAGCCGATGTAGCGGGTGAGGCGGGCCGACAGACGCGGTGCGAGCGGGCCGTCGGCGACGACACGTTCCTCGACGTACGCCAGATCCCCGCCCTCGACGATTCCGTACAGGCGGCGAGCTCCGCCCACCAGTGCACCCGAGGTGCTGCGGATGACGACGTCGGTGGCAAGTTCCCAGGACGACTGGGTCAGGGCGTGACCGTAATACAGTTCGACGACGCCGGTGCTGTGCGTCAGCAGCAGCTCGACGACTTCTTCGTCCTTGGACCCCTTGACTCCGTCGCCGCCGCTGATGCGCCAGAACCCGGTCTCCCGAAGGTCGGGGTGCGCGTAATTACCGTCGGAATCGAGTCTCCAGGAGCGCGATTCCCAGCTGAGGTAGCTGCCGCCGTCATGGGAGACGACGATCTGCTGACCGAAGGGATAGTCGGTGTCCGTTTCGGGATCGTGCCCCTCGCCCTGACCGCGCCACACGCCGACGAGTGGCAGCAGCGCCAGCATCGACGGGTGCAGATCGGGGCCGAGCCGCAGGTTTGCGGTGTCGTCCGGATGGGGGATGTCGGGCAGCACCGGGATGTTGCGCGCCGACGCCTCGGCGAACTTCTGCTCGGCAGCCGAAATGGCTTGGTCACCGCTGGTGATAGGGGTGCCCAGTCCGTCGTCGATGCTGTCGGGGTTGCCCGCGCCCGGTTCCGTCACGACTCGTCGTTGACCAGTCGGTAGACGACATAGAGCGAGAACGCGATGATGGCTACTGCCGCAAGCGCCAGCAATACCTCGAAGAAGATGACCACGGAACCGAGTTTAACCCGCGGCGAGACCGGTCGATGACAACTGTCCGTTTCCGCGATGTGGCATTGGTGACACACCACCATTTTTGCGGCCCGCAGTGCCCTGGATCACTCGTAGTGATGGCGAAATCGACTCGAGCAGGTACCTTCTTCCCGGGGGCGTCGGGCTCTCGACTTCGAGAGCGCCGACGAATTCACTTTGTGTGTCGAAAAGGCTGTTGTCTTGTAAGGCTGGGGAGGTCTCTGCAGAAATGCTGCGTCGTAAGCGTGTTCTGACATCGTCGTTCGGTTCCGTATTGGTTCGATCGGCGGTTGTCACCTTGGCGTTGGCCCTTGCAGCTCCCGCTGCTGCGCTGGCCGCGCCCGACTCGGGATCGTCCGATTCGGGTTCGGCAGAGTCGGGTTCGGCCGACTTCGGTTCGTCTCAGGGCCCGAACATCGATCCGAACAACTACGCGCAGGACTGCCCGGACGTACTGCTGTTGGCGGTGTCCGGAGCCACCGACTCGGACTCCGATCGCAATCCGCTCAACGAAGAAGCGCAGACGATCGCGTCGAACTGGGTCGGCAACGTCACCGTTCCGGTCGGTGAGGCGAACGCGGACAGCCCCGGCACCGTCGGCTGGCTCTACGTCCCGTATTCCTCCACCTACGGTTTCGACGTACTCGACAACGTGCCGACCTACCAGGAGTCGATCGCCGACGGCATCGCGTCGACCAATCGGTTGATGGACGAGTACAAGACCAAGTGCGGTGAGAAGACCAAGTTCGCGCTGCTCGGGTACAGCGTCGGCGGCGAAATTCTCGATCGCGTGACGATGGAACTCGGCCACCGTGATCCCAATGCTCTCGTCACGTCCGACGACGTCGTCGGTGTCGTCATGGTGGGGTCGCCCTACCGCCCGGCCGGCGTGCCGAACTTCGGTGACGAGGTTGGCCAGTCCCTCGGCGGCTTCATGGATCAGTCGCCGCGGGACTACGGGTCGATGACGGACAAGGTCACCTGGTCGTGTCGGCCCTACGATCTCGCCTGCGACTCGCCGGACAAGATCGAACTGCTGCAGCTGGCGCTCGGTGTACTCGGTCAGATGCGGTTGACGCTGCTCAACCCGGTGCAGACCGTCTCCGACTTCGGTCGGACGGTTGCCTCCATTGCCACCCGCGCGATCATCGATATCGCCACGAACAAGTCGTGGCTCGAGTCGGACGAGACGCTCCTGCAGGTTCTCGTCAAAGTCTCCGACCGGCAGTATCAGGTGGACGACGCGAAGGCTGCAGCAGCGCTGTCGCCCGATCAACTACTTGCCGATCTCAACTGGGCCCTCGGTCCGGGTGCCGAAACGGTGAAGGCGAAGTTGCGCGCCGAGGGCGAGGGCCTGGTGGAGAACAACAAGGGCATCGTCGACGTCGTGCTCGGCCCCTACCTGGCGATCGGCTTTCTGCAGCACCTGTCCTACTGGTACAACGACCCCAACGACGGGGTCGAGTGGGAAAGCGAAAAGATGGTCGCGTGGGTGACCGATCTCGCCCGAACCGAACGTGAGAAGAAGAACGCGCCTCCCGCGGTCGACCCGGCCACCCCCGAGACCCAGGCACCCCAGCCCCAGGCACCCCAGACCCAGGCACCCCAGACCCAGGCACCCGAGACGCCCGCGCCCGCCCAGGAATCCCGGGTGCTGCCGGAGCCGGGGACGCAGACTCGCGTCAGCGACCTCGGAGCCTTCCTCGAATCCCAGGGCATCCCGGTACCTCCCGGCATGTTCCCGCCGCAGTACTCCACGGTCCCCGAGCCGGCGCGAGCGGTCGGCTAGAGCAACGAAAAGAACCCCGCACCTGGTTGCCAGGTGCGGGGTTCTTCTATGTGATCGAGTCGGTGACTCAGACTCCGACGGTGACGTCGGCCGAGTGCACGCCCGCGCCCTCGGGCGTGATGACGGTGTCGCCGTTGCCCGATGCGGACAACGCCCGCAGCGTCCACTGTCCGGGGGCAGCGAAGAAGCGGAAATCGCCGGTTCCCGACGCGACGACCTCGGCGGTGAATTCGCCGGTGCCGTCGAGGAGACGGACGAATGCGCCCGCTACCGGCTCACCGTCGCCGGCGAGGACACGGCCGGTGATGACCGTTTCCTTCTCGACGTCGACGCCTGCGGGGATGGTCTGACCCTGTACGGGTGCTCCACACATATCAGTGAACCTCCAATTCGATGGGTGCTCCGACGAGGGAGCCGTATTCGACCCAGCTGCCGTCGTAGTTCTTGACGTCTTCCTTGCCGAGGAGTTCCTTGAGCACGAACCAGGTGTGGCTCGAGCGCTCACCGATGCGGCAGTAGGCGATGGTGGCCTTGCTGTCGTCGTAGCCCTTGGTCTTGTACAGCTCTTCGAGTGCCTCGTCGGACTTGAACGTGCCGTCCTCGTTGGCGGTGGTGCTCCACGGGATGTTGATCGCGGACGGGACGTGGCCACGCTGCTGAGCCTGCTCCTGCGGGAGGTGTGCCGGCGCGAGGATCTTGCCGGAGAACTCGTCGGGGGAGCGCACGTCGATCAGGTTCTTGTTGCCGATGGCGTCGATGACCTCGTCGCGGAACGCGCGGATCGACAGATCCGGTGCCTCGGCGCGGTACTGCGTGTTCTCCCGGCTGACGACGTCCTTCGACAGCGGGCGGCCGTCGAGTTCCCACTTCTTGCGGCCGCCGTCGATCAGCTTGACGTCCTTGTGGCCGTACAGCTTGAAGTACCAGTAGGCGTAGGCGGCGAACCAGTTGTTGTTTCCGCCGTAGAGCACGACGGTGTCGTCGTTGCTGATGCCCTTGGCCGAGAGCAAGCCGGAGAACTGCTCCTGATCGAGGAAGTCGCGGCGAACCGGGTCCTGCAGGTCCTTGCGCCAGTCGAGCTTGACCGCACCTTCGATGTGTCCGCCGTCGTAGGCGCTGGCATCTTCGTCGACCTCGACGAAGACGATCTTCGGTGCGTTCAGGTTCTGCTCGGCCCAGTCGGCAGAGACCAGGACGTCGGAGCGAGCCATGGTGTTCCTTTCGGTCTTTCTTGTCGGATCAGGGGGTAGTTGTCACGCTGCGGTGCGCGAGTTGCCGCGCAATCGAGCTGCGAGGGGGTAGATCATGCAGCCCAGGCACACTGCGAACGCTGCGTTGAGAAACGCCGCGAAGAGCGCGAAGCCTGTCGCTACGGTGCCGACGACGGGAGCGCCGAGAGCGAATCCGAGGACTCCGACGGCGGCGAACACGAAGCCCACCAGTTGGGCGAACTTCAACGGGGCCACCGGCTCACGTTCTGTGGTCGGTGAGCGCCGCGGCGCAACGAATGTCGCGTAGATCGTGCCGTACGGACTGTGCTTGGGTCCGCGGACGGCTCCGATTCCGAACACGATCGCCTGGAGCCCCAGCAGGATTGCCGCTGCGGGAACCGAGACCGTGCTCGCGAGGAGGACGACGACCAGAACTGCGGTGGTGATCCACGCGGCGAAGCGCGGACCACGGACGTCGACCTGGTCGATCGTGGTGGTGTGGGTGTCGGATGTCGACATCGAGAGGTACTCCTGTGCGAGGCCGGGGCACGGCTTGTCGCCGGTGCTCGGATCTGGATTTCGATCATCGGGCCGGCATCACGCATGGGCGTGGCGGCAGACGGAAATCAGCAGCAGCGACAGCAACAACCGCCCAGTCGGCACAGATCAACCGTGCGTCGACTGGTGAGCATGAGCTCGCGGCGGGAGAACACGAAGTGCATCCTACCCGTTACCAGGGGCGCGTCGTACCACCCACCTGAGTAGCTCTTGCCCTACAGCGCGTCGAGAGCCTCGCGCAGGGCTGCGGCCGACGGCACGCCGGCAATTCTCGAACGCCGACGCAGTTCTCCGTCGAGGACGAAGGTCGTCGGCAGCGAGAGCACTCCGAGTTCACGGGCGAGAACAGGATGAGCATCGATGTCGAGTTCGACTTCGCGTGCGTCGGTGCGGTCGGCGAGAACCTGATGCACCACACGACGCACGGCAGCGCACGGACCACACCAGTCCGCGGAGAAGTGCAAAATCGTCGGAGTTCCCGAAGTCACGCCCGCATCGACGAGCAGCGGGAGAAGGTCGTCGGAATCGGTGGACGCGATGGTGCGTACGGCACCGGAACGACGACGCAGAATCAGTCCGACAGCAACGGCGAGAACCGCCACGACAACCAAAACTGTGATCCCTGTCACGGCTTTTCGATCTCGTTGAGGTCGATGTTCACGTTCTCTCCCGACCCTTCGACGACGATCTGCGAACCCTCCGCGTATACGTCCGTCGGCAGCAGTCCGAACGGCAGGCTCTGGCGTTCGATGGTCTTGGTGAACAGACCGAGAACGGTGGGCTTGGCGAAATCGGGAATCGTGAAGTCGGCCTGCCCCTCCGGTCCGAAGTAGAAGTCCGATGCCACGATGGCGACACTGTCACCTTCGAGCAGAAGGTCGGCCTGCACGCTGACGGTGGTCTGCAGCGGTCCCACCGGAACCGTTCCCGTCAGTACGACGCCACCGGCGGTGGTCTTGCCCGACCCGCCGGAGCCGCCCGTGCCGTCGGACTTGTCGGCCGGAGGTGCGGAAACCTGCAGGTCGACGATGCCGAGGAACCGTCCGAGATCGGTTGCCTCGATGCGGACGCGGCCGTCGAGCTCGTCCACCGGGATGTCGCGGACGTTGTTGTCGATCAGGTCGGACAGGGCGATGTGGACGCCGCGCAGATTGGCTTCGATGGTCGTCGAGCCGACGTATTCGGTCGGGACGTCCTGGGCCCGGATCTCGATGTTCTGATAGCGGCCGTCGGCGGCCTGGGTGAGGAACGGAAAACCGTGCACAATCACCTGGGGGTCCGAGGTGAGTTCGCCGCCGTCGCGGATGGCGCGCGAGACGCGATATTCGGAGTAGGCCGCGGCCCCGAAATCGACGACGAGCGCGAGGGCCAACAGGCTGACGAGTCCGATGAGAAGTGTGCGCACCGGTCCATTGTGACCGAAGCATCGCGTACTGCCCGCTTCGACCGGTTGTACGGACAAGCTAGTCTGTGTCCTTGACGATCACTCGATTCCAGCGTCGGCTGGACCGGCCAGCGGTAAGAACGGAGACGCAGTGGAGCTCCTGTTACTGACCTCCGATCCCAATCCGGAGGGCGTACTCCCGTCTCTCGCGTTGCTGGCTCACCACATCCGGCCGGTGCCGACCGAGGTGTCTTCTCTTCTCGAAGCCGGTTCCGCCGACATCGCGCTGGTGGATGCACGTACCGATCTGGCTGCTGCTCGCGGTCTGTGTCGGCTGCTCGGTAGTACCGGCTCGGCCATTCCCGTGGTCGCGGTCCTGACCGAAGGCGGCCTGGTCGCAGTCAATTCCGACTGGGGGCTCGACGACATCCTGCTGCCCGGCACAGGTCCCGCGGAACTGGACGCTCGGCTACGTCTGTTGGTCGGCCGGAGCGGCGGGGTTGCGAGTCCCGAGACGTCGGGCAAGATCACGCTCGGTGAGTTGGTCATCGACGAGGGCACGTACACCGCCCGGTTGCGCGGTCGCCCACTCGATCTGACCTACAAGGAATTCGAGTTGCTGAAGTACCTGGCTCAACATGCGGGCCGCGTCTTCACGCGTGCCCAGTTGCTGCAGGAAGTATGGGGCTACGACTTCTTCGGTGGCACTCGCACCGTCGACGTCCATGTTCGACGCCTCCGCGCCAAGCTCGGTACCGAGTACGAGTCGCTGATCGGAACGGTGCGGAACGTGGGCTACAAGGCCGTGCGTCCGTCGCGTAACTCCAAGGGCGGTACGGCTCCGGACGCCATGGCCGGCGATTCCGACGATGCGGATTTCGAGTTCGAGCAAGAGAGTACGCTCTCGTAGATGAATTCGGATACTGCGTTCGACGTCCACCCCCTCGACGGCGACGCACCGTCCTCGCGCGTCAGCGACGAGATTCACCGGATCCTTTCGCGTGCAACCGAAGTCGACGGTACTGCGCCGCTCTCGGAGCAGGCCGTCAAGGCCGTCGACGCGGGTGAGGGCGTCGTTCGATTCGTTGCCACCGACGGAGATCGAGTCGTCGGGTACGTCGGCGCCGCCGACGGTATGGCCGAGGCAGTGGTCGATCCGGAGTATCGCGGTCGCGGCATAGGTCGGCGATTGGTCAGCAGCGCACTCGATCTCGGCTCCGGCACGCGGATCTGGGCGCACGGAAATCTGCCCGCAGCACAGTCCGTGGCGCGTGCGCTCGGGCTGACGGTGGCCCGGGAACTGCTGCAGATGCGACGGGCCGCGGCAGAGCCCGAACTGCCCGATGTGGTTGTACCACAAGGTATTTCGCTGCGAACCTATCGCGGGCACCAGGACGATGCCGAATTGTTGAGGGTGAACAACGCGGCATTCTCCTGGCATCCCGAGCAGGGCGGCTGGACCGACCGCGACATCGCGTCGCGGCGAGACGAGCCGTGGTTCGATCCCGCGGGTCTTTTCCTGGCCTTCGAGGAAGGCAGCGACCACCTGCTCGGATTCCATTGGACGAAAGTTCACGCGGCCGAGGATCGGGTCGTTCCGCAGGCTCCACTCCCTGGGGGCAACGACCCGGCCATCGGTGAGGTGTACGTGGTCGGTATCGATCCGCAGTCGCAGGGTCGCGGTCTCGGACGGGTACTGACCCTGGCCGGGCTGCATTATCTGCGCGGTCGCGAACTGGACCAGATCATGCTGTACGTCGAGGCCGACAACACCGCGGCGGTGCACACGTACACCAAGCTCGGGTTCGCGAATTACCACGTCGACGCCGCGTACGCGCGGACCGCGTAATCGGACATTTCCAGCACGGTGTTCATCTTCCGTTCACCCACGCGGGGGTAAACGTCTACCACCTGCCTTTACCTTTCTCTCTGGGCGGCAACCTACGCTGCCTGGTGCGAGGGTTCTTCTGAGCCGGCACCTTCACAGTCGCAGCGCGAACCTCGAGTTCGCGCCGCGATCACGGCCCAAGATTCCTCGGAGGAAACAGGTGAACCTCAAGCGCAACGGTGCTCTCATGAGTGCAGTGGCAGTCAGTGCCATGTTGCTGGCCGCATGCGGTAGCGACGCGAACGTCGCCACCACGGACGGTGCATCGCAGTCCTCGGCTTCGTGCGAAGGCAAGTCCCCGTTGACCGGTGAAGGCTCGTCCGCACAGCAGAACGCCATGTCCAACTTCACCTCGATCTACTCCGGCGTTTGCGCGGGCAAGGCCGTCGAGTACACCACCAGTGGTTCGGGTAACGGCCGCACGCAGTTCGTCGCGGGCCTCGTCGACTTCGCCGGCTCCGACTCGTCCATCAAGGACGACCAGGCCGCACAGGCCGCCGTGCGCTGCGCCAACAACCCGGCGTGGAACCTGCCGCTGGTCTTCGGCCCGGTCGCAGTGGCCTACAACGTCGACGGTGTCGACAACCTGGTGCTGAACCCCGACGTCATCGCGCAGATCTTCACCGGCAAGATCACCACCTGGAACGACCCGGCCATCGCCGCACTCAACGAGGGCGCAACGCTCCCGTCGACCGCGATCACCCCGGTCTACCGCTCCGACTCGTCGGGCACCAGCGACAACTTCCAGCGCTTCCTCGCCGCATCCGCTCCCGAGGCGTGGACGCTGAACCACAGCTCCGATTGGGCCGGCGGCGTCGGCGAAGGTGCCAACGGATCCTCGGGCGTCGCCCAGGCCGTCGCCGCCACCCCCGGTGCCATCACCTACGTCGAGAAGGGCTTCGCCGACCAGGAGTCGCTGGGCAAGGCCGCTGTCGACTTCGGTAACGGACCGGTCGAGCTGAGCAGCGAGACCGCAGGCAAGGCAATCGACGCCGCGAAGTTCAAGGGCGAGGGCAACGACCTCGTCATCGACATCGACGGCCTCTACGCCAGCGACGCAGCGGACACCTACCCGCTGGTCCTCGCGACCTACGAGATCGTCTGCTCGAAGGGCTACGACGCCGACACCACGGCAGCAGTCAAGTCCTTCCTGCTCAGTGCAGCCAACGAGGGCCAGCAGGGCCTCGAAGAAGCCGGCTACGTGCCGCTGCCCGACGCATTCAAGGAACGCCTGGTCACCGCCATCGAAGCGATCGCCTGATCCTCGATAAACCCGGTTTCGCCTTCGGCTCGCGGTGACGCGGGCCGAAGGCGGACCACCCTGCATCGACACGAGACAGTGAGCGGTATGAGCGACACCCACTCGATCACCGGCATCCCCTCGGCGGCTACCGTGCCTACCACAGGTGCCGCCCACGAACCGGAAGAACCACAATTGTCAGACTCGAAAACATCGGGGACGGTCACCCGTCCCGGTGACAGGATCTTCTCCGGCCTGGCCAAGGGCTCGGGCATCTTCATCATCGCCCTGATCGCTGCGGTCGGCATCTTCCTGCTCTGGCGAGCGATTCCCTCACTGTCCAACAACACGGTCAACTTCCTGACCTACAACGGCGCGTGGGACACCTCGAACACCTCGGCAATGGTGTTCGGTGTACTCGACCTGTTTCTGGTCACCGTCACCGTGTCGTTGTTCGCTCTGATCCTGGCGATGCCCGTCGCGCTCGGTATCGCGATCTACCTGACGAACTACGCGCCCAAGCGTGTTGCCGGACCGCTCGGCTACGTCATCGACCTCCTCGCCGCCGTCCCGTCGATCGTCTTCGGCCTCTGGGGCCTGTACGTCCTGGCCCCGGCGATCAGCCCGTTCGCCGAATGGCTGAACTCGTCGCTGAGCTGGTTCCCGCTGTTCAGCACCGGCTCGGTATCGATCGCAGGCGGCGGCACCATCTTCACCGGCGGCATCGTGCTCGCCGTGATGATCCTGCCGATCATTGCCGCCGTGACCCGTGAGGTGTTCGTCCAGACGCCCAAGGGCCAGGTCGAGGCGGCTCTCGCGCTCGGAGCCACTCGCTGGGAAGTTGTTCGCACCACGGTCATTCCGTTCGGCAAGTCCGGCTTCGTCAGCGGTTCGATGCTCGGCCTCGGACGCGCACTCGGTGAGACCATCGCGCTCTACATCATCATCCGCAGCACCCAGGCGACCTTCGGCGGAACGTTGTTCGACGGCGGTTCCACATTCGCGACCAAGATCGCGCTGGCAGCAGGCGAGTTCAACAACCCGCTGCAGGCCGGTGCCTACATCGCCGCCGGTCTGGTGCTGTTCGTCCTGACCTTCGTCGTCAACGCCGGTGCCCGCGCCGCCATCGCCGGAAAGAAGGACTGACCCATGACCGCAACCATGGACAAGCCCGTCAAGGAGCCCACGTTCCAGGGCGTCAGCGCCCGGCGCAAGGCGTCGAACCTCGCGGCGACGATTCTCGTCAGCCTGTCGGTGCTCGTCGCCCTCGTACCACTGATCTGGGTGCTCTACACGGTGATCTCACGTGGACTGTCCGCTGTGGTCGCACCGGCCTGGTGGCAGAACTCGCAGGCCGGAATCACCCAGTTCATCGCCGGCGGTGGTGCGTACCACGCGATCGTGGGAACCCTCCTGCAAGGACTGTTCTGCGCCGTCATCTCCATCCCGATCGGCATCTTCGTCGCCATCTACCTCGTCGAGTACGGCGCAGGGACCAAACTGGCCAAGGTCACGACGTTCATGGTCGACATCCTCACCGGTGTTCCGTCGATCGTCGCGGCCCTGTTCATCTACGCGCTGTGGATCGCCACCTTCGGGTTCCAGCGCTCCGGTGTCGCCGTTGCTTTCGCCCTCGTGCTGCTGATGATTCCGGTCATCGTGCGGTCGGCCGAGGAGATGCTGCGCATCGTTCCGCAGGACCTGCGTGAGGCGTCCTACGCACTGGGCGTGCCGAAGTGGAAGACCATCGCCAAGATCGTCATCCCCACCGCGCTCTCCGGCATCGTCACCGGCATCATGCTGGCGCTGGCCCGCGTCATGGGTGAGACGGCTCCGGTGCTGATCCTGGTCGGCTCGGCCACCGCCATCAACTTCAACATTTTCGAGGGGCCGCAGACGTCACTGCCGCTCATGATGGTCGACCTGCAGAAAGCAGGAACCGGCGTGCTCACCGCGGAGCGCATGTGGGGAGCAGCCCTGACGCTGATCCTGATCGTCGCAATACTCAACATCGGCGCGAAGTTGGTCTCGAAGTTCTTCTCGCCCAAGAACTTCTGACCCACCCGACTCCAGAGAATCCTAAGGAATCAGAACATGGCAAAGCGTCTCGATCTCAAGGACGTCAACATCTACTACGGCAAGTTCCATGCCGTCTCCGACGTCACTCTGGCAGTCCCGCCGCGCAGCGTCACCGCGTTCATCGGACCGTCCGGCTGCGGTAAGTCGACCGTCCTGCGTTCGCTCAACCGTATGCACGAGGTCACGCCCGGCGCTCGCGTCGAAGGTTCGGTGCTGCTCGACGGCGAGGACATCTACGGCAGTGGCGTCGACCCCGTCGGTGTGCGACGCACCATCGGCATGGTCTTCCAGCGACCCAACCCGTTCCCGACCATGTCCATCAAGGACAACGTCGTCGCCGGGCTGAAGCTGCAGGGTGGCCGCGGCAAGAAGGAGCTCGACGAGATCGCCGAGCGTTCGCTCAAGGGTGCCAACCTGTGGACCGAGGTCAAGGATCGCCTCGACAAGCCCGGTGGCGGACTCTCCGGTGGTCAGCAGCAGCGTCTGTGCATCGCCCGCGCCATTGCCGTCTCTCCCGACGTGTTGCTGATGGACGAGCCGTGCTCGGCCCTGGACCCCATCTCGACACTGGCGATCGAGGACCTGATTCAGGAACTCAAGCAGGACTTCACGATCGTGATCGTCACGCACAACATGCAGCAGGCCGCGCGCGTGAGCGATCAGACCGGCTTCTTCAACCTCGAGGCAACGGGCAAGCCCGGCAAGCTGATCGAGATCGACGACACCGAGAAGATCTTCTCCAATCCGACGCAGAAGGCCACCGAGGACTACATCTCCGGCCGCTTCGGATAACCGCACACCGCACAGAGAACCCCCGCCGAGCGAAAGCTCGACGGGGGTTCTTTTTGTGCTCCTGCCCTGGGGCCGAGATCGAGTAGCGTTGTCGCGCAGCGCTACTCGACCTCGAGCGAAGTGGGTGCTACGAGCTGGGAATGTTCTGCTGGTGGAGGTCGGCGGGAAGCTGGCCGGTGACGAGGAAGATGACTCGGCGGCCGACCTCGACGGCGTGATCGGCGAAGCGTTCGTAGAAGCGGCCCAGCAGGGTCACGTCCACCGCGGCGGCGACGCCGTGGCTCCACTCACGGTCCATCAGCACCGTGAAGAGGTGACGGTGCAGATCGTCCATCGCCTCGTCCTCTTCCTGCAGCTTCGCAGCGCGCTCGGGATCGCGGGTCTCGAGCACCTCGCGGGCCGACGCACCGATCTGCACGGCGAGGCGTCCCATCTCGGCGAAGTAGCCGTTGACGACCTCGGGGAGGGCATGGTTCGGGTGCCTGCGACGGGTGATCTTGGCGACGTGGAGTGCGAGTGCGCCCATTCGGTCGATGTCGGCGACGATCTGGATGCCGGCCACCACCGAACGGAGATCGCCCGCGACCGGAGCCTGCAGCGCAAGAAGCGTGAATGCCTTCTCCTCGCAGATCGCGCTGAGCTCGGTGATCTTGTCGTGCTCGGAAATGACCTGCTCGGCGAGAACCAGGTCTGCTTGGAGGAGAGACTGCGTGGCCTTTTCCATGGCCGCACCAGCCAGGCTCGCCATTTCTCCGAGGAGATCGGCGAGCTCGTTCATCTGTTCGTTGTAGGCGACGCGCATGTGCGCAGTTTAGTAGGTCACACCGACCAGTTCTCTGTCCCGAGGGTTAACGGGGAATGAATGGAGTCAGGCGCACGTGTCGTCGGCCGCGTTGGTGAACGACAGATCCTCGGGTAGCGGAGCACTTTCGGTCGTTCCCTCCACCTGGGTGGGGTCGATCTGTGCACCGACGCCGGCCGGGTACTGGGTGTAGCCCGGGTAGTTGGAACCGAGAACCACCTCCACGACGTTGTTCAGGCTCGGAGCCAGTTCGATCGCAGCGCCGGGTATCGCCGACGCCACCGTCGCCGCAGCAGCTTCCTGATCCTGGGAATATCGAACGACGGTCTGAGCGGCGGAGCCGGAGAAGTTACCGACCGTGAGGATCTGGAATCCGTACGTCGCCAGCTGATCGGACGCGGTCTGTGCCATTCCCGCGATGTCCGACGCGTTGGACACCTGCAGCGACACGGTGCCCGGATCCACGGCCAGCAGCGGGGCCTCGGGAGCGGCGGGCGGCGGGGTCGGTTCCGGTGTCACCGGTTCCGCCCGTTCTTCGCCTGGCAACGGTAGATCGTCGATGATGGCCTGGAAGATGGCGCCGATGGCGTCGTCGTTGGGGATCTCGTTGCCGTAGTCGTTGGTTCCGGTGGTGGGAATGGTCAGGAAGGTCACCGCGCCGGCGTCGACGTTCTGCAGCGATCGGCCGAGCGTCACCAGATCCTGGGTCTTGACGTTCTCGACGAAGGTGTCGGAGGTGAACGCGTTGACGAATCCGTTCAGCTTGCCCGGGTCGAGAAGCACCTTGTTCGACAACGCCGATCGCAACAGCGACGACAGGAAGCGCTGCTGGCGCTTGATCCGGCCGTAGTCGCCGTTGCCCTCCGATTCGATGTTCCGGGCTCGGACGTAGTTCAGTGCGGTGCGTCCGTCGATGCGTTGGGTACCGGCGTTGGGCAGCACGTCTCCGAGTTCGTAGTCGACGAGAGGCTGAGCGGTACACACCTCGACACCGCCGACCTCGTCGACCATGGACTCGAAACCGGCGAAGTCCATGCCGACGAAGTGTCCGATCCGCAGTCCTGAGATCTTCTGAATGGTCTTGACCAGGCATTTCGGGCCGCCGAGGGCGTAGGTGGCGTTCAGCTTGTCGCCGTACGCCTCCGGGAACATCTCGCCCGTGTAGGTATTGGTGACGTTGTCGAACTGCTCGCACTCGGGTCGGGTCACGTCCAGGTCGCGAGGAAACGACACGGCGACGACGCGGCTGCGGTCGGCTGGAATGTTGACGAGCATGACGGTGTCCGATCGAGATCCCTCGGCATCGGTAACGGTTCCTGCGCCCACCTGCCCACTGGCACCGGCGCGCGTATCGGTGCCGACGATCAGGTAGGTCTCGTCTCCGTACTGGCCTGCGGCGTCGACGACGTCGGTCGAATCGGGGTCGAGCGCGGCGACTTGGAGGAATCCCTGATCGGTGTTGCGTAGATAGCCCCACACCACTCCGGTGAGTGCCACGGCGAGGATGGCGACGATCGAGACCAGACTTCGGCCGATCATGCGTATCCGTCGTCGTCGCCGTACTCGGCTCATCGCCAGACGCGTCAGTGCCGGCCGGTCGGCGGCGGGTGCTCCGACGGGTTCGGGGGCAGCGTGCGGCGGCGGGGTGGGCATCGGACGGTTCGCCCGAGCCGGCGGGGGAGTGGAGTCGGTGATCGGTGAGATGACCTCGGTGGGCTCTTCGACGTCCGGCCGTTCGGGGGGATCACGTCGGGTGGCTCCCGAACGAGACATCTTGTCGACCAGCTCGGCGACCGACACCGTGTCCGCGTTGCGCGGGGAGCGTTTACCCAGTCGGCCGCTGTCACCCGGCTTCGGTGGAGAATCGGAGTCTGTCGAGTCGGGTTCCGAACCAGAGGGGTCGGGTGTGGCGGGGTCGTCGGACCGAGGAGGACGTTGTCCGGAACGTCCGCCTGCGCCGGTTCGTCCGATAGAGGACAGCGGGCGCTCCCATGGGGCGCGACCCTCGGGCACAGACGGGCCCGACTCTCGATCGTCTCCCACGAATTCGAACCTGGCCTTCCATCACACGCATGTGCCGTCTACTCGGCAATCCAAGCCATAGTACTGACTCGAGCGGCGCGGTCCACTTCGTGCGAGACGGGCCCTGGTGAGGGGTCGATCAGCCGCCGGAATGCATCAGATCTGCACCGGCGGGGACACACAGGTCCTCCGGATCGTCGAGCCATCCGTCGGGCAGCGACACTGCGCCGGGCGAGCCCTGCCGGCCGCGGGGACCTTCGGCGTCCTTGGGAAACGGAACGGTTGGATCCAGTTGCGCCAGAAGGTCGTCCAGTTCGGCGAGGGTCGACACCAGTGCCATCGACACCCGAAGATCCGAGCCGGCGGGAAAGCCGCGCAGGTACCAGGACACGTGCTTGCGCAACTCTCGGAGGCCTTTGCCCTCACCGTGGTGCTGCGCGAGCAACTCGGCATGGCGCGCGATGATAGTGGCCACCTCACCCAGGGTCGGCGGCGTCGGCTCTGGCCGCCCGTTCAGGCGGGCACTGAGCTCGGCGAACAGCCATGGACGACCGAGGCAGCCACGCCCGACGACGACGCCGTCGCATCCGGTTTCCGCCATCATGCGGACGGCGTCGGACGCCGAGAAGATATCGCCGTTGCCCAGGACGGGAATCCCGGTGACGTGCTCCTTGAGTCGAGCGATCTCGTTCCAGTCGGCGGTGCCGGAGTACCGCTGCGAGGCAGTGCGGGCGTGCAACGCCACGGCCGCTGCACCCTCGTCGGCGGCGATCCGGCCGGCATCGAGATGGGTGTGATGGTTCTCGTCGATTCCGACACGGAACTTGACCGTGACGGGGATGTCGGTGCCCTCGGTGGCCTTGACCGCCGCAGCCACGATGCGGCCGAACAGGTTTCGCTTGTACGGCAATGCGGCACCGCCGCCCTTGCGGGTGACTTTCGGGACCGGGCAGCCGAAGTTCATGTCGATGTGATCGGCCAAGTTGTCGTCGACGATCATTTTCGCCGCGGCGTACGTGGTGTCCGGATCGACCGTGTAGAGCTGCAAGGACCGGGGGGTTTCGGTGGGCCCGAACGTCGTCATGTGCATCGTGGCGGGTTGCCGTTCGACGATAGCGCGTGCGGTGACCATCTCGCAGACGTACAGACCGGACGTGCTGCCCGCGCGCTCGAGTTCCTGCTCACGGCACAACGTGCGGAACGCCACATTGGTGACGCCGGCCATCGGTGCGAGGACGACGGGGCTGCGCAACTCCAGGGAGCCGATCTGCAATGTCATGGAAAACAAGCCTTTGGAACGAAGGGAGAACTTTCAGGAGAAAAGGCAGTGCCCGGCACCGAAGTCGGTACCGGGCACACCAGTCGATCGAAACTCAGGACGCGCGTGCTTCGGCCTTGGCGCGTTCGCGGGCCAGCGAGCGATCTCGCATCTCCTCGAACTTGGTGGCCTGACGTTCGAGGTCTTCGAGGAACGCGGCGAGTTCTTCGCGCTTGTTCTCACCGCGGGCGGTGAAGTCGTTGCGCTCGAAGACGCTCCACTTGCGCAGCACGGGCCAGACGACGTCTTCGAGGTGCTGACGTAGGTCGTAGATGCCGTGCTTGGCCATCAACACACCGTTGCGGCGGAAGTTCGGCATGCCGGCACCGGGCATGACGAAGTTCGTCACGATGTCGGAGACCGCGTCGAGGGTCTGGTCGGGTGCGATGTCCATCGCTGCGCCGGTGATGTTGCGGTAGAAGATCATGTGCAGGTTCTCGTCGGCGGCGATGCGCTGGAGCATGCGGTCGGCGATCGGGTCGTCACAGACCTTGCCGGTGTTGCGGTGCGAGACGCGGGTCGCGAGTTCCTGGAACGTCACGTACGCCACCGAGTGGAGCAATCCGGTCTGCGAACCTGCGGGCGAGGCGAAGCCGTTGGTCATGTGGATCATGCGGGCTTCTTCGAGGGCGACGGGGTCGACGCCTCGGGTGACGACGAGGTAGTCGCGCATGACGATGCCGTGGCGGTTCTCTTCGGCGGTCCAGCGGCCGACCCAGGTTCCCCAGGCACCGTCCTGGGAGAAGTTCTCGGCGATCTCACGGTGGTAGGACGGCAGATTGTCCTCGGTGAGCAGGTTGGTGATCATCGCGGCCTGCGCGACGTCGGAGAGCTTGGACTGCTCCGGGTCGTAGTCCTTGCCGCCGAGGGCGGCGAAGTTGCGGCCTTCGTCCCACGGCACGTAGTCGTGGGGATGCCATTCGCGCGCCATCGAAATGTGACGGTTCACGTTGTCCTCGGCAGTGGGCACCAGCTCTTGCAGAAGCTCGAGCTGTGTCAGATCCCTCGCCATTAGATCGCCTCCATAGATTGCGTACGACCGGTCCAGCTTACGGCACCGTAGGTTCGGTGTGAACCGTGTCGCGGCTGTTCACTTGCTGTTCGAGCAGTCGTGACGACCGACATCGGCCGATGTGGGGATCTTCGCGACTGCTGCAGTTCTCCCTGCACGTCGCTGCGGACGGGCCGATCGTTACCCCGAGTGTACGGACCGGGTGCCGCCGAATGCAGTTCGGCGGAAGGGTGTGTGGTGCCCCCAGTAGGACTCGAACCTACGACCTGCGGATTAAAAGTCCGTAGCTCTACCAACTGAGCTATAGGGGCGCGGATCGAAAGTGTAATGGGCAGTGCAGCCGTGTCGGTCATGCACCCCCGGCACCGCGTTTCGGGGGTCAGCGCCCGAAACTGCTGCAGCCTTGCGGCGCGGGGATACCGGCCAGGCGGTCGTCGATCCAGGAGTACGCACCGGGAATGCCGCTGATCGCGACGACGAGGTGTTCACCGAAGTACTCCTCGAGGCGTACGTCGGCACCGTGTGCGCACCACTCGTCGTACAGCGTTTCCGCACCTTCCCGGGGGATCCAGAATTCCTGACGGCCCTGGTAGATCATCGTGGGCACGGTGGGGGCGAGATCACCGCCCATCCGGGTCGCGGCGATGATGCGTTCGGCGATCTCGGTCCGGTCGACGTTCGGCACGTCCGAGAGGGCCTGGGCCGGTATCGGTGCCACCAGTCCGCCGGGAGCGAGCAGTGTGATGCAGAGATCTTTGGCCACGGTCGCCAGACGCAGTCCGTTGGCGTTCATCAGGGAGAACATCTCGGAATACTCGCGGGCAACTCCGAGCGCTGCGGACAGGAACAGCGTCGACGCGACGTTGCCGTTCATCGACGTCAGCAGAATCCGGTAGTCGGTCGGTGGACCGCCGAAGGCCGCGCCCACCAGATTGACCTCCGGCGCGTACGACGGGGCGAGTTGAGCGGCCCATCCGGTGGCGATCGCCCCGCCCGAATAGCCTGTGACGGCAATCGGGGAGGACGCGGGCAACCCGAGTTCGGGGAGGCGCACCATCGCGCGCAACGCGTCGAGCACCGCATGGCCGGCCATGCGCCCGGCCGCGTACGCCTGCCGAGGACCCTCGTGATCGGTGACGACCACTGCATAATTCTTGGCGAGGAACGCCTGCACCGCTGGAATCTCCCGGGCGATACCTCGGGGCAGGGTCCACGACGGTGCACAGGTGTTGCCCAGTGAGTTGATGGCCATGTTGTACGCGACGACGGGACGCGTGCCGGGACCGGCCCAGGGTGCGTCGGGCACGATGACGGTCGTCGCCGCAGCGACGGGTCGGTCTTTGGAATCGCTTGTGCGGTAGAGGATCTGGGTCGATATGACCGGGGTGAACAGCGGCCCCACGCTCACGCGTCGGGTGCCGAGAACCGATCCGGGCGGGAGCTCCTCGAATCCTGCCGGCGGGTCGAAGAACGGCTCGCCGAGTGGGGTCGGCAGGTAGAGGGCGGGATCGGCGACGGGATCGAGGAAGTTCGTCAGTGGGTCGGCGGCGACGGTGTGCGCGGTCGACAACGTCAAGGCCGACGACACGAGTAGTACTGTCATCGAACGACATACGCGGATCGATAGATTCATGGCGTGCACCCGTCCCCGATCGGCCGAAGCATCATGTGTGATGCGCATCACGCTATGCCCGAGGTGGTCTACGTCTTCGGCTATTCCGAGAATGTGTCGAAACCGTTACCGTTTCGCCGCTGATATCGATTATGAGACAGTGCTTTTGGTGACCTCACGGAGCGGGTTTGCCGTATTCGATTGATCAGCAACAGTTTTCATGCGCTAAGGAGCGGTGCAAACGAAGGTGCCTCGAGAGATGCTCGTGCAGAATGTAATTCGATATTCAACTGCTTTCCGGCTCTGGGAGACCGGCGGCCATTCGGCGGAATTCGTACGCATGCTCGGTATCGGCGTTGTGGCTCGAACGGCGGTGCCGACCTGGCCCGAGCGGACGTACGTGAGCGGCTCGAGTGCGCACCCCCTGCAGCGCACTCGAGCCGGGTGAACAATACCATTCGGCTTGTTTCAGTTACCCAACCGAATTTTCTGTCGGCTGCACGCGTCGTAGCGGACCGCAGGTGAGTCGAGTCGCGTGTCGTTCGGGTGAAGTACTCTCTACTTGTACTACCTGTGGATATGCAGGGCGCTTGGGCTCGGAGGCACGGAGTAAATGGCACAACAGGAGCGCGCACGGCGGACCCGGGCGGCAATCGTCGAGGCAGCGGCGGCGGAATTCGCCAAGCGCGGATATGCGGCTGCGTCCGTCAACACCATCTTGGAAGGATCGAACGCCACCAAGGGGGCGATGTACTTCCATTTTCAGTCCAAGGAAGACCTGGCCCGAGCGGTGCTCGCGGCCGGACTCGACCGTTATGTCGCAATCTCCGAGAAATGGGCGGATTCGACCGCGCATCCCTTTTACGTCATCAAGGGAATCGTCGACGACATCGCGCAGAACTTTCAGAACGATGTGATCGTGCGTGCAGAATTCCGGCTGATCGTCGAGCCCGAGTTCTACGCGGAGGTGCACTCCGGTGGTGGCCGGGTGTGGGGCGCTCAGGGGTACGCGCAGGCCGAGAGAGCGCTGGCGATGGGAGACCTCAAGCCGCAGTTCGACGCGGCCAAGTTCGTGCGGGTACTCGCCGCGTCGATGGCGGGTCAGCGTTACATGTCGGATCTGGTGGCCGACAACGCAGATCTACGCGAGCGGTTCGAGGAGTCCGTCGAGATCGTGCTCCTTGCCATGGCGTCGGATAGTTGGTTGGCCGAGTTCGAACTCCACGGGTGGGAGCAGTTCGGCGAAAACGAGGCAAAAACTGCCTCTGACCTGCCGGTTTGAGATTTACAGCGAAAGTGTCCTAAGCTATCCCAGCTCCCAACGGAACGCCGTTGAGGGTAGCGTCGAAGCAATTCGGCGGGCCCCCTTCGTCTAGCGGCCTAGGACGCCGCCCTTTCAAGGCGGTAGCGCGGGTTCGAATCCCGTAGGGGGTACGCAGGAAAGCATCGGATTGACAATCCGATGTGCAGTACAGCATTCTTCATCTCGCTCCGGCGAGAAGCAGATTTGCAGTTCGGAGAGTTGGTGCGCTAGAAATAGCGCGGCAACAACAGCAAGGCCCTGTGGCGCAGTTGGTTAGCGCGCCGCCCTGTCACGGCGGAGGTCGCGGGTTCGAGTCCCGTCAGGGTCGCAGAATCGGTGTGAAAGCGCCGAAATTGCGATGGCATTGTTTCACCGGTGCCGCCCGGCCAGGTAGCTCAGTTGGTACGAGCGTCCGCCTGAAAAGCGGAAGGTCGCCGGTTCGATCCCGGCCCTGGCCACCACGGTTGTGATCGACAAGCACTGACAAAGCCCCTCTCGACTTCGGTCGAGAGGGGCTTTGTCGTCTGCGGAGTATTCATTGTCCCGTGACGGCGCTCGATTGCAACGTTAGGCTCGACAGGTGGATGTGATCGCTCGCGCGCAAGCCGATCTCGCACGTGGAGACACCAACGCCGCACGAAACGGGCTCCTCGACGCCTTGCCGCGCAACCCGTCGTCGCCGGCGGTTCTGGAACTGCTCGCGTACACATATCTCCTTCTCGGTGATCGTGCGGCGGCCGGTGCCGTGTGGTTTCTGACCGACAAGGCAGACGACGATCCGACGGCGTCGGCTGCGTTCGCGGCACTGCAGAAGCAGTACCGGTCGCCGCTGATGCTCGCCCGAGCGCTCCCCATCCATGCGCCCTCGGATTGGTATCCGGTGCGGGCTCAGATGCGCCTGGAGCGACTGGGAGCCGCAATCGCAGCCAATGGGCAGAGCTGGATCCCACCGCGCGATGTCGTGTATTTCGACGAGGACGGAGTCGACTCCGACGACTTCTATGCCGCGCGTACCGCCGACGAGGACGATGCCGACGACGGGTTGAAGACGTCTGGTTACCGCACCGTCCGGCAACGTGCGATCGCAGCAACCATTGTCCTTGCCATCGTTGCCACCTCTGCGTCGGTGGTGTTGGCACTCGTCTTCGGGTGATGGCGATTCTCGGAGGGGCGGTTCTCGAACGGGTCGCTCGAATCCGAGCGTAGAGTTCGTCGGAGGATATCGAGGCCGACGACCGAGGGCGACTTCATTTCATGGGCACAGCGAACGGCGCACCGTTACCGCGCGACGACAATTACGACGTCAATCTTGCCCAGGCGAGAGTGTTCGCGCGAGGACTGGCCGAACACATTCGGACGTGTTCGGCGGCCATCGAAATAGCGCAATCCAAAGCATTTCGGGCTCGCGCCGATCGTGCCGAATCTCGCGCGAGGCAATTCGAGTCCGAGGCATCCACTCTCCGCACCGAGCTCTACGAGATGTATCGGCACATCGACGCGATGACGGCTCGATTCCCGGAACTGCGGACCGACCCGGCAGTCCGCGGATAGCGAGCGCCCGAATCAGACTGCGGCGGAACCGGTGACCAAGCCGAACGTGGTCTCGGCTCCACGCCGGCCCAGCGCCGAACCCCACACCGAGTACACCGCGTCAGTCGTCGTGGACTGCTCGACGTCGCGCCCCTCGGCGACAGTGATCAGCGTGCGGGAGAGCTCGAACAGACTTATCCGGTGATTCTTCGCCGTGGTGAACAACTCGTCGATGGCGTCGGCCACCGAGCCGCCGTGGATCCCGATGAGCACTCCGGTCGCGATGTCGACGTCGGTACGAGAGGCGGGTGAATCGGGCAGTCTGTCGGTCATCTTTTTCCTCGAGATGGTGTTGTCGGTGCGGATGACCGAGTGGATTCTGCGTCGAGCGGGCTTCACTGTCTCACACCGACATGACTTTTCATACAGTCGGTTTCGCGCGGACGTGCATGCGCTCGCCCTGAGGTCCGAACAGGCTCAGCAGCTCGACCGGTCGGTTACCGACAGCGCCGAACCAGTGCGGTACCCGGGTGTCGAATTCGGCGGCCTCACCGGCCTTCATCGTCAGATCGTGTTCGCCGAGAATAAGTCTCAGGGTGCCGTCGAGAACGTAGAACCACTCGTACCCCTCGTGCACCCGCGGGCGCGGCTCCTTGTCGTCCGGACGAATCAGCAGTTTGAAGGCCTGCAGTCCGCCGGGGCGGAGCGTCAGCGGAAGGATGGTGACGTTCTCGCGCACGGTGGCTGTGGTGCGTACCCGGGGATCGGCGACGGGGGGAGTCGTCACCAGATCGTCGAGCGCCATCTGATGCGCGCGGGCGATCGGCCACAGCAGTTCGAGACTGGGTTTGCGGTCACCGGATTCGAGCCGTGAGAGCGTGCTGATCGAAATTCCGGTGGTGTCGGACAGCGCGGCGAGGGTGGTGTTCTTTTCCATCCGGATGCGCTTGAGGCGGGGGCCGAGGCCGGCGATGAGCTCGTCGAGGGTGGTTTCTGCGTCCGTCATCGATCCATTGCAGTTTCGGCAAACGAATTTGTCAAGTCGCCCCATGTGGCGCGCGGGAATGCAGAGGCGAAAACAGCCCGGAGGCGACGGCGGGAAGCTCATACTCGGTTCATGATCGCTCGTCCGGGGCACCCGCAACGTACCGGCGTGGTCCGCGATGCCTACGGCAGTTCCGCGTCCGAGGCCTTCATGGTGGTGGCCATTGCCACGATTCTGGTCACCAGGGCGTATTTGGAACTCACTCACTACCCGCAGGTCGGTGGCAAGTCGCTGCACATCGCGCACGCCCTGTACGGCGGGGCGGCGATGATGCTGGCTCTGCTGATCGGGTGGATGTTCATCGGGTTCGGCGTTCGGGTCTTCACCGTGGTGCTCGGCGGAATCGGGTTCGGGTTGTTTCTCGACGAGGTCGGCAAGTTCGTCACCAAGGACAATGATTACTTCTACGGCCCGTCGTCGGAGATCATGTACGTCCTGGTGGTGCTGCTGTTGGTGTTCAGCAGGATCGTGCGGGAGTTCCGCAGGCCGTCGCGGGACGAGTCGCTGGCGAATGCGGCCGCGATCGCCGCGGATGGCGTCGCGCACGGTCTTCCCGAGCATCGGCGCGACTGGGCGCTGCGGATGGTTGCGCGAGCGGAGTCGGACGGAGCCGACCGGGACACCGTAGCCGGAATCAGATTGTTGCTCGGCACCTGCCGCCGGTCGACATCGCGTACCCACTCGATGCGCCAGTTCGTTCCACGGCTGATTCCCGCGTTCTTCACCAGTCCCCGTTGGGTTCCCGTCGTCGGCTGGGGACTGGTCCTGATCTCCGGGGCGGGAGTCGTGTTCGGGATCGTCGAACTCGTCTTGGGTGACCTGCTCATCGATCGCCGAGACCTGACGATCGACGTCGACAGGATGGGCATCGCCAGCGGCATCCTGTTCGTCAGTGCTTGCATCACATTCGCCACGGCGCTTCCGGCGATGCTGCGGTGGCGAACGGACGGTCCCCTGTGGCCGTTGCGCACTCTCCGCGTGTCCGCACTGGTGTTCACTTTGCTCAACGCGCTCGTGGATTTCGCTCAGGAAGGGTTCGCTGCGCTGGGGAATGTGGCGGTCGGCCTGTTCGCGCTCGCGGTCATCTCGCACCGCATCACCGTCCGAGCCGACGAGATAGCCAGAATTACGGGATCGGTTGCGCTGCCGGAGGATCGAGACTCCGATTGCTCTCGAACCGTCGAACCACGCCGCTGAGCGGATCGACGAACTCGATGGAGCGAGCCAGTAGGCGGAGCGGATCGGAGTAATCGTCGTCGGCGACCTCGCGGAACGACGGGTAGAAGTTGTCTCCGACGATCGGGATTCCCAACGAGCACAGATGAACCCGAAGTTGATGCGTTTTCCCGGTGCGCGGGTGCAACCGATATCGACCGAACGACCCGAGAGTGTCGACCAGTTCGACGCGTGTCTCGGCATTGGGTTCGCCCGGTACCTCAACGGCCTGAAGAACGCCGCGCTCCTTGACGATTCGACTGCGCACCGTCATCGGGAACCGGAGCTCGCGAGCGAGTGGGGCGATGGCGTCGTACTGCTTGGTGATCGTGCGCTGAGCGAACAGCTCCTGGTACGGCCGGCGAGCCTGCTGTCTGACGGTGAACACGAGAACGCCTGCCGTCAGCCTGTCCAGACGGTGCGCCGGGCTCAGCTCGGGTAGGTCGAACCGGCGGCGGAGCAGGACCAACGCCGAGCGTGCGATGTACGCGCCTCGCGGCGTCGTGGTGAGAAAGTGCGGCTTGTCCACCACGAGCAGGTTCTCGTCGCGGTGCAGCACATCGAGGGAGAACGGCACGGCCGATTCCACCGGCGGGTCACGGTAGAGATATATGTCCGCGCGCGGGCCGGCGATCGTCGACGCGTCGATCGGTACGCCCGTCGCATCGACGACCTCCCCGCCGGACACCTTTTCGGTCAGCCTGGCCGCATCCTGCGGGAAGCGGTCACACAGATACTCGAGCACCGTTGCGCCGGTCGCGACGTCGGGCATCCTCACCCTGGTGGGGTCGAGGCCGTCGCGCAACGGAAGTGGGGCGGCAGGCATGCAACGACTGTAATCGGTACGCGCATGGAAACACCCCGGTCGGAACTCCCGACCGGGGTGTGGATTGCGGTGACGCCGTGCTGGTCCGATCTAGATGGTGACGACCATCTTGCCGGTGTTCTCGCCCTTCATCAGTCCGATGAAGGCGGCCGGAGCATTGTCGAGGCCTTCGACGATCGTTTCGTCGAATTCGATTGCGCCGCTTGCGAGCCATTCCGTCATCTTCGCGCGGAATTCTTCGGTGAGGTGCGCATACGAACCGACGATGAAGCCCTTGAGTGTCAGCTCTTTGCCGATCGCCAGCGCGAGGTTGCGTGGAGCGGGAGTCGGCTCGGTGGAGTTGTACTGAGCGATGGCTCCGCACATGGCAATTCGGCCGTGCTTGTTCATCGAACCGATGGCGGCTTCGAGGTGCTCGCCGCCGACGTTGTCGAAGTACACGTCGATGCCGTCCGGTGCCGCCTTGCGCAGCTGTTCGGCGACAGGGCCGTCGTGGTAGTCGAATGCCGCGTCGAACCCGAGCTCGAGCAAGCGGGCGACCTTGGTGGGAGACCCGGCACTGCCGATGACGCGAGAAGCGCCGAGCGCCTTGGCGATCTGGCCGACGAGTGACCCGACTGCTCCGGCAGCGCCGGAGACGAAGACGACGTCACCCTCCTTGAACGAGGCAACTTCGGTCAGACCGGCGTACGCCGTCGTTCCGGTCATTCCCAGTGCGCTCAGGTATGCAGACGCCTTCGCGGCCGAGAGGTCGACCTTGCTTGCGCCGTTCGCCGGGACGATCGCAAGATCGCGCCATCCCTTGCCGTGCACAACAGCGTCGCCGGCTGCGAAACCGTCGGCCTTGGATTCGACGACCTCGCCGACGGCACCGCCGTCGAGCGGCGCATCGAGCTGGAACGGCGGGACGTACGACTTCACGTCGTTCATCCGACCACGCATGTACGGATCGACCGACATCACGATGTTGCGAACGAGGATCTGCCCGTCCTGCAGTTCGGGAAGGTCGACGACCTCCGCGCGAAAGTTGTCTTCGGTCGGCCAGCCTTCTGGGCGGGACGCGAGGTGAATTTCGTGTGCCTTCATGGTGTTTCCTCTTACTCGTCTTCGGTGACGGTGACGGTGACGTCGATGTTGCCGCGGGTGGCGTTGGAGTACGGGCAGACCTGATGGGCCTTGTCGGCCAGGGCCTGGGCGTTCTCGCGGCTCAGGTTCGGCAGAGTCACCTCGAGGGTGACTGCGAGCTGGAAGCCGCCTGCGTCGTTGGGTCCGATGTCGACGCGAGCGCCGACGGCCGAGTCGGTGACGTCGGCCTTGTCCTGACGCGCCACCATCTGCAGTGCGGAGTGGAAGCACGCGGCGTAGCCGGCTGCGAACAGCTGCTCGGGGTTGGTGCCGTTTCCGCTGCCGCCCATGGCCTCCGGGATGGCGAGATCGAGGTCGAGACGTCCGTCGGAGGTGCGGGCGTGGCCGTTGCGTCCTTCGCCGGTGGCGAGAGCTTCGGCGGTGTAGATGGTCTTCATGATTCTCCTTCTGTCGTGCGCGAATCGGTGTGATGCAGAGCGCTCGTCAATGCGTCGAGCGATTCCTTGAGCCTGACGAGATCGTCGACTCCCATGCCGGTCTTCTCGGCCAGCTTGCGGGGGAGGTCGAGTGCCTTCGCGCGCATGGCGCTACCGGTCTCGGTGAGGTGGATCTCGACCCGGCGTTCGTCGGTGCTCAGTCGTCGACGCTCGATGAAACCGAGACCTTCGAGTCGCTTGAGCATCGGCGAGAGAGTGCCGGTGTCGAGGTCGAGTTCGGCGCAGATCTCCTTGACGCCGCGCCCGTCCTTCTCCCACAGCACCAGCAGGACCAGGTACTGCGGATACGTGACGCCGAGCTCGTCGAGCATCGGGCGGTACACCGCGGTCGTAGCCCGCGATGCGGAGTACAGCGCGAAGCACACCTGACGATCGAGTGCGAGTTCGTTGGTCACGAGAAGAACGGTAGCGCACAGTTAAGTTGTGTGCAACCTATCTGCTCGATGTGAGTGGAACTTCGTAGCCTGTTACGAAGTGCCACTCACATGGGGGTCAGCTTTGCAGAGCGTTTCTCAGGCCGTCGAGCACGATGGTCGCCGCCGTGGGGCCGGCGTTGAGGTACCACGGGTCGTCGTCGACGCGCACGATGTGGTTCTGCGTTGCCGCGCTCATCCCGGTCCACAATGGATTGGTGGTGTACGACGCAGCGCTCGAATCGGCTTCCGCGTCCTGGCTGGAGACGAATACCCAGTCGGCGTTCGCCAACTGGATCTCTTCCTCGCTGAAGTCCTGCGAGGTCTTGTCGAATTGCTGGCTGGGCGGGCGCGCCAGCCCAGCGTCCGAGGCGATGAATCCCGCGAACGACGCGACGCCGAACACGCGGGCCCGGTCTGCGGTGAAGCGGACGAACGACACCGTCGGAGCGCCCCCGGATCCGCCGCCGTTGGAGACCGAATCACCCAGTGCGCGAGCGTCGGACGCGAATGTGTCCAGGAACCCTTGCGCCTGCTCGGTGCGTCCCAGTGCGTCCGCGAGAAGAAGGAAGTCCTGCTTCCAGTTCACGCCGGTGCCCTCGGTCAGTACGGTCGGCGCGATGGCCGACAGGGTCGGGTAGATGTCTTCCGAGCCGGTCTTGTTGGCCAGGATGAGGTCGGGTTCGGCGGCGGCGACGGCCTCGATGTCGACGCTCTGGCGGTTGCCCAGATCTGCCATCTGCGTCAGTTGGTCCGCGTACTGGGGGAACGAGAAGCTGATGTAGTCGGGCACCAGATCGGCTCCGTCGCCGTAGGCGGCACCGGTGGGGATCACGCCCAGGGTCAATGCGGCGTCGAGCTGGCCGGTGGCGATCACCACGATCTTCTTCGGTTCGGCGGGGATGTCGGTGGATCCGCCGAAATGCCCGACGGTGCGCGGGAACTCGCCGTCGGCGGCACCCGAACCCATCCCGTCGGGAATGCCGGTGGGGCCCGGTGCGTCCGATGCCGCGTCGGTGCTGGAGGTGGGAGGGGTGACGGTGCTCGGTGTCTGCCCGCCGCTGTCGCCGCACGCGACGGTGGTCAGGGCTGCGACTGCTACGAGGGCGGTGGCGACGAGCAGACGTTTCACTTCGATCTCTTTCACCGAGCGGGCATGGATAGGTAACCCTAGCCTGGCGACCACGTGAGCGGAACTTCGTAGCAGGGGTCGAAGTTCCGCTCAGTGATACTGGAGTTGTTCGTCGAGGTGGAAGGTATGACTCGTTTCCGCTCTGACGCCGATGGCTGTCTTTCATGTGATGTGTCGGCCTTCGCCTCGACGGACATCGTTC
>NZ_JBFBKN010000028.1:0-51114 GCF_040702225.1 Rhodococcus sp. NPDC080181
GCCCAGGTCATCGCCGACCAACACGGCAACGTCATCGTCGCCGGCACCCGCGACTGCTCCCTGCAACGCCGCTTCCAGAAACTCGTCGAAGAAGCACCCGCCCCGTTCCTGACCGACGCCCAACGCAAAGAAATCCACTCGAGCGCCAAAGCCATCTGCCTCGAAGCCGGCTACTACGGTGCCGGGACCGTGGAATACCTCGTCGGCCAAGACGGATTGGTCTCGTTCCTGGAGGTCAACACCCGGCTGCAGGTCGAGCATCCCGTCACCGAGGAAACCTCCGGCATCGACCTGGTGCTGCAGCAGTTCCGCATCGCCAACGGCGAAGAACTGACGATCACCGAAGACCCCGAACCGCGGGGGCATTCGTTCGAGTTCCGGATCAACGGTGAAGACGCCGGGCGTGGGTTCCTGCCGGCCCCCGGCCCGGTCACCACCTTCACCGCCCCCTCCGGCCCGGGTGTCCGCGTCGATTCCGGTGTCGAATCCGGCAGTGTGATCGGCGGCCAGTTCGATTCGATGCTCGCCAAGCTCATCGTCACCGGAGCCACCCGCGAGGAAGCCCTCGCTCGTTCGCGTCGGGCGTTGGCCGAGTTCACCGTCGACGGGTTGGCGACGGTGATCCCGTTCCACGCTGCGGTGGTCTCCGATCCGGCGTTCATCGGTGACGGTGACTCCTTCTCGGTGCACACCCGGTGGATCGAAACCGAATGGGACAACCAGGTTCCCCCGTTCACCGCCGGGCAACCGATCGACGACGACGAGGTCCTGCCGCGGCAGTCCGTCATCGTCGAGGTCGGGGGCCGACGCGTCGAGGTCTCCCTCCCGGGCGAGCTCACCCTCGGCGGTGGCAGCGGCGGGAATGCCGGTGCGGTACGGCGCAAGCCCAAGGCCCGCACCCGTGGCGGTGCCGGAGCCGGCGCAGCCTCCGGTGACTCGGTCACCGCACCGATGCAGGGCACCGTGGTCAAAGTCGCCGTCGACGAAGGCCAGGAAGTCGCCGCCGGGGACCTCGTCGCTGTCCTGGAAGCGATGAAAATGGAAAACCCCGTCACCGCCCACAAAGCAGGCACCATCACCGGCCTGAGCGTCACCGCAGGCGACGCCATCACCCAAGGCACCGTCCTCGCAGAAATCAAGTGACACCGACGTTCGATGCCGAACGGATCGACCCCCGGGCGACTTTCGGCATCGAACGGCGGCGCGGATAGCGCTACCCTGTAGCAATGTCCGAGCTTCCGGAAATACGTATCGGTACCGCTGATCGGGAGAAGGCCCTCGATGTGCTGGGTCAGCACTTCAGCGAGGGCCGCCTGACGGTTCCCGAATTCGACGAGCGCAGTGCCACAATCGCTTCCGCGACGACGCGTGGACAGCTCGAATCGGTATTCGTCGACCTCCCCACCGCGTCCGGCACTGCGTCGCTCGCACGATCCGACACCGACGCACCGGTCGTGAAGGACCGCGGAATCGATTGGGCTGCAGTGGTGATGCCGATCGTCATCTTCGGATCACTTGCTCTGTTCTTTCTCACCGATTTCGACCAGAAGTGGCTTTTCTTCCTTCTCATTCCGTTGGCCGGAGCCATCCTGTCTGCGGTAGGACATCCGGCGGACAAGAAGAAAAAGAAGAAGAAGCGTTGAGAGCGCTGCTGTTCGACGTCTTCGGCACCGTCGTCGATTGGCGCACGAGCATTGCCCGCGAGGTCTCCGAAATCTGCGGTCCGGGAGTCGACAGCTATCGGTTTGCCGATCGGTGGCGGAGCCTCTATCAACCGGCCATGGAACAGGTGCGGTCCGGTGGGCGACCTTTCACTCGGTTGGACGTACTGCACCTGGAGTCCCTGCGAACGGTGCTCTCCGAGTTCGAGATCGACCTGGATGCGGACGCCACGACCGCACTCAATTTCGCGTGGCATCGACTGGAGCCGTGGCCCGATTCCGTTCCCGGGCTCACGCGGCTGCGCACCGAGTTCGTCGTAGCACCGCTCTCGAACGGCAACATCTCTCTGCTGCTGGACATGGCCAAGAATGCCGGCCTTCCCTGGGACGCCATCCTCGGCGCAGAACCGGTGCAGGCGTACAAGCCCATGCCCGACGCCTACCTGCGTACCGCGGACATCCTCGGGCTCCGTCCCGACGAGTGCATGATGGTTGCCGCCCACAACAGCGACCTCGCCGCCGCAGCCGACTGTGGCTTCGCCACCGCATTCGTCGCCCGCCCGCTGGAACACGGCCCGACGCAGACGTTCGACCTTGCTCCCGAAGCCGAGTGGACCTACAGCGCAGACTCGATCGAGTCCCTTGCCGACCGACTCAACTGCTGACAGACGCGGTTCAGAATCTCGCCGCCGGAACCAGTCGATCGGCCAGCCATCTGTTCACTTCTGCGTGCGATCGGAATCGCACGATCATCAGGTCCGGTCGGCGCACGTTCAGTCGCCGTACTCGCTCGGCCGTCAGACGATGCGTGTTCCAGGCCCACCGAACGACGTGCTCGCGATCGAAGAATATGCGATGCAGCGGTGGCTCGAAGTTGCCGTTCCACAGCACTGTTCGACCCAGCCGTCGACGCACCGTTCGAATCACGATCTGCCGCATCACCGTTCGACGAGGCAGATCGAGCCACAACATCAGATCCGCGCGATCGACGAGACGATCGCGCACCACGCTGTACTGCCACTCGGTGACCCAGGCCGGGCGGGCGATGAACTCCTTCACGTCCTGCTCGAACGTGGCACGGGGCGTCCAGTCAGGCCCGTGATAGAGGCTGTCGATCTCGATGTGTTCGATTCCCAGAATCGATCCGAGACGAGCCGACAACGTGGTCTTACCGGAACCGGATGTTCCTGCCACCACGATTCGCGAGGGGCGACGCGATACCGCGTCGTTCGGTCCGAGAATCACGACTGTTTTCGCCCGCTACGGTTGAGCACAGAGCGCTACGATCGCGTCCGCCATGTTGTTCACGAAGTGTCGACGCGCCGTTTCGGGCAGCCGGTCGAGTGAGAGGTACGGGTTCAGGTCTTCGAGCTCGACCAACAGCAGCGTTCCGTCGACGGTGCGGCATGCGTCCACCCGCGTGATTCCGTGGTCGATGTCGTTCCAGTCGACGAAACGTTGCGCGAACTCTTCGTCCTGAGCAGTACTCGAGTACGGCTCCAACTCCCAACGTCGGCCGGGGTCCGGGGCGTACAGGGCGTATTGCACTGTGCGGCCGATGAAGTAGAACGACACTTCGTAGACAAAATCGATCCGCGGCTGAATCAATGTGCCCGGCTCGACTTCCGACAGTTCGGCGCGTCCGATCTGACGCATGCCGATCGAGTCGGCACCCCATTTCGGTTTCACCACATAGGTATTCACCTCGGGTAAGCGCGAGACGCCCCGCGGATCGTCGACGGTAGGTATGACCGGAAAACCATCTGCGAAAAGATCGACCAGGTACTGCTTGCCTCTCTGGTCGCCTTTGCCGGTCAACTGGGTGAAAATCTTCGTGCCGTTCTCGCGCGCACGGCGAGCAAACGCGTCGAAAGCTTCCTGGTATCCCAGCACAGGTCCGGAGTTCCGGACGACGACAGCATCGAAGCCATCCATCAGTGCCAGCGCATCGAGCGGGTGACACAGCGCGATGTCGACCCACTCACGGAGCTGCGAAGACAAAAAGATGTCTTCGTCGCAGTAGCGTCGGCCCTTAGACAGATACGCCAAGTCGGTGACGAACAGAACGCGTGGACGGGGTGAGCACATCGGGCAGATCTTACCGATCGATGCGGTAGCCAGTAGGACATCAGCGCCAATGCCTGTCGCGTTCCCGCGCTATCGGTCTCGAGATGTCACGATGTTCGTTTGCGCGCCATCAGAAATGCCTGCGGCGTCGATTCGTATCCCACCGGAGCCCGGTGCACACGGATGTCCAGCTCGAAGTCGGCGTCGACAACCATCTGTGCAATGGCGTCGGGGTCCAGTCGATACGCGTCGTACGAGACCGAGTGTCCGTACACCTGTTCCAGTCGGACTCGCTCGTCCCCGGATTGAAATGCCAACAGCAGCAGTCCATCCGGCCGCAGCACCCGGTGCAGTTCGGCAAACACCTGCGGCAGCTGGGCCGGCGGGGTGTGGATGATCGAATACCAGGCGACGATTCCCGAGACGGTGCAGTCGCCCATGTCGAGCGACTGCATCGCGCCGACGACGAAACGCACGTCCGGAAATTCACGACGCGCAACGTCGATCATGCTGGGCGACAGATCGATTCCGGTCATGCTCAGACCCAGGCGTCGTAGATGGCCCGCGACGCGCCCCGATCCGCATCCCACGTCGACTACGTCCCCAGCGTCGACACGCTCGGCGAATGTGGCCAGCAACGCCTGTTCCAGATGCTTGCCGTCCAGCTCGTCGCGAACCAGGTCCGCGTAGCTTTCTGCGACGGTGTCGTATGCCGCCCTCGTCATCGAAACGTGCTGCTGTTCGGCCACAACCGTCACGGTACAGACTCGCCCGGTTCGGCCAGGTACGAGCGCGTCAGCATCTCGAAGAAGTGGCCGGTGGGGTCGCGAAAGTACACCCGCGACCACCGTCTCCAGGAATGCCGGTCTACCCTCGTGCGCGTTTTGCGCCCCTCCAGGTACGTAAAACGCGCACGAGGGAACCCGTTCGATGGTCTCCTTCTACGACAGCGTTGTCGAGGAGAGGATCTCAGCATGGTCGGCCGACTTCTGTTCGTTCACGGTGCCGGCGGCTACGTCGACGACACCGAGCTGGCGCAGGGGTTGGCTGAGGCGCTGCGCCTGGACCTGGTCATGCCGGAACTGTCCGACAGCGATATGGGTTACGAGGCCTGGGCTGTGCCGGTTCGGAAGCTGCTCGACGACGCAGGACCTGCGGACCGCGTTGTCGCGCATTCTTTCGGAGCCACGATCGTGGTTCGGGTCCTGGCCGAAACGATGCGCGCCCATCCGGAGCGAGCCACGCTGCTGGCCATGCCGGACTGGAGTCCGCAGGGCTGGGACGTGGCGCAGTACGCGCTCACCGGCGAGCCGCGGACCGACCTGACGTTGCTGCACTGCCGAGACGACGAGGTCGTCCCCGTGTCGCATCTGGCAATGAACTCGAAGGCTCTGCCGTCGGCGACAGTGATCGAGTTGCCGACCGGTGGTCACCAGTTCGACGGCGTGACCGAGACGATCGTTGCCGACATTCGGTAGCTACCGGTAGTCGTGGTCGATTCCCGTTGCCCATTGCGAACATTCGACGGCGATCACGTCGTCCCTTCCCCGCAGGAAGTCCCGCGCCCCGGAGTCTCCCGACGCCGATGCCGCAGCTGCCTCGAGGTGTCGACGCGCCAGAACGACCGGATGACCTGGGCGGCCGTCGAACACTGCCCTCGCCAGACCCGTCCGCGGTGCGGCGTCGAGAACGGCGTGGACGACCTCCGGTCCGACGTCGGGTGTGTCGACCACGTGAACCACCACGTACTCCGCGTCCGATGCGGCCGCCAAGCCGGCGGTGAACGATGCGCTCATTCCCTGTTCCCAGTGGGGAGCGTGTACAGCGGTCGCGCCATCGGGCACAGTCACGTCGACTGCGCCCAGCACAACGATCACCTGGTCACAACCACCATCGGTCAGTGCCTGCACAGCCGTGCGAAGCCACAATCCGTCGTGCGCGAGCACTTTGGGCGATCCGTATCGCGTTCCGGCACCTGCGGCCAGGACCACTCCCACGACAGCGTCGGACATCGTCGCTCCTTCAGTCGTACTGCCGAGTCTTGGATGATCGCACAACACGCGCCTCGAGCGCGGCGGAAACTTTGTGCTCGCTCGACTGGCGGCGGCGGTCGCAATGACCGATTCTTGGTGCACTTCTCCTGCAGCGTCGCAGGAATCCACCCTGTTGCGTCCGCGAGGTGCCCACCGATGTCCGTCAAGCCCATCACACGTAAGCGCGTCCATCCCGTCGACGAAGTGCTCCCTGTTCCGAAATTGGCGGCGTACGGGTTTCAGCACGTGGTCGCGTTCTACGCCGGTGCCGTTCTCGTACCGATCATCATCGGCAGTGCAATCGGGCTGACCAACGAACAACTGATCCATCTCATCAACGCGGACCTGTTCACCTGCGGTATCGCGTCGATCATTCAGTCGGTCGGGTTCTGGAAGATCGGTGTCCGGCTCCCACTTCTGCAGGGCGTCACGTTTGCCGGTGTGTCGCCGGTGATCGCGATCGCAATGGCCAACGGCGGCGGCACCGAGGGGTTGCTGTACGTCTACGGTGCCGTCATCGTCGCCGGTCTGGTCACGTTCTTCATGGCACCGTACTTCAGTAGGCTGCTGCGCTTCTTCCCACCGGTGGTGACCGGAACTGTCATCACGATCATCGGCGTCGCGTTGCTGCCGGTAGCGGTCAACGATGCGGTGACCAATCCTGCGACACACGAACAGGATCCGACCAACGGTCGATGGATGGCGTACGCGATCGGCACGCTGCTGATCATCGTGCTGATCCAACGGTTCTTCAAGGGCTTCATGGCCACCATCGCCGTCTTGCTCGGTCTGGTCATCGGCAGTGCCGTCGCATTCATGTTGGGGGACATGAACTTCGACGGCACCGCGGAAGCATCGTGGGTCGGATTCACCCAGCCCTTCCTGTTCGGTGTGCCCAAATTCAGTGTCGTCGCCATCATTTCGATGATCGTCGTCATGCTCATCATCGCGGTCGAAACCACCGGCAGTGTCTATGCGACGGGTGAGATCGTCGGCAAGCGCATCAAGAAGGACGACATCGCTGCCACGCTGCGGGCCGATGGAGTCGCCACCGTCATCGGCGGCACGTTCAACTCGTTCCCGTACACGGCTTTCTCGGAGAACGTCGGCCTGGTCCGACTGACCGGTGTGCGTAGTCGGTGGGTGGTCGCCAGCGCGGGCGGCATCATGATTCTGCTCGGTCTGCTGCCGAAGACGGCGGCCGTCGTCGCCTCCATCCCGCCACCGGTACTGGGCGGTGCCGCACTGGCCCTGTTCGCGACGGTCGCCGTCGTCGGAATCCAGACTCTGTCGAAGGTGGACTTCACCGACCATCGCAACTTGATCATCGTCGCCACCAGTCTCGGACTGGCGATGCTCGTCACCATCCAACCCACCGTTTCGCAGGGCGTACCGGATTGGCTCGAGATGCTGTTCGGCAGCGGAATCGTCCTGGGCGCCGTCTCTGCCATCGTCCTCAACGTGCTGTTCTTCCACATCGGAAATCGTGGTCAGGCCGTGGCCGGCGGTCCGGGTGCAGGTATCACCCTCGACCGGGTCAACGAGATGTCCGCCGAGGAGTTCGCCGCCACGTTCGGCGGTCTGGTGCAGGGCACCCCGTGGGTCGTCGAGCGTGCGTATCAGCAGCGCCCGTTCGCCGACGCCCACGGTCTGCGTGAGGCATTCCAGGAAGCCTTGTTGGCCGGAACCACCGAGGAACAGATCGAGCTGATCAACAGCTACCCCGACCTCGGCAGCGAGGATGCGACGGGCACCCTCAACGCTGCCGATCACGTCGGATTGTCCAACCTCGAGGAGGACGAACACGAGAACATCGTTCAGCTCGCCGCCGAGTATCGGCGACACTTCGGATTCCCGTTGGTGATCTGCGCCCGAGAGACCGAACGCTACGATCGGGTTCTGGCCAACGGATGGTCGCGGGTGGAGAATGCGCCGTCGGCGGAGCGATCTTTCGCGATGATCGAAATCGCCAAGATCGCGAACTATCGGTTCGACGATCTGGTTGCGGACGCCAACCCCATCGCGGCCGCGCGGTTCGGCCGGATCAACGACTTCAGATAGCGAGCGGGATGTGCTTCACGAATGGATAGGGCTCGACGGGTTCAACAAGCTCTCCGATCGACAGGCGATGCATGCACTGTTCGAGTGCTGCGCGTCCTCGATCTGGGCCCGTCGAGTCGCCCAGGGTAGACCGTTCGCCAGCCGAGACTCTTTGTTGGACAGAGCAGATCGGGTACTTGCCGAGCTGCCGGAGGCCGAGATAGATCATGCACTCGACGGCCATCCCCGGATCGGAGGCACTGCGGACAACCCGTCGTCCAAGCGTGAGCAGGCCGCAGTGACCACTGCCGGCACCGAAGTACGCGAGAAGTTGGCGGCGGGAAACCGCGCGTACGAAGACAAGTTCGGGCACGTGTATCTGGTGTGCGCGACCGGCAGGTCGGCCGAGGAGTTGCTCGCTATCCTCGAGGAGAGGCTCGACAACGATGCCGAAACCGAAAGACGGGTGCTCCGCGTGGAACTGGCCAAGATCAACCGAATTCGCCTCGGCCGCGTGCTGGGACCGACGCAGTGACCGGGCTGTCCACGCACGTGCTCGACGCCACGGCCGGCACACCGGCGGTCGGCATGCGCGTGCGGCTGTTCCATTCCGAACAGGGCGAGATATCGACAGCCACCACCGACGGAGACGGCCGCATCGGTGAGGTGATTCCCGGACCTGTCGAACCGGGCGTGTACCGGCTCTCGTTCGACACGGAATCGTATTTCGAGGCGACCTCGACCCCGAGCTTCTACCCCGAGGTGTCCGTCTCCTTCACCGTCATCGACCCCGACGCCCACTATCACGTGCCGTTGTTGTTGTCCCCCTTCGCATATTCGACCTACCGCGGGAGCTGACATGACCGACCTGACCGGAAAGATCGTTCTGGGAGCGAATCAGTACGGCAAAGCCGAGAACCGGGTGGTGCGGATCTATCGAGATTCTCCGCGGCACGAGATCCACGACATCAACGTATCGAGTGCGCTGCGTGGCGATTTCTCTGCCGCACACCTGGCCGGCGATCAGTCCGCCGTTCTGCCCACCGACACCCAGAAGCAGACCGCGTACGCGTATGCCAAGACCAAGGGTCTGCTCCACCTGGAGAGCTACGGGCTCGACCTCGCGCGTCACTATGTCGACGACGTCGAGCCCGTCGACGGTGCCCGTATCGAACTCGAGGAGTACGCCTGGGCGCGTGCGGTCGTCGACGGCGTCGAGCACGACCACACGTGGACCCGCAAGGGCGAGGAAATTCGCACCTCGGCCGTCACGGTCGAGGGTAAGGGCGAGGCGCAGCGAACCTGGGTCGTCAGCGGTTTCAAGGAGATGGTGATTCTCAAGTCGACGGGTTCGGAGTTCCACGGCTTCCTCGAGGACGATCTGACGATTCTCGAGCCCACGACCGACCGAGTGATGGCGACGTCGCTGACAGCGCAGTGGCGCTACACCACAACCGATGTCGAGTGGGATGCGGTGTACGCGGGCGTCAAGGCCGCGATGATCGAGCGATTCGCCAACCTGCAGTCACTGGCTCTTCAGCAGACCCTGTACGCCATGGGCGAGGCGGTACTGGAGAAGTATCCGTTCATCGCCGAGATCTCGATGTCGGCCCCCAACAAGCACCACTTCGTCTACGACTTGGGCAAGTTCGGCATCGAGAACAACCTGGAGGTGTTCAACGCCGACGATCGGCCCTACGGTCTGATTCAGGCAACGGTCGAACGAGAGGACGCTCCGGACGCCGGAAGTGCTTGGCGCACATACTCCGTCGTCGGGTAACACATTGCACTCACGTGTGCAGTGCCGCGGACCATTCCACCAGTGGGCTCAGAGCACGCCAGGCGTCGCGTACTTTCGTTGCTGCCTTGGGGCTTTCGAGCCACGCGGGTGAGCCGAAATGTTTGCCGGCAGTCAACGTCTTGTGCCGCAGCAGATCGATGCGCGGATGGTCGACCTCGTAACCCCGCGGCTTGGTCTTGAGCGTGTCACCACCGATCTCGAACCCGGATTTCGTCAGCGTGGCCAGTAGCGTCTCGAGTTCGGCTCCGCGTACGTCGTCGTCGACGGTCTTGCGGAAACGCGCGATCGAGTCCGGGGAGCTGTTGTAGAAGCCGCCTGCGACGAACAATCCGGCGGGATCGATCTGGACGTAGTAGCCGAGGCTGTCGCCCCGTGCGACGAACCCGCCCTGGTGACTCTTGTACGGGGTCTTGTCTTTCGAGAATCGAACGTCCCGGTACGGCCGAAACAGTTTGGCGCTACCGAATTCGGGTTCCAGGTACGCCAGCAACGCGGTCATCGGTGCCTTGACGGCACTGTCGTAGACGTCCTTGTGTTCGTTCCACCAGAGTTTGCTGTTGTCGGCTTCGAGGTCTTCGTAGAAGTCCAGGGCAGTGAAGGGGATTCCGGTGAAGCCTGCAGTCATTTCCCCATTATGCAGCGCCGTGGGCCGACGCCCGAGGCATGGATTGCAGGGCGAGGTAGACATCCAGTCTGTCCGCAGTGGAGCCGAGATCTCGCCCCAGCAGTTCCTCCACGCGTTTGATGCGATATCGGACGGTGTTGAGATGAACGTGCATCGACTCTGCGGTTCGATGCCAGGACCCTCCGTTGGCCAGAAACTCCCGCAGCGTGTCGGTCAGGTCGGCGTCGGTGCGTCGGTCGTGCTCGAGCAGCGGCGCGAGGACATGCTCGACGAACGATTTTCGTACGTCGTCGGGAAGCGCCGACATCATCGATACTGCCGAGGTCGGCTTGGTGCCTGCGGTGACCGTCACCGCCGCGGATCCCTGCCTGCTGAGTTCGAGAGCGTGACGAGCCGACCTCAGTGCGCCGTCGATGGTCAGCCCGGTGGCCACGGCGCTCACGCCCACATGTATTCGGCTGGGTCCGATCCCGGAGCGCAACCGGGACAGCCGAATGCGGATGGTCTGTGCGAACAGTGTGTCGTCGGTATTGACGACAGCGACGATGTCGCCGTGTGCGCTGCATCCGACACACCCACCGCCGAAGGAGGTCAGGGTGTCACCGACGACGGATCGGAGCATCTCTCGCAGGTCGACGCGACCGCTGTGGGCAACTCTGACAACGACGAGCGGCCTGTCGGGGTCGACTCCTGCCTGGCGCAGCCTCGTCAGTGCCTCGAATCCGGTGCTGTCGTGTTCGATCAACGCCACCGCCTGATCTGCGATCTCACGCCGCACCAGCCGTCCTTCTTCACGCCGGGCACGATCGAGCGCGGCGATGGCTGCGAGTTGCCCGAACGCCTCGGAGACGTCGGGAGAGAACGAATTCATGGCTCCGGCCACAGCCAGGAACCATCGCGTGGTGCGCTGTACGAGCGATGGCCCGACGCCGAAGACACTGTAGGTCGATCCATCAGCCAGAACGGTTGTCGTAGGAAGCGTTTCGGACGAGAGTGCCGCGTGCGTCAAGGTGTCGACATCGGCGTCGGACAAAGCAGATGCCTCGGTGACCAACCGACGCCCGGTGGCGGTGTAGATCAGGCACGCCATTCCCGTTTCTCTGGAGATGTGCAGTGCCAGTTCGTCGAGGGCTCTGCCGTCGGCGACCGCAGTGAGCAACTGGCGTTGGCGCACGAGCGAATTGTTCAGCGAGGCAATGCGATCACCGGTGACCCTGCCGACGAGAAACTCGGTGACCTCACCGAACGACACGGTGTCGGGAACAGCGAGGAGCGGCAGACCGTGTCGCTCGCATGCGTCGACGAGATCGAGCGGAATGTGTCCGAGCAACCCCTCCCCCGCGGCCAATGCCGTCGCACCGGATTCGGCCACCGATCGAACGAACACTTCGCTGTCGTCGGGCGTGCGCCGCCATACGAGTCCGGTGATGACCAACTCGCCGCCCGCGATGTATCGGGACGGGTCGGGTAGGTCGGTGGTGAACGTCCACCGCAGGGTACGTCCGAGGGCGTCGCGATCGGAGGTGAGCAATCGGGATGCCCATGTGCGAGGCATCGAGTAGGTCTCCGACGTACATCGCTGAACCTCCCGCCTCGTGTGTTCGGCCGTGCCGGAGGCAAAGATAAGCGCGGGTTGTTTCCGCCGAGTTTCGGGCGTATCGCGTGAGCACCGAGATCGGTAACAGAAAGTCACTACAGTTCGAGAAGGCGCACCGGGCGGTGAATCCGGGCCGGCGAGAATGAGGTGAACGAAGCCATGGATCTCGGCACTGTCGATCGTGTTCTGCTTCCCCGCTCGCGTGCGGATCTGCCGCCGGGCAGCGCGGACGCCGCGGTAGTTGCGGGCGGCACGTGGCTGTTCTCGGAGAAACAGGACCACCTGACCACCCTGATCGACATCACGGCCCTGGGATGGGAGCCGTTGATCGTCGACGAGAACGGACTCGGGATCGCAGCGACGTGCACGATCGAGACTCTGGCTCGTTTCGAGTCCGCCTTCCCCGCAACCACTCTGTTCCCTCGGTGTGCAGCCGCCCTGCTGGCCTCGTTCAAGATCTGGAAGACGGCCACAGTCGGCGGAAACGTAGCGCTCGCCCTGCCTGCCGGAGCCATGATTTCGTTGACTGCAGCCCTGGACGGCGTCGCAGAGGTGTGGTCGGCACACGGCCCCGAGCACGACTACCGTCTGCCGATCGACCAGCTGGTCGTCGGCCCCCAGACCACGGTGCTCCGGCCCGGGGATGTGCTGCGCAGCATCGACGTTCCGCGGCACGCCCTCCAGTCGAGAACGGCGATGCGCACGTTGTCGCTCTCGCCTCTCGGCCGATCGGCGGCGGTGGTGATCGGCCGCGTCGACCCCGACGGCACATTCGTGTTGACCGTCACCGCGTCGACCGTTCGTCCGTTCGTGCTTCGGTTTTCGGCTGTACCGACGGCGCACGAGCTCGACGACGCCCTTGCAGACACTATCGGTCCGCAGCACTGGTACGACGATCCCCATGGTGCGCCGGATTGGCGTCGACACATCAGTTGCGCTGCGGCGCAGTCCATTCGTGAGGAGCTGTCATGATCGTCGACATCAACGGCGTACCGACCGAGGTTGCCGCGCGACCGGGTCAATGTCTGCGCACTTTGCTCCGCGAACACGACCGTTTCGAGGTCAAGAAGGGCTGCGACGCCGGTGACTGCGGCGCATGCACGGTCCTCGTCGACGGAGAACCGGTGCACTCGTGCGTATTTCCCGCCTACCGCGCGGCCGACAGGTCCGTCACCACCGTGGCCGGGCTCGGCACCCCGGAGGATCTGCACCCGATGCAGCGCCGGTTCGTCGAGGCCGCCGGATTCCAATGCGGGTTCTGTACGGCCGGGATGGTCGTGACCGCGTCGACCCTGACCGCGGACGACAGGGACGAGCTGCCCTCGAGACTGAAGGGAAACCTGTGTCGCTGCACCGGGTATCGCGCCATCTCAGATGCCGTGTGCGGGGTGGTCAACACCGAGAAGGTGGCAGACGGTCCGGCATGCGGGCGTTCGCTCGAAGCCCCCGCGAGCACACGGGTAGTCACCGGAACCGAGCCGTACACGCTCGATCACTCCCCGCCCGGGCTGCTGCACGCCAGCGTTCTCGGAAGTCCGCATGCCCACGCGCGGATCGTCTCCATCGATACCACGGCCGCGGAACAGGTGCCGGGCGTGCAGCTGGTGCTCACCTCGAAAGACAGCCCGGCGGTGGCATTTTCCACAGCCAGACACGACAGCCGCGTCGACGACCCCGACGACACCCGGGTACTCGACACCGTCGTCCGGTTCATCGGCCAACGTGTGGCGATCGTGGTCGCGGAGTCGATCGCCGCCGCGCAGGAGGGCTGCCGCGCCCTCATCGTCGAGTACGAGGTGCTACCCGCCGTGTTCGACCCCGAGTCGGCACTCGCCCCGGACGCACCGAAGATCCACGGCGACAAGGATGCAGCGGCTCGGATCGCCGACCCGTCCCGAAACCTGGTGGCCGAACTGCACGGCAGCACCGGTGACGTCGACGCTGCAGTACGTGATGCAGCAGCGGTGGTCACCGGGCGATGGACGACTCAGCGAATTCAGCACGTGCACTTGGAAACTCATGGCACCATCGGTTGGCTGGACGCCGACGGCCGGCTTCATCTGCGCACCAGCACCCAGGTTCCCTACCTGGTGCGCGACGAAATATGCGAAATCTTCGGCCTCCCCCGGGATCGTGTCCGCGTGTTCACCGCACGGGTGGGTGGCGGCTTCGGCGGCAAACAGGAACTACTGACCGAGGACGTCGTCGCCCTGGCCGTTCTGCGGACCGGTCGGCCGGTGCAGTTCGAGTTCACCCGCACGGACGAGTTCACGGTCGCACCGTGCCGACACCCGTTTCGCGTCGACGTCACCGCCGCCGCGAGCGCCGACGGCGTGTTGACCGCACTGTCGATCGACGTGCTGACCGACGCCGGGGCGTACGGCAATCACAGTGCCGGAGTGATGTTTCACGGGTGCGGCGAATCGGTTGCGATCTACCGGTGCGCCAACAAGAAGGTCGACGCGAAGACCGTGTACACCAACAACATTCCATCGGGTGCCTTCCGCGGCTACGGACTGGGGCAGGTCATGTTCGCGATCGAATCGGCCATCGACGATCTGGCCCGAGAGCTCGATATCGACCCGTTCGAGTTCCGCCGCCGCAACGTCATCGTTCCCGGCGACGAGATCGTCGCCGCGCACCTCGAAGGCGACGACCTGCAATTCGGCAGCTACGGTCTCGATCAGTGCATCGACCTCGCCGAGAAGGCCATCAGGCAAGGCAACGGCGAGCCTGCGCCGTCCGGCTGGAAGATCGGTGAGGGAATGGCGGTGGCCATGATCGCGACCATTCCGCCCCGTGGCCACCGCGCCGAGGCCACCGCGTCGCTGCTGCCCGAAGGTGGCTACGAGATACGCGTCGGAACAGCGGAGTTCGGAAACGGGACCACCACCGTCCACACCCAGATCGCGGCCAGCGAGCTGTGTACGTCGGTCGACCGTATCCGCGTCGTGCAGTCCGATACAGAGTCGGTCACGTACGACACCGGTGCGTTCGGCTCGGCGGGAACTGTGGTGGCAGGCAAGGCGCTCTACGCGGCGGTGCGTGGGTTGTCGGCCCGCATCGTCGAGGTCGCTGCCACCGCGACCGGGCACCGCCCTTCGGACTGCACGTTGGGGCCCGAGGGGGTGCGATGCGGAGATCGCTTCGTCCCGTTGGACGACGTACTGGCATCGGCGGGCGGCACGTTGACGGCGAACGGCAACAGCGGCGGACTCCCGCGATCACTGGCGTTCAACGTGCAGGCATTTCGGGTGGCGGTCGACGAAGCGACCGGTACGGTCGCGATCCTCCAGTCGGTGCAGAGCGCCGACGCAGGCACCGTGATGAACCCGCAGCAGTGCCGGGGTCAGGTCGAAGGCGGTGTCGCGCAGGCCATCGGCAGCGCACTGTACGAGGAGATGCGCACCGACGGTGCGGGGCGAATCACCACCGACTCCATTCGTAGCTACCACGTTCCCCAGTTCGCCGACATTCCACGAACCCAGGTGCTGTTCGCGGACACCTACGACCGATTGGGCCCGTTCGGCGCGAAGTCGATGAGCGAGTCACCGTACAACCCCGTCGCCCCCGCACTGGCCAACGCGATCCGTGACGCGGTGGGAGTGCGCTTGCACCACTTGCCCATGTCCTCGGACCGCGTCTGGCGAGCGGTCAACGATCGTAGAACGTCTGCAGAATGATCGTGCTGCGCGTCTGCACGTGCGCCGTGGCGCGAATTTCCTGAAGTAGATGTTCGAGGGCGCGCGGCGACTCGACGCGCACCATCAGGACGTAGCTCTCTTCGCCGGCAACCGAGTGACACGACTCGATGGCGGTCAGATGCTTCAATCGCGCGGGGGCGTCGTCCGGGCGAGCTGGATCGATCGGAGTGATCGCGACGAACGCCGACAACGGACGCCCCAGAGCTTCGGGATCGACCTGCGCCGTGTAACCGCGAATGACTCGTCGCGACTCCAGGCGTCGAACTCGCGACTGAACAGCCGACACGGACAGAGACGCCTTCTCTGCCAACGTCGCCAACGTCGCGCGGCCGTCAGAGATCAATTCGTCGACGATCAGGCGGTCGACGCGATCGAGGTTTTCACTCACGTGCGCAATCTAGCTCAGATCCCCGCCGATGCCCCTCTGCCCGCACGAGACATGACCCTCTGCTCACACGAACAGCGGGGGCAGGGCCAGAACCATGACCGCCGACCAGCTGACATGCGTCAGGATCGGTGCCAGAATTCCGCCCGACGCGCGACGTTGCAGCCCCATCACGTAACCGAGCAGCACGGCGGCGAAGCCGAGCATCGGGTTGCCGGACGCGAGGGTGGCGATGGTGTAGACGACCGTCGAGATGATCACCGGATGTTTGACTCCGATGGCGGAGTACAAGGCTCCTCGGAAGAAGATCTCCTCGGCGACACCGTTGAGCAACGCGATGAACACGATCAGTACCAGCGACCCCACTCGGGCGTGTGCGAGCACGTTCTCGGTGAAGTCGGCGAGCGGCGGAATCTGGCGGACGACGAGGCCGCCGAGCATGAACACGCCACCGACGGCGAGACCGATGAGGATGGGGGTCACGATCGGCCGCCGGATGGACCCGCCCACCTTGATCCGTCCGAGGTGCAGCGGCCCCGACAGACATCCTCCGACGATCCACACTGCGGCCAACACGAGCGTCAGTGCGTAGAACGACGGGTCACCCGGTTCCACCTTCAGCGAGAAATACAGCACCGTCGCCCCGATCACCAGTGTGATCAGCACGATGATGCGCCGTTTCCTGAACGCCGCGTCGGACTCTCGGTGGTCTCGCTCGACAGGATCGACCAGAGCGGACTTCATCACGTTCAGCGCGGTCGTCGACCACGTTGCCATCATGCCTCCTCGGTATCGGTCAGTCGGCGCACGACCGACTTCGCGCGTCGGTTCACACTCGCAGCCACATCGAGGTTGGTACGCACTGCTGCTGCCACCGGCTTCGATGCCAGCAGTCGACGGCCGCCCAGAGCCTCGACCAGACCCCAGGTGCGGTCCGAGGACGCGGCCACGCCGTGCCGCCGGACGCCGAGCGCATCTCCGCCGCTCCATGCTGCGTCGGTGTTCGCCAGTCGCAGCGGGTCCTTCAGTGCACAGACCCCGGGCGGCTCGCCCACGGTTCCTCGCACGCTACGGGCCATGGCGTCTGCGATGGTGGTCAGACCACGGGGCGGATCGGGGACGAGATCCCGAATCCGGCTCTCCGACGTGGTCATCGTGTTGTGCAGTGAACCGACCAGATCCTCGGCGAGCCCGGCGGGCACAGGAATGATCTTTCCGATCACCTTGCCGGCGAGTGACGTCGGAACGAGCGGTACCGGTATCCCGATGCGCTGCAGCCCGGCGGCTTCGACGTAGGCGAACACCAGGTCGCGGTACGGGACCACGTCCGGGCCGCCGATGTCGTAGGAACCTGCTGGGACGGTGTCGGTATCGGCCGACGCCACCAGGTAGTGCAGTACGTCGTCGACTGCTATCGGTTGAACGGGCTCGGCGAGCCAACTCGGCAACGGCAGCACCGGCAGGCGGTCCGCCAGATAGCGGAGCATCTCATACGACGTGGAGCCGGCACCCATGACGATCGCCGCTCGCAACCACACCAGATCGATACCGTCCACCGTCAGCGCCTCACCGACGTCGGCGCGACTGGCCAGGTGCTCCGACAGGTGGGCGTCGTCGGGGACGAAGCCGCCCAGGTACACGATTCGACGCACTCCCGCTCGCGCGGCGGCCGCGGCGAACTGCTCGGCGGACGTCCGGTCCTGGGCACGGTAGTCGGCTTCGCCGATCGCATGGACGAGGTAGTAGGCGACATCGATGTCGCCCGACTCTGCGAAGGCCGCGGCACAGGATTGTTCGTCCGTGACGTCGAGCGACACCGCGGTCACGGAATCGTAGAAGTCGAAAGTGCGCAGGTTCTTCGGAGTCCGAGACCCGACGACGACGTCCGTGTCGTCTGCCAACAGGGCCGCCACCAGCCGAGATCCGATGTACCCGCTGGCACCGGTCACGAGGACTCTCATGCGTCGAGGCTAACGGCAGTCGGGGCGTTGCGTCGGTATGGCATTGTCGCTCCTATGGCTCTCGTGTTGGCAGGTGTGGTCCTCCCCGACCCTCTCGGTACCGAAACGGTGCTTCGGCGAGGAGCCGCAGTGGCGCGGGCCGGTGTGAGCTGGATGTTCACCACGGCCGATTTCGCGTTTACCCTGCCCGGCAGAATCGAAGCACTGCTGAGCCGTATAGAGACATTGATGACACGAATCGACCATGTGATCGATTCGGCCGATGCCGTGGTTGCTCATGTACAACGGACGACCGGTGCCGCGGACACCGTGGTCGCGTCGGCATCGGCCGCCTCGCATACGGCGTTGGAGCTCATCGAACTGTTCGATCCCATCGCCAAGAAGTCCGAGCCGATGGCGCGACGCTTCGTCGACAACCTGTCCGACGCCGAGGTCGACGCAGCGATCGCCATGGTCGATCAGCTTCCCGGACTCCTCGACCACATGGAAGCTCTACTCCCCATCCTCGCGACCCTCGATACGGTCTCCCCCGAGATCCACGAGCTTCTCGGAGTGACGAAGGACGTCAGGCGCGCCGTCATCGGCATCCCCGGATTCAAGTTCTTCCGCAACCGGGGCGAGGACAAGTTGAACGACGAGATGGAAGACGAACAGCGGTAGTCGCTATTTGACGAACGCGAAATCTTCACCTGCGTGGAAACGGGCCAGGGTCTCCGAAATGGACCGCCGTGATGGCGGATGAAATGCGAACGCGTGCAATGCTGCTGCGACGTAAGCGATTTCGGGTGACTTGATGAAGCCGATCCCGCCCAGCGATTCGATGGCAGCCGAACTGCTGCGCACCAGTGCGTCACGAATCGCGATGCGGTTGAACAGCAACTTCACCGAGATGTCCTGTCCGCGTTCACCTTCGTCGAAGGCACGGGCCACGTTCTCGATTGCCGCCATGGACACCTCGAGTTCGGCCGCCGCTCGAACGTAGCCTTCGTAGTCACCCTTGTCCTGCTCGATCATCCGCTCGAGCAGAGAGGTCGCGGCGCCGATGTAGTTGGCGGAGATCAGCATCCCGAACCAGAGGTAGCCGGTCATCTCGTGCACGCCATCGGGATCGTCGTCCTTGTTGGGTAGGACGAGGCTTGCCGGTACTTCGACGTCTTCGAGCAACACTTCCTCGCTCTGCGCGCCGGCCAGAATGTCGGTGGTCCAGAACGGCTTCACACTCATACCCGGAAGGCCGGCCGGAATCAGCGCGACGGCGCGGTCACCGGAGTCGATCTCGACGCTGCAGGTCAGCAAGTCCATCGAACGTGCCAGACTGCACGGCTTCTTGCTTCCGTTGACGATGTAGTTGTCGCCCTTCTTCACGGCGGTCATCGTCGGAATGAACACACTCCCGCCGGTGACGCCCTCGGAGAACCCGGAAGCGACGATCGCCTTCTGGTCGACCAATCCCTTGATCAATGCTCGGTCGTCGTCGGTGGCACCACGAGCGAATTCGGTCAGGGACGCGAGTGAGAGATGGTGCATCGTGGTTCCCGCGCCCAGAGAGGGTGAGCGAGACCCGATGGCCCTTTGCGCCCGAACCGCGTCGATGGCCGGAGCACCGAGACCACCCAGTTCGCCCGGGACCACCAAGCCGGTACCGCCGAATTCCCGAAACTTGTCGATCGCGTCCGAATCGCGGGACTCCAGTCGGTCCAGTGGGGTTGTGTCCAGATACTGCAGCAAACCCGGCATGTACTTCTCGAGCGTTTCTCTTTCGCGCACCATTAATCCAGTCACTGTTCATCTCCTTGTGTCACTAATCGATTGTGTGTCACTGATTGATTGCGGCGTCGTCCAATTTGTACCATCAGTCGACCTGGACAAATCAGTCGAATATCGGCATGGACAGCGGTAAAGCAGGTGAATTCGCGCTGGATCCCGACAATACCCCGCCACCTGCGGCGATAAACTAAAGGTCTCGTAAAGTTTGCCCCTCGAAAGAAACCGAAGTTATTTTTCGGGGCGCATTTACCAACCGATTTCCGTCGCACGAGCATCCTTTGAAACGCTGAATATTCTTCCGCCGAATACCAATCGCCCGCGCCGCCCGCTCCGAATGAACTCATGAATTCGCGACAATCCACAATCGACTCTGTGAGGAGTTCTGGTACACGATGGTTGTCAACAGATTGATGAAACGACTCGGCGGAGACGAGCGCGTGGATTTGCTGCGCGCTGTACGAGACGCCGATGTGGTCCCGTACTTCCGCAAGATGGAATCAGCCGTTGCCCCGGTCGTTCGCGTCGAGGGCCGGGACAAGATCATGCTCGGATCCAACAATTACCTCGGCATTGCCGACCATCCCAAGGTTGTCGAGGGTGCCCAGCACGCGCTCGACACATTCGGCAGCGCAGTCACCGGAAGTCGTTTGCTCAACGGCACTCTGGACCTCCACCTCGAACTCGAGCACGAGATCGCCCAGTGGCACGGAACGGACGACGCACTCGTCTTCACCACGGGCTACCAGACGAACCTCGGAACGATCAGTGCGATCGTCGGCCCCGGTGACACGGTGATCGTCGATTCGGCGGCCCACGCATCGATTCGCGACGGCAGCACCCTCTCGGGCGCGTCGGTGGTCAAGTTCAAGCACAACGACATGGCCGATCTCGAAGCCAAACTCCAGCAACCCGTCGTCGACGACGGAGCCGTGCTGGTGATCGTCGACGGTCTGTACTCCATGGAGGGCGACCTGGCACCGCTCGACGTCGTCTCCGAGCTGTGTATCCGCTATCACGCAGCGCTCATGGTCGACGAAGCCCACAGCCTCGGTGTCTACGGGCCCGAACTCACCGGAGCGGCAGAGCTGTTCGGCATCACCAAGGACGTCGACGTGACGATGGCGTCACTGTCGAAGAGCCCCAGTTCCACCGGCGGGTTCGTGACCGGCTCGAGCGACCTGATAGACACCCTCCGGGTCAAGGCCCGCGCCTTCCTGTTCACGACCTCCGGTGTGCCTGCTGCGGTGGGTGCCGCATTGGCTTCCGTCCGCCTGATCCGAAGTGACGAGGGCAAGGATCGGGCTCGGCGCGTACTCGACAACGCCGAGATCCTGCGCGGCGGACTGCAATCGGCCGGCCTCGACGTCGCAGGCCGCTCGTCCACACCCCACGGCGATACGGCCGCCCCGATCGTCTCACTCCACATCGGCGACGACCTCGTGGCCATGAGTCTGTGGAAGAACCTCTACGACCGTGGCATCTTCACCAGCGCTGCCTTGCATCCCGCCGTGCCGAAATCCGGTGCCATACTTCGCCTGTGCGTGATGGCAACGCACACCGAAGAACACCTGTCGACCGCCACGGAACAGATCATCGAGGCCGTAGCGGAGCTGCCCTCATGAGTGAGCGCCACCGCGGCGTGCGTATCGCGGTCACAGGAGCCACCAGTGACTTCGCGGCCGCGATTCTCCCGAGGCTGTTCGAGGATCCCGAGGTGGACGCGGTCGTCGGGATAGCCCGTCGCCCAGCCCGAATCACGCACCCGAAGTTCACCGCGATCCGCTCGGACATTCGCTCTCCCGACCTCGAGGAGACGTTCGCCGAGTGCGACGTCGTGCTGCACTTGGCGTTCGTGGTCGAGGAGCTCAAAGACAAGACCGAGACCCACGACATCAACCTGCGCGGGTCACGCAACGTCATCGATTCCGCATACCGAGCGGGGGTGTCACGCGTGGTGATCGCCTCGAGCATCAATGTGTACGGTGCCGACATCGCTCCGGAGCCGCTCACCGAGAACAGTTATCCAGCAGGCGATCCCAATCGCTATTACTTCTACGACAAAGCCGAGGTGGAACATTACGCGGAGTGGTGGCTGCGTAGGCACCCCGGTGAGATGACCATCTCCATGTTGCGGTGCACGTACATCGTCGGACCCGACTTCGCCAACGACGGGATCGACCAGTTCACCGGGCCGATCGGCGCGTTCCCGGAAGCGGATCGGGCCTCGTACCAATTCTTGTTCCAGGACGACATGGCCGACGCCTTCCACCGCGCGGCCAAGACCGACCTCGTCGGTCCGTACAACCTGGGTCCGGTGGACTGGGTCGGCGTGCGCGAACTCGCTGCGATGCAGGGCCAGTTGATGTTCGACGTTCCACAGAAAGCGGCGACGCGTATCGCGAACATCGCCTTCGCCCTCGGCCTCACGCCGTTCTCCGGGCAGTGGGTCACGCCCGGAGAGCCCATCGTCGATTCGACCGCGCTCGGTGCCGCCACCGGTTGGTCACCCACCCTCACCTCCCACGAGGCTGCCGCCGTGATGATTCTGCTGCAGGGCAAGTCGCTGCTGAGGAGTCAGGACGCCCTCGAGCGAGACCTCGCCTGCGAGGCAGCGTTGCGGCCGGCTACCGACGCGGTCGCGCTCGCCCGCGCAGACGTCGCCGGCCTCGATATCGTGCACCGGCAGCTCGATATCGCCGGCGGTCGAGTGCACATCGAAGTACACCGATCGGCGACGGCCACCGACCAGTCGGTGGTGTTGGTTGCCGATTCCGGTCTGCATGCCCGCTACCTGACACCCCTGGCCGCCGAGATCGCACGAGCAGGCGTCGACGTGGTGGTACTCGACCTCCCCGGCCACGGCCTGAGCATCGGGCTGCGCGGTCGATCATCGGCCACCCAGACCGTGGACGCTGTCGACGCCGCACTGCGCTTCGCTCGCACGCACCTCGACACCGCCCCCACTGCGCTCCGCAGCGGAGTCCGGCACGCGACCGACACCCTGGTCGGCGGCGTGCGTCGGCGCGCGACCGGGTGGACGATACTCGAGGAACCGAAGTGCCCCGACGGACTGTTGCCTTCTCGAGTTCGCGTGGACGGCACAGCTGCGCTTCCGTTCGTGTCCACTGCGGCGGACGCTCTGGCCTACTGCGCCAGGACGATCGGACTCAGCGCCACCAGCTGAACCTGCTGCGAACGCGCGCGAACCACGATGCACCGTCGTGGTCCGCCGCCGAGGGCCGGCCCGACGTCACAGCCGACTCCGCGTCGTGCTCTCTCTCCAGGCGGTCGACCTCGGCTCGATTGGTACGCCACCGGGACACCCATGTCTCGACATCCACGGGGCCGAGCGGCACGATCGGCGGGGTAGGAAAGCGAATCCACTCGACGATACGAGCGTTGAGCTCGTCCAACACGTCTCGTACGGAATCCTCGCGCCGGAGACCGATCAACGTCGAGGGCAGCCGCTCGATCTCTTTGCGCAACGCCAACGCCGTGGGCAAGAGCGCATCGACGGGCAGATTCTCGCGCCTCAGATAGCCGCGAACCCACCACAGTTCGTCGTCGGGATCGCCCATCGGGATGGGTTTGCCGGTGCCGTCGAGTCCTTCGAATGCGCCGGCGTCCTGCGCCTCGCGGATCTGTTTGTCGACCCAGGACTCGAACGTGACTCCTGGCTTCTTGCGTTCGGTCACTCCATCAACTGTAGAACCGGCCCCGGGTGTTCGCCAGGTGCGCCCGAGACGAGTGAGCCCCGATCCCGTGCAGGGGTCGGGGCTCACTCGAATGCGTCGGCTCAGCCGTATTCGGCGACCAAGCGGTCGAACTCGTCACGGTCGATCACCTGAGGCTCGTTGATGGCCAGCGCCTGGGCGTACTTGCTCGCCAAGTGGTAATCCCGGCCGAGTGGACCGTGCTCGGCGTCGTCCTCGTCCGATTGGATGCTTGCACCCGGCGGCACCTCGTTCTGCAGGCCGTTCGTCTTGCTGCCGAGCAGTGCGTCGAGTTTCGCGGAAATCTTCTGCATGATCTCTTGGTCGTCGGTCATGGCCACCGGGTACCCGAATCGGGCGAAACGACACCGCAGCGCACGAGCTTCGCGCTCCGGGGTTACCTGTCGGTGCCTCGGGGCATGATGGTGGGATGGCCACGCACAGTATCGGCACCGACATCATGGAGAAGCTGTCGCGGCCGACTCGCGAGTGGTTCAACGGCGCATTTCCGGCCCCCACGTCGGCGCAACTCGGTGCGTGGTCGTCCATTTCCAGCGGATCGCACACCCTGGTGGTCGCGCCGACCGGCTCGGGCAAAACGCTGTCGGCATTCCTGTGGGCCCTCGACGAGCTGGCCCAGCTGGGTGCGGACAGCACCCGCAAGACCAAGGTGCTCTACATATCGCCGCTCAAGGCTCTGGCAGTGGACGTCGAGCGCAACCTGCGAGCTCCGTTGGTCGGCATCACCCAGACGGCCAAGCGTCTCGGTCTGAACCCGCCGGAGATCTCCGTCGGAGTCCGCTCGGGCGACACCAGCGCTGCCGATCGCCGGACCATGATCAAGACTCCGCCGGACATTCTGATCACCACTCCCGAGTCTCTGTTCCTCATGCTCACCTCTGCGGCGCGGGACATCCTGGCCGAGGTCGATACGGTGATCGTCGACGAGGTGCACGCCGTCGCAGGCACGAAGCGTGGCGCGCACCTCGCAGTGTCCCTCGAGCGGCTCGACGCGATGCTGGACAAGCCCGCGCAACGCATCGGCCTGTCCGCGACGGTGCGCCCCCACGAGGAAGTGGGCCGATTCCTCGCCGGTGCCGCTCCCATCGAGATCGTCGCCCCACCCGCTCCGAAGACTTTCGACCTGACGGTTCAGGTGCCCGTGGAGGACATGACCGAACTCGGCGTCACCGACCCGAATGCGGACACCTCCGCCGCTCCCCCGGCTCAGGGATCGATCTGGCCGCACGTCGAGGAGAAGATGGTCGATCTCATCCTCGAGCACAAATCGTGCATCGTCTTCGCCAACTCGCGCCGGCTCGCGGAACGACTCACCGCGCGGCTCAACGAGGTGTACGCCGAACGTATCGGCGGCGGAGTCGATACCGAGCACAAACCACCATCTCAGGTGGGCACCGCATCCGACGTCAACCACGGTGCCGATCCTCTGCTGGCACGGGCCCACCACGGCAGTGTCAGCAAGGATCAGCGCGCGCTGATCGAAGACGATCTGAAGACCGGTCGTCTGCGCTGCGTTGTGGCCACCAGCAGTCTGGAGCTCGGAATCGACATGGGCGCAGTCGATCTGGTGGTCCAGGTCGAGGCACCGCCGTCGGTGGCCAGTGGCCTGCAGCGCGTCGGTCGCGCCGGCCACCAGGTGGGCGAGATCTCCAAGGGCGTGCTGTTCCCCAAGCACCGCACCGATCTCATCCATTGCGCGGTCACCGTCGAACGCATGACGTCGGGCAAGATCGAGGCCCTCTTCGTCCCGGCCAATCCCCTCGACGTCCTCGCCCAGCAGACCGTCGCGGCGTGCGCACTCGAACCCATCGACGCCGAGGACTGGTTCGAATCCGTCCGTCGCACCGGCAGTTTCGCCACCCTGCCCAGGTCTGCCTACGAGTCGACACTCGACCTGCTCTCGGGCCGTTACCCGTCGGACGAGTTCGCCGAACTACGGCCACGGCTCGTGTGGGACCGCGACGCCAACACTCTCACCGGCCGTCCCGGGTCGCAGCGACTGGCCGTCACGTCCGGCGGCACCATCCCCGACCGCGGTTTGTTCACCGTCTACATGGTGGGCGAAAAGCAGTCTCGGGTAGGCGAACTCGACGAGGAGATGGTCTACGAATCGCGAGTGGGCGACGTGTTCGCACTCGGTGCCACCAGCTGGCGCATCGAAGAGATCACGCACGACCGGGTGTTGGTCAGTCCCGCATACGGCCAACCGGGCAGGCTGCCGTTCTGGCACGGCGACGGCCTCGGTCGACCGGCCGAATTGGGCCGGGCCCTGGGCGAGTTTCTGCGGAGCACCACCGACCGCAGCAACCTGGCCGAGCGGCTGAGCACCGACGGTCTCGACGCCAACGCAGTCAACAACCTGATCGCTTTGCTCGACGAACAACTCGAGGCCACCGGCCAGCTCCCCACCGACAAGACGATGATCGTCGAGCGATTTCGCGACGAACTCGGCGACTGGCGATTGGTGCTGCACTCCACCTACGGTCAGCAGGTACACGCGCCGTGGGCCCTCGCGGTCGGCGCGAGGCTGATCGAGCGATACGGCATCGACGCCGCCCCCACCGCATCCGACGACGGCATCATCGTCCGGCTACCCGATACCGACGACCAGCCGCCCGGCGCGGAACTGTTCGTGTTCGAGCGTGACGAGATCGCCGACATCGTCACCGAGCAGGTCGGTGGATCGGCATTGTTCGCGTCGAGATTTCGCGAATGTGCCGCTCGCGCACTGCTTCTGCCCCGACGCAACCCCGGCAAGCGGGCACCACTGTGGCAACAACGGCAGCGTTCGGCACAGCTGCTCGACGTCGCTCGTAAATACCCCACGTTCCCGATCCTGCTCGAAACCGTGCGCGAGTGCCTGCAGGACGTCTACGACCTCCCCGCTCTCGAAGACATCCTGGCCCGCATCGGGCGACGCCAGATCAGGATCGTCGACGTCGAGACGCCGTCACCGTCACCGTTCGCGAATTCGTTGCTGTTCAACTACGTCGGCGCTTTCATGTACGAGGGCGACAGCCCGCTCGCCGAACGGCGGGCCGCCGCCCTGTCTCTCGATTCGGCGCTGCTGGCCGAGTTGCTCGGACGCGTCGAGCTGCGAGAGTTGCTGGACGACAGCGTCATCACCACCACCGAGCTCGAGTTACAGCGACTGCCCGAGGACAGACACGCCAAGGACATCGAGGGTGTTGCGGATCTGCTGCGGCTGCTCGGTCCGCTGACCGCCACGGAAGTCGGACAGCGCACCAACGGCGACGAATTCCCGCAGTGGCTCGCCGAGTTGGCCGATGCAAAGCGGGCAATGGAAGTTTCGTTCGCCGGCCAGAACTGGTGGACGGCCATCGAGGACGCGGCTCGCTTGCGCGATGCACTCGGTGTTCCGCTACCGATCGGCACTCCCGCCGCGTTCATCGAGCCCGTCGACGACCCACTCGTCGACCTGATCAGCCGGTACGCCCGAACCCACGGACCGTTCACCCTCGACGACGCAGCAGCGCGGTTCGGCGTCGGTACCGCCGTGGTGCGTGACGTCCTGCGCCGACTGGCCGTCGACAAGCGCGTCGTCGAAGGCGAATTTCGTCCCGGTGCCACGGGCAGCGAATGGTGCGACGCGGAGGTTCTTCGGCGATTGCGGCGGCGATCTCTGGCGGCGGCACGGCAGGAAGTCGAACCCGTGTCCACCGCCACGCTCGGCCGCTTCCTGCCGGCGTGGCAGCACGTGGACAGTCGTCGGTTGAGCGGGATCGACGGTGTGGCAACGGTCATCGAACAGCTTGCGGGCGTGCCCGTTCCGGCGTCGGCGTGGGAATCTCTCGTGCTCGCCTCCCGGGTGAGCGACTACAGCCCCGCCATGCTCGACGAGTTGACCTCGACCGGCGAGGTGTTGTGGGCGGGCCACGGTGCAATCTCGTCCAAAGACGGTTGGGTGAGCCTGCACATGGCCGATACCGCGCCGCTGACTCTGGTGCCCGCCGCCGAATCCGACCTGTCCGAGTTGCAGATTCGCATTCAGGACGCAGTCGCCGGCGGCGGTGCGTACTTCTTCCGCCAGCTCTCCGACACCGTCGGCAGCACCGACGACACGGCTCTGCAGGCTGCGCTCTGGGAGTTGGTGTGGGCCGGACGACTGAGCAACGACACGTTCGCGCCACTGCGAGCGCTGTTGAACTCGACGGCCACCCGCTCCGCCCCGAGTCATCGATCACCGCGTCGAACCCCGCGCCTGCGTTCCTACCGTCAGTTCGATCGGCCGTCTCTACCCACCCGCACCGGCCCCCCGACGGCCGGCGGTCGGTGGTCACGGTTGCCCGAACTCGAACCGGACCTCACCGTCCGGGCTCATGCCACCGCAGATGTACTTCTCGAACGCTATGGCGTGGTGACGCGTGGTTCGGTCATGAACGAAGGGGTCCCCGGCGGGTTCGCCACGATGTACAAGGTGCTCACGGGGTTCGAGGATTCGGGTCGCTGCCGACGCGGATACTTCGTCGATTCGCTGGGCGGCGCTCAGTTCTCCACCTCCGACGTCGTCGACCGTTTGCGCAGCTACGACGAACCGAAGAAGAACGCCACCGCCGTCGTACTCGCGTCCTGCGATCCGGCCAACCCGTACGGCGGAGCACTGCCCTGGCCGAAGGCCGGCGGCGAAGACACCGACGACACGACGAAGCACCGGCCGGGTCGCAAGGCGGGAGCGCTGGTCGTACTTGTTCGTGGGGAGTTGACGATGTTCGTCGAACGTGGCGGGAAGTCGGTGCTGACCTTCGGCGACAACACCGAGGACATCGCTTCTGCAGCAACGGTATTGGCGACCACGGTCAAGCGCGGCGGGGTGGACAAGTTACTGGTCGAACGGATCAACGGTCACGACATCCACGGCACGGACTTCTCCAAGACGTTGACCGCGGCCGGTTTCTCGGCGACTCCCCGCGGACTACGCCTGCGGCGCTGAGGCACCGCACCACTGACGAAGAAGAGAACCGAAGAACGAGAGAGGACGTAGATGCCCGAGGGCGATACCGTCTGGCGCGCCGCCAACACTCTGCGGGCAGCGCTCGAGGGCCAGCAGCTCACTGCCTGCGACATTCGTGTACCCCGTTACGCCACAGTCGACTTCACCGGCGAAACGGTCGAGTCTGTCGCGTCGAGGGGCAAACACCTGCTGATCAGAGTGGGCGGCTACTCGATCCACTCGCACCTGAAGATGGAAGGCACCTGGCACGTTTACGCACTGGGGGCTCGCTGGCGTCGTCCGGCCTTCCAAGCGCGGATCATTCTGAACACCGAGAAGGCGCAGGCCATCGGATTCGAGCTGGGCGTGCTGGAGATCCTCGAGAACGAGGACGACGCTGTCGGCTATCTCGGACCGGATCTACTCGGACCCGACTGGGACCCAGGTGTCGCCCTGACCAATCTGGAGTCGGACCCCGGCCGACCGATCGGCCTGGCCCTGCTCGATCAGCGCAACATAGCCGGACTCGGCAATGTCTACCGCAACGAGATCTGCTTCCTTCGCGGAGTCGATCCCCGCACGCCGGTCGAGGACTCCGGAGACCTGAAGAAGATGATCGACCTGTCCTTCCGCACCATCACCGCCAACAAGAATCGCAATCAGCGCGTCACCACCGGGGATCGTCGCGCGGGCCGTCACTTCTGGGTGTACGGCCGTGAGAACAAGCCGTGCAGGCGGTGCGGTACCACCATCGAGTTCGGACTGATCGGCGACAACCCACTCGAAGAACGGCAGATCTACTACTGCCCGCACTGCCAACCTCGAGGTGTGGCGAGATAGTCCTGTTCGTGGTGTCCTTTTCGGCGAACCCCGTTCGTCCTTCGTATGTAGGTCGGCGAACGGCGCAGACCACGACGAATCGTCAGGAGCTCACCATGACCGCATACGCAGCCATCGTCTACACCCACGATGCCGACTGGACCTCGCCCGACGTGGCCGACGAGATGGCCGAATACGGTGCATTCAGCGCCTCGGCCGGACCGACGATCACCGGCGGCGCGGTCCTGTACCCCACGTCGACCGCCACCACGGTGCGTGTGTCGGGCGGCAAAGGCGGTGACGTCCTGACGACGGACGGTCCGTTCGCCGAAGCAAAAGAGGTACTCGCTGGGTTCTTCCTCCTCGAGGCACCGGACCTCGACGCGGCGATCGCGATGGCGGCGCAGATTCCCGCGGCGTGGAACGGAGCAATCGAAGTCCGGCCGGTCATCCCGATGGCTCAGTGAGCACACCGGCCGAGCAGCTGTCGGCCACGATCCGTGACGAGGGTCGCCGAGTGTTGGCGACCCTCGTCCGCATCACCGGCAGTCTTGCCGTAGCCGAAGATGCGGTCTCCGAGGCCGTGGTGGCCGCACTCGACCACTGGCCTCGATCGGGCGTCCCCGACAACCCACGAGCGTGGCTCACGACCGTCGCGCGCAACAAGGCTCTCGACATCGTCAGACGCGAGGCCGGCCGCAGCGTGAAGGAGCGAGAGGCAGCGAATCTTGCACTGCTGAACCAAGATTGGCGTGAGGAAGACAAGGACTCGATCAGCGACGACATGCTGCGGCTGGTGTTCACCTGCTGCCACCCGGCGCTCTCCGTCGAGGCACAGGTGGCGTTGAGCCTGCGTACCCTCTGCGGGCTCGCCACGGTCGACGTCGCCCGCCTGATGCTCGTGCCGGAAGCCACGATGGCCAAACGGCTCACACGCGCGAAGAAGAAGATCGCCGCCGCCAACATCGCGTACCGAGTACCGGACTCGGCGGAGTTGCCGCAACGACTCGACGCGGTGGCAACCACCGTGTATTTACTGTTCACCGCCGGGCATCTCGGGGGCGAGACGCTGGTGCGGCCCCAGCTGTGTGACGAGGCAATTCGCCTTGCCCGCCTCATGATCGAGCTCATGCCGGACGAGCCATCCCTTCGAGGACTACTGGCACTGATGCTGTTCACGGACTCGCGCCGGGCTACGAGGACCGACGAGGAGGGCGGCCTGGTCAGGCTCGAAGACCAGGACCGATCTCGCTGGAATCGGGAGGCGATCGAGGAGGGCATGCAGTGGGTGGACAGTGCACTACGTCGCAGCGACACCCCACCGAACCGGTACACCGTTCAAGCAGCCATCGCGGCATGTCACTCCGGCGCGCCAACCTACGCCGACACCGACTGGTCTCGGATCGTCGAGCTGTACGACGTGCTGTCCGGGGTGGAGAACACACCGATCGTGGCACTCAACCGAGCGGTGGCCGTCGGGGAAAGTCGAGGTCCTGCCGCCGGACTCGAAGCACTCGATGCCATCGCCTCGCTGGGCGGGCATTATCTGTGGCATGCCTGTCGAGCTGTGATGCTGGATCGACTCGGCCGAGCCGAGGAGGCCAGAAGTGCACGAACAACCGCTCTGTCTCTCGACCCGTCGCCGGCGGAAAGGGCGTTTTTACGCGCGCAGCTCGAATCGCCGGTCGGTCCCGACCAGCACCGCCCGGGCAAAATCTGACGGCTCACTGTCAGGTGAGACCAAGCCTGCTCACAGCTTCGCCGATCACCATGGATCGTATGTTGACACTTGCGATACTCACCCTGCTGGTCATGGCTGTCTCCGGCGCGACGGCTGCTCGCGCACCGCGGACGCTGGTTCGGGTTCCGTGACTCAAAGGGTCCGGACGGGTTCGAGAATTTCCTGACGCGCTTCGGGGGCGACGACGCGCAGGGCGTCGGCAGATTCGTCGTCCGGCTGACGCTGCGACGCGATCTCGGCCTCGACCCGAGCCCGGTACGTGTCGACCTCACGGTCGACCGTGGCCTCGTCCCAACCCAGGATCGGGGCAATGAGTGCTGCGACCTGACCCGCGCAGTTCATCCCCCGATGTGAGTACTCGATGGAAATCCGGGTGCGCCGCGACAGCACGTCCTCGAGGTGCAGTGCGCCCTCGGCCGCAGCGGCATAGACCACCTCGACCTGCAGATAAGCGGGCGCGTCGGTCAACGGTTGCAGCAGTTCGGGTTTGCCGTCCGCCATGGCCAGCACCTCGTCGATCAGCGAGCCGTATCGGTCCAGCAGATGAGTCACTCGGTGCGGATGCAGCCCGTGTACTTCGCCCAGGTGCGGGGCCTGATTGACCAGCGCGAAGTAACCGTCCGCGCCGACGAGCGGCACCTTCTCGGTGATCGACGACGCCACCCGCGCCGGGATGTCCTCGGCCGCGAGATCCACTGCGTCCTCGGCCATCACCCGGTAGGTCGTGTACTTGCCACCTGCGATAGCAATGAGTCCCGGTGCCACCCGCGCCACCGCGTGCTCACGGGACAGCTTGGACGTCTCGTCGCTTTCACCCGCCAGCAGCGGCCGCAATCCCGCGTAGACGCCGTCGATGTCGTCGTGCGTGAGCGGCGTGACGAGCACCCCGTTGACCTCGCCGAGAATGTAGTCGATATCGGCTTTGGTCGCGGCAGGGTGCGCGAGATCGAGGTTCCAGTCGGTATCGGTGGTGCCGATGATCCAGTGCGCGCCCCACGGAATGATGAACAGCACGGACTTCTCGGTGCGCAGAATGATCGCGGCTTCGCTGACGATCCGATCGCGCGGCACCACGATGTGCACACCCTTCGAGGCCCGTACTCGGAAGCGACCACGCATGTTCGACAGCGACTGAATTTCGTCGGTCCACACGCCCGTGGCGTTGATCACCACGTGCGCACGCACCTCGGTGGTGGCCCCGGTCTCCGAATCTCGCACTCGCACACCGGAAACACGGTCGGCTTCACGGAGGAACCCCACGACCTGAGTGGACGTACGCACCACTGCGCCGTAGTGGGCTGCCGTTCTGGCGACGGTCATCGTGTGCCGCGCGTCGTCGACGACGGTGTCGTAGTAACGAATTCCGCCGATCAGCGATTTCCGTTTGAGGCCGGGCGACATCCGCAGGGCACCCGAACGGGTCAGATGCTTCTGTTGCGGAACCGATTTGGCACCGCCCATCCGGTCGTACAGAAAAATACCCGCCGCGATGTACGGGCGCTCCCACCCCCGATGGGTGAGGGGGAACAGGAATTTCAGCGGTTTGACCAGATGCGGCGCGAGAGTGGAGAGCGAGAGTTCACGTTCGTGCAGCGCCTCACGGACGAGTCCGAACTCGAGTTGTTCGAGGTAGCGAAGGCCACCGTGGAACATCTTGGACGAGCGAGAGGACGTGCCCGACGCGTAGTCACGCGCCTCCACGAGCGCCACCTTCAGGCCTCGTGTTGCCGCGTCGAGCGCGGCACCCGAACCCACGACGCCACCGCCGACGACCACGACGTCGAATTGTTCGCGTCCGAGCTGGTCCCACGCCTCCACCCGTTGGGTGGGTCCGAGGAACTTCGTGTTCGATCGGTTGCTCACTGGGCGCTCCCTGTCCTCGAAAATTCCTCGCGATGTCTCCCACGTCAGGCTACCGCCCCAGGTCGGCCGAGCGCAGAACCAGCGCAGGCTGGTCTGCGGTTCAGCTTCGCCGTGTCATCGACGCATGTGCCGCGCTCAGCCGCCGCACTGCCTCGTTCAGCACCTCCGGTGTGGAGCCGGCGAAGCTCAACCTCAGCGAGTGGCGGAAGTACTCGGCCGACGTGGACGTTGCAGCGCGCACGAACGCGCTACCCGGCACGAACGCGACGCCGTGCGCGAGCGCCGCAGCGAGCAGCTCGGTGGTATCGGTCCCGTCGCGAAAGGTCGCCCACGCGAACATTCCACCTGTGGGTCGCGAGACGTCCAGCGCCGAACCGAATTCCCCGGACAGATCGCTCGTCAATGCGTCTGCGCGACAACCGTACTCACGCCGAAGATCGGTCAGGTGGTCCGCCAGCCACTCGGTGTCGCCCAGCAGGTCGGCCGCCATCAGCTGTGTCAGCGAGGAACCGCACAGATCGGCACCCTGTTTGAGCAGTTCCACCGCCGCGCACACTCGGGGCGGGGCAACGAACCATCCCACGCGCAGAGTCGGTGCCAGGATCTTCGACGCGCTCGACAGCCTGACGACACGATCGCTGTGACACGCGATCGGCAACGGGGACGGTCCGGATTCGATTGTGTCGAACCAGATCTCGCCGTACGGATCGTCCTCGATGATCCAGAATCCGTACCGGTCGGCCAGGGCCGCGAGTCGGCGACGGCGAGCCTCGGTCATCGTCACGCCGCGGGGGTTGTGGAAGTTGGCGACCGTATGGACCACCGCGGGCCGCAGGCCGGCGAGCAGCCGCGCTTCGAGCTCGTCGACATCCATCCCGCCGTCGGTGATGGGGATGGATTCGATCTGCGCCTCGGCAATCGAAAACACCTGCAGCGCGCCGGTATACGCGGGCTCGTCGACGACGACAACGGCACCCGGGTCGATCAGCGCCTGCGCGAGCAGCGTCAGCGCCTGCTGCGATCCGTGCGTCACGACGACGGTGTCAGTCGGAACCGTCACTCCCCCGCGCACGGCGCTCTCTCTGGCGGCGATCACGTTGCGCAGTGTGCGGTGGCCGGGGGTCTCGCAGTACTGCACTGCGTCGTAGTGTCGCAGCACTGCGTCCGCTGCGGCAGCGATGCGGTCGACCGGTATGAGATCTGTGGCCGGTAAACCGCCGGCCAGGCTGATGATCTCGTCGCGAGCGGTCAGGGCCAGAAGGTCGCGGATGGCCGAACTGTCGAGTGTTGCGGTACGGCGGGCCAGATCGGCAGGCGGATGAATCGAAGACACGAAAGAGACTCCAGGGAAGCAGGGACGGGAAGAACGGCCCGCGGATCCGCAGAGTCGAAGAGAGAGCGGACGGGTGTGTCGGCTCTCTCGACTATGTCATGTGCGTCCGAAATATGAAACGTACTTCTCGCATTGTGAAATCAGTCCAGGTCGTCGTGCGCCATCAACTGACGCGCGGCCTCGATGACCGAACCCGACAGCGACGGATAGACCGAGAACGTGTTGGCCAGGTCGTTCACCGACAGATTGTTCTGCACGGCCATCGCGATCGGAAGAATCAACTCCGATGCGCTCGGAGCAACCACCACACCACCGATGACCACACCGGTGGCGGGGCGACAGAATATTTTGACGAAACCACGCTTGAGACCACTCATCTTCGCTCGCGGGTTGGTCGTCAACGGCAACATCACCGTGCGTGCCGGTACGTCGCCTGCATCGATCGCGGACTGTGCGACGCCGACCGATGCGATTTCGGGCCGCGTGAACACCGCCGACGCCACGGTCTTGAGTTTGATGGGACTGACGGCCTGGCCCAGGGCGTGGTACATCGCGATGCGTCCCTGCATCGCGGCCACCGACGCCAACGGCAGCAGACCCGTGCAGTCACCCGCCGCGTAGATGCCCGCGACCGCGGTACGAGACACGCGGTCGACACGCAGGTATCCACCCTTGTCGAGCTCGATCCCGACCTTCTCCAAACCGAGTCCCGACGTGTTCGGGACCGATCCGACGGTCATCAGCGCGTGGCTGCCCTCGACGGTGCGCCCGTCGGACAGCGTGACGACGATACCGTCGTCGGTGCGGACGACCGAGTCTGCGCGGGCATGCTTGACGAGGGTGACGCCACGTTCGTTGAACGCGTCTTCGAGCACCAGGGCAGCGTCCTCGTCCTCGTGCGGGAGGACGCGATCGCGGCTCGATACCGCGGTGACCTTGACGCCCATCTCGGTGTAGGCCGAGACGAACTCGGCACCGGTCACACCGGATCCCACGACGACGAGGTGTTCGGGCAGTGCTTCGAGGTCGTACAACTGACGCCAGTTGAGAATGCGTTCGCCGTCCGGCTCGGCACCCTTGACGACGCGGGGGCGCGCTCCGGTGGCGACGAGGACCACATCGGCGTCGAGAATTCGCTCCTCGCCGTCGGCCAACACCGCCTTGATCTGATGCGAGGCCAATCCGACGTGCGTGTCGATCATCTCGGCGCGACCGGCCAGTATTTCGACCCCCACCGAGGTGACCCGGTGCGCGATGTCGGTGGACTGCGCCTGCGCGAGGCTCTTCACTCGCGAATGAATCTGGGGCAGCGCGACGGCTGCCTGTGATGGGTCGAGTGAGATTCCGAGGTCGCTTGCGCGACGCATCTCGGTGCGAATGCCGGTCGAGGCGATGAACGTCTTCGACGGCACGCAGTCCCACAGAACGCAGGCACCACCGATGCCGTCGGAATCGACGAGCGTCACCTGTCCGCCGTGCTGCGCCGCCACCAATGCTGCTTCGTACCCTGCCGGACCACCACCGATGATCACAATCCGGGTCATTGATCCTCTTCTCGCGTGCTGAAATCTTTGTACTGTGTCACGTCAACGGTATTGCAGTGTCCGGTTCCGCGCGTCGGTAAGGCTAGCTTCACTCCACCCGTCGCTCGGCGTACCTGCGACGACGCACCGAAACACCACCACGGGGCGTCAACGGGCGGCGATACGGTTTAGGCTGGCCGACGTGCCAATTTATGCCGCCTACGGATCGAACATGCATCCGGAGCAGATGTTGCAGCGTTGCCCCCACTCACCGCTGTCGGGAACCGGGTGGCTGCACGGGTGGCGCTTGACCTTCGGCGGTGGCGACATCGGCTGGGAGGGCGCGCTCGCCTCGATCGTCGAGGACCCGGACTCACAGGTCTTCGTGGTGCTCTACGACGTCTCCGACGAGGACGAGGAAAGCCTGGATCGGTGGGAGGGCTCGGAGCTCGGCATCCACCGCAAGATCCGGCTGCGCATCGAGACCGGAGGCGAGCCGGTCCTCGCGTGGCTCTACGTTCTCGACGCCTACGAGGGTGGCCTACCGTCGGCACGCTACCTCGGGGTCATGGCCGAGGCAGCCGAAATTGCCGGTGCCCCAGCCGAATACGTGCGCGACCTACGCACCAGGAACAGCCGCAACGTGGGGCCGGGCACCACGTCGTAGAAGTTCGCGGTCAGCGGCGACGACCACCGCCCGACCGCTAGTTCGGATCCAATGCGATCCCGGTCATCACTTTCACACCCACGGCCAAGGCTCGCTCGTCGAGGTCGAATGTCGGCTGATGGATGTCGAGTTGCGGACCGGTCCCCGACCACACGCCCAGTCGGGCCATCGCTCCCGGCACGTTCTCCAGGTACCACGAGAAGTCCTCGCCGCCACCGGACTGAGCCGTGTCGGCCAACGCCGCCGGACCGACTCGGCCGATGGCCTTCTCGAAGGTGGCCGTGGACGCCGGGTCGTTCACCACAGGCGGTACGCCGCGACGGTAGTGCAGCTCGAATCGCACCCCGGTCGGTGCCAGCAGACCGGTGACGATCTCGCGAACGAGCGGCTCGAGCAGCGCCCACGTTTCGTGGTCGCCGGTCCGTACTGTTCCGGTGAGCATGCCGGTCTGCGGAATGGCGTTGGGGGCCTGCCCCGCCACGACCGCGCCCCAGACCATCACTGTGCTGGTTCGCGGATCGATTCGTCTGCTCAACATGCCGGGCAGCCCGGTGATGACGGTCCCCAATGCGTAGACCAGATCGGTCGTCAGATGCGGCCTCGACGTGTGCCCGCCAGGCGAGTCCAGACGCAACTCGACGGTGTCGGCGGCGGAGGTGATGGCCCCGACACGCACTCCCACCTGCCCCACCTCGAGCCGCGGATCGCAGTGCAACGCGAAAATCTTCGACACCCCGTCGAGCGCACCCGCGGCAACGGCGTCGAGTGCACCGCCCGGCATGACCTCCTCGGCAGGTTGAAAGATCAGCCGAACGCCATAGTGCAGGTCCGGCAGCGACGCCAGCGCGAGTCCGGTCGCCAGCAACACCGTGGTGTGGGCATCGTGCCCGCACGCGTGGGATACGCCGGGAACCGTCGACGTGTACGGCGCACCGGTGATCTCCTGCAGCGGCAACGCGTCCATGTCCGCGCGCAGCGCGACGCGTGGGCCGTCGGGACCGATATCGCAGATCAAGCCCGTGCCGCCGGGCAGCGGTTTGGGTGACAGGCCTGCCGCCGAGAGCTGCTCCATGACGAACGCCGTCGTAGCGAATTCACGACGGGCCAGTTCCGGATGGGCGTGAATGTGCCGACGCCACAGGGACAGATCTTCTGTGTGAGCCTGAATCCACCGATCGATCGCGGCTTCACGTGAACTCATCCGAACTTCTGCCTCTTCGCCTGCGCTCATCCGAACTTCTGCCTCTTCGCCTGCGCTCATCCGAACTTCTGCCTCTTCGCCTGCGCTCATCGCTGCACCGCGGATCGAGCGTTCACACCGTCGAGCAGACGCGCCCGGGTCTGTGGATCGGCTGCGGCGCGAGCGGCCGTTCCGGCGAGGGCGAGAGCACCGTCGAGCAGTGCACGATCGGCGGACTCGGTGACACACGCTGCGGCGAACTCCGGTTGATGCGTCACCGCCCCTCCGGCATCGAGGCCGACGACGGGGTGGATTCCGGGTAGAACATTCGTCACGTTTCCCATGTCAGTGCTGCCCAACGGGCGAAATCCTTCCAAATCCGGTGCCAAGGGCGACCGTCCCAATGTTTCGATTTCCTGACGAAATGCCGCCACCAGCCACGAATCCGGGGTCAGGGCCGCGTATGTCGGCGACACCGTGCGGATTTCGTGTGTGCATCCGGTGGCAATGGCACCCGCCTCGAAACAGGCGAACGTCTTCTTCGTCAGCGCCTCGAGTGACTCGGTGCTGTTCGCGCGAAGATAGTAGAGCAGCTCGGCATGTCCGGGCACGATGTTCGGCGCGACGCCGCCGTCGCTGACGATGCCGTGCAGTTGTTGGCCGGGCGAGAGGTGCTGCCGAATGAGCCCGAGCGCCACCTGCGCGACGGTGACGGCATCGCCCGCGTTGATTCCCCACTCGGGGGCGGCCGACGCATGGGCCGCACGGCCGGTGAATTTGACGGCAACGTCGGCCAATGCCAGCGACGTCGCGCCCACGATGTCGAACGGGCCCGGATGCACCATCAGTGCGGCACCGATGTCGTCGAAGACGCCGCGCTCGAGCATCAGGACCTTGCCACCGCCCGTTTCCTCGGCAGGGGTGCCGAGCACTCGGACCGTGATGCCGAGAGCATCGGCCACCGGCGCGAGCGCCAGGGCGGCACCCACCGCGGACGCGGCGATGATGTTGTGGCCGCAGGCATGACCGATCTCGGGCAACGCGTCGTACTCCGCGCAGATTCCGATCACGAGCTCGCCGCTACCCACCGACGCGGTGAATGCGGTGTCGATGCCGGCGACCCCGGATTCGATCTCGAAATGGTGGGCGCGAAGCGTGTCGAGGACCTTCGCAACGCTGCGATATTCCTCGAACGCCAGTTCCGGTTCTGCGTGAATCGAGTGCGACAGCGCAACCAGTTCGTCGGTTGCGTGAGCGAGCGCGCGGCCGATCTCCTCGCCCACGGCGGCACTGTTCGGTTCGTCGATCACGAGAGACAGTGTGTCACTAGCGCGGCGGCGTGTCGGAACGGCTGTGCCGACTCCGAGCCCGAACAGTGCCGGACGGGCTAGTTGCCGAAGCTGAAGTTGCTGTCGTCCGTCGGCGTCGTCAGCGCAGCGAGCAGGTCCACGTGCATCCGACTCTTGATGCCGGCCAGGTTCGCTCCCCGGGTGCTGGTCAGCGCCGCCGCCTTGGCAACGGCGTCGGAGACCACCGATTCCTCGGACGCGGTGGCCTCGACGATTCCTGCGGCCACCGCATCGGCCCCGCCGTAACGACGGCCGGTCAGCATCGCCTCGACGGCGGTCTGTTTGGGCAGCCTGGAATTGATCAGGGCAGACATGCCGACGGTGAACGGCATGTTGAGGTTGACCTCCGGCAGGCAGTAGAAGCCTCGGTCTGCGCGCTGGATGCGGAAATCCTGCGATGTTGCGAACATCGCGCCGGCACCGAACGCATGGCCCTGCACCGCTGCGACCGTGGGCATCGGGAACGCCAGCAGCCGCGTGTAGAGCGTGTGCACGCGGTCGAGGTACCAAGTGATCCGGTCCAGGTTCGCGAACAGCCAATCGGTATCGAGTCCGTTGCTGTAGAACTTGCCTGCCGAGGTGGTGACCAGCGCGGCCGGACCGGTCGATGCCTCGACCTCGTCGAGCAGTGCATGGACGGCATCTATCCAGTCGGGGTTGAACCTGTTCTCTGGATTGCCCGCGCCCTCCTGGGCACCGAGGAACAAGATGTGGACATCACCGTCGCGTTCGAGATAAGGCATGCAGCGGATACTACTCGGCGGTAACTTCCCGGTCGCACCGTCTCGGTTCCACATCCATCGCAGCGATCTCATACTGTTGTTCATCGTGGCAACTTCCGACGCACGAGCAACCGATCCCGTGACCGATCCCGATGCGGCGGCGCGCACCGCCGCCGATGCTCTCGCTGCAGCGACCGGCATCGACACCCATGCCGTCGCCATCGTCCTCGGCTCCGGCTGGCAGGCGGCCGCAGATGTCTTCGGCTCCCCCACCGCGACCGTGCGCATGGCCGATCTCCCCGGCTTCGCGCCGCCGTCCGCGTCGGGCCATTCCGGCACGATCACCTCGGTGGACGTGGGCGGAACCCACACTCTGTTACTTCAGGGCCGTACGCACGCATACGAGGGTCACGACCTCCGACGCGTCGTGCACCCGGTGCGCACCGCGATCGCGGCAGGCGCGACGACCGTCGTCCTCACCAACGCCGCCGGCGGCATCCGTGAAGGCATGAGCGTCGGCCAACCCGTTCTGATTTCCGATCACCTCAACCTGACCGCCCGTTCGCCGCTCGTCGGCGCCGAATTCGTCGATCTCGTCGGTGCCTACTCACCCGAACTCCGCGCTCTCGCGGCCGAGATCGATCCGTCTCTCGAGGACGGCGTCTACGCGGGACTGCCGGGCCCTCACTACGAGACGCCTGCCGAAATCAAGATGCTGCGCACGTTCGGTGCAGATCTGGTGGGCATGTCGACGGTGCACGAGACGATTGCCGCCCGTGCAAAGGGTGCTCGCGTGCTGGGAATTTCGTTGGTCACCAACCTCGCTGCCGGCATGACCGGAGAACACCTCGATCACTCCGAAGTGCTCGCTGCGGGCAAGGATTCGGCAGCTCGGATGGGCGCTCTGCTGCACGAGTTGGTCACCCGACTGTGATCGAGGATCTCACCGAGCGTGTGCAACGCTGGATCGCGGGAGATCCCGATCCGGCGAGCCGCGACGAACTCGACGGCCTCTCCGATTCCGAACTCGCGGACCGATTCAGCGGTCCGTTGACCTTCGGCACCGCCGGCCTCCGAGGGCCGGTGCGCGCCGGCCCGAACGGCATGAACGTCGCCGTGGTCGTGCGAGCAACCGCCGGTATCGCAGCGTGGCTGCTCGGGCAGGGCCTCGGCGGATCCACCGTCGTGGTGGGCCGTGACGCGCGCACCGGTTCGGAACAGTTCGCCTTCGCAGCGGCGGAAACGTTGGCCGCGCAGGGATTTTCGGTGGTCCTTCTCCCTCGACCACTCCCCACGCCCGTTGTCGCCTTCGCCGTACGGGCGCTCGATGCCGAGCTGGGGGTGCAGATCACCGCCTCGCACAACCCGGCCGCCGACAACGGGTACAAGGTGTATCTGCGGGGCGGGTCGCAGTTGGTTCCGCCGAGCGATGCCCAGATCGAGGCGCTCATCGACGCCAGTGCAGATGCAGTCGACGTGCCTCGCACAGCCGTCGAGCCCAGCGGCTCGGACATCGCGTCGCGCTACCTCGATTCGGTTGTGAGACTGCCCCGTTCGAGATCACGCGATGTTCGTATCGCCCTGACCGCACTGCACGGCGTCGGCGGAGAACTCGCCGTGGCGGCACTGCGCGGCGCTGGGTTCCGCGACATCCGGGTGGTCGAGGAGCAGTTCGAGCCCGATCCGTCCTTCCCGACGGTGACCTTCCCCAACCCGGAAGAGCCGGGTGCTGCGGACGCGGTTCTCGCGCTGGCGGCCGAGACCGGCGCCGACCTCGCCGTCGCACTCGACCCCGATGCCGATCGCTGCGCAGTCGGAGTCCGAGACGCTCACGGTTGGCGGATGCTGACCGGGGACGAAACCGGCGCTCTGCTGGCCGACTACCTGCTGCGTGACGCGCCGCCCGGCTCACTGGTGGCCAATACCATCGTGTCCTCGCAGCTGCTCTCGGCACTGGCACCGGCCCGCGGCGCGCGCTATGCCCGCACACTGACCGGTTTCAAATGGCTCGTGCGCGCCGGAGACGGCCTCGTGTACGCCTACGAAGAAGCGATCGGTCACTGCGTAGATCCGAATGTGGTGCGGGACAAGGACGGGATTTCTGCCGCCGTCGTACTGGCGGACCTCGCGGCAGCGCTGAAGCAGGACGGACGCACGCTACTCGACGTACTCGACGACCTCGCCGTCGAATTCGGAGTCCACAGCGGTGCGCAGGTGTCGCGCCGAGTGCAGGATCTCACCGACATCGGGGACATGATGCGCCGACTGCGCAGCACGCCGCCGACCGAGCTGGCCGGACGCACGGTGACTGTCATGGACTACGCCGACCGGGACGACGAGTTGCGCACCGACGCAGTCGAAATCGCGGGATCCGGACTCCGGGTCATCGTGCGACCGTCCGGGACCGAACCCAAGCTCAAGGCGTACCTCGAGGTCGTCGAGCCCGTCTCGGACCGGCAGGATCTGGCGAGGGCGAGAGCGACGGCGTACGAACTCCTGGCCCAGCTCTCCGCGTTCGCAAAAGAGCTGTAACTCAGAACAGTGCCGACTGCACCGCAGGCAGATCGGACGTGAAGGCCCCGAGTTCGATGCGCCGACCCTTCAATGCCGCCAGATCCGCGACGTAGGTCTGCTCGTCGACCGAGGCGATCACCGCCTGCCCGACGCATGTCCTGATCTGCAGTCCATGAGAGCCGGTTGCGACATCGGCGGGGTAGGCAACCCGAGTATCGTTTTCGCTCAATGTTTCCCGCCCCGCAGGCGGAGTCCACCGCTCCGCGATCGGCCGACATCCGCCGATCGCGGCGTCGGTCAACAGCTGACGGACCTGCTCCGCACGCGCGGCAGTGCCTGCCTCCAACCGGTCGAGATCGAGTGGCACGCACAGCGATGCTGCTTTCGTCGCCGACCGTACGGCCTGCCGTAGTCCGAGCCTTTCGGTCACCAGGTCCTCGGCGACACGCACGGCCTTGCCGTCGTCCGCGTGCGCGACGTACTGCGCACAGATAGCCCCCTGCTCGGCCAGCCGACCCCATTTGCGAGTCTGCGCGGCCGTCCCGATCTTGAAGGTGCCGTTGGCAAACGCCGCCAGGTAGAGCCAATGCGGTGCCATGACATGCTTTTCCAGATCACGCGAGACGAATCCGCTGCGGTGCACGGTATGAACGAAACGAAACACGTCCTTGTCCGCGCACCGTGCACACTGGCTCGATCCGACGGCCGGCTCCCGGCCCGGGCACGGAACGTACCGCGGCGGCCCGTCCGCAGTGAATGCCGTTCGGCCCGTGCAGTATCGGTCTGCCGCACCGCCGAGAGCGCGGTAGCTCAGTGTGTTACCCACCAGCTCCTGAAACTCGACCTGCTCGGCCTCGATGTCGAGCAGGCGCAACCGCGGGGTGTCAGGACCGGCGGAGGGCCAGGACACCCCGAGCGCGAGCAGGGTTGCACCGGAGCGAATCAGCGGGGCCCGAACTGACGGTCGCCCGCGTCGCCGAGGCCCGGGACGATGAAGGCATTGTCGTTGAGTCCGTCGTCGATGCTCGCGGCAACGAGTCGCACCGGGAGTCCCGATGCTTCGAGCGCTGCGACGCCTTCGGGGGCGGCCACGACGCAGATGGCAGTGACATCGGTTGCGCCGCGTCCGACGAGCAGCTCGATCGTGTGCACCATCGATCCGCCGGTCGCCAGCATGGGGTCGAGCACATAGACCGGAGTCTGGGACAGGTCGTCGGGCAGGGACTCCATGTAGGGCACCGGCTGATGCGTCTGCTCGTCCCTGGCCATCCCGACGAACCCGACGCGAGACTGTGGAATCAGACCGCTCGCCTTCTCCACCATGCCGAGACCGGCACGCAGTACGGGCACGAGCAGCGGCGGACGAGCCAACCGGGTGCCCTGGGTGACTGCGACGGGAGTACGTACCTCGAACGTGTCGATGTCGGCGTCCCTGGTGGCCTCGTACACCAGCATGTGGGTGAGCTGGCGGAGCGCAGTGCGGAACGTGGCGTTGTCGCTCCGCTCGTCCCGCATGGTGGTGAGCAGGGCGGCGGCCAGTGGGTGGTCGACCACGTGTGTATCCATGTCTCACAGGATAAGGCCCAGCACCATGAGGCCCACACGATGAGCCCCAGCGGAGGAGATCGCCGAGACGCACGGTGAACGGCAAGTCGTGGGAACCGATGTGCCCGCAGTCGCGTCGAACCAGTTGGGCGTCGCATTCGGCGACTGCGCGAACGCACGCGATTTCAGGGGGACTCATGGACGAACTCGTCGTCGAGACCGAGGGGGTGCTCGCCTACGGTGCGGCTGCGTCGACCATGGCCGAGCAGATCGCGGCGGCCGGTGCTGCCGCCGCTGCCTGCGGGCCCGCCGTGTTGGCGCCGGTGTTCGGCCTGATCGGGCAGGAATTTCTGGCCACGGTGACCGGAACCCATCTGGCGCATACCGATGCGGTCGTTCGCCTGGCGGGAGCGGTGGCGAGCCTCGGTTCTGCGGCCGCCGATGCTGCGGTGTCGTACGCCCGCACCGACGACGCAACCGGGGCGGCCGTCACGGCCCACTCTGCCGGTCGCGCACCGGACGCTCGGTAAGCGGCGATGATCGATCTACTCTCTCGCCCCATCGTCGAGCTACTCGGTGCCTTCGGCGGCGGTACCGTTCCCTCCGGAGGCCCCGCGGACGTGTTGCGACTGTCGTCGGCTGCGATCGAGGCCGCCCAGGGAATCGGCCGCATCGCGATCACCGAACTTGCTTCGAACTGGAACGGCGACGCCGCGGACGCAGCACTTCGGTACGCCGAGAACGCTCATGCGAGTGCTCTGGCCCTTGCCGATCACGCGGACGATATCGCCGCCGTCGTCGATCGGGCATGTCGGGATACCGAGCAGGGTTTCGTCGAACTACAGGCAATAGTGCAGTCGTTCGTGGGCATCGCCCTTTCCGCAGGACCGATCATCGCCACCCCGATGGGGCAGACGATGCTGATCTCGGCCGCGATCGAGCACCTCGAGCGTGCCCTGGCGGTGGTTGCGCGTGTGCGCGCTGAACTGGCCGTGCACGCTGCGACAGCCGGCGAGCTGGCCTCCCCGCCCGCGGTCCCCGCACCCATCGACTCCGGCCCGGCAGCGGTGCCGGGCTCGCCCTCGAACCTGATGACCTCACCTGCAACGGCTCAGGTGATCGAGACCGGGGAGAAGCTGGCGAAGACGTTCGCGCTGCCGCTCTCACAAACCGGCGGCACGCCGGACTCCCCCGGAGCCGGTGGAGCACAGCACTTCTTGGGCAATTCGGCGATGGATTCACCCCGCGCCGGGGACGCCGGCCGAGGAGTAGAGGTGCGATTGCCCGACGGGAGCACCGTCACTGCCCCCAACGCCGAAGCCGCAGGTGCCGTTCGCAGCGCGCTGACGCAGCAGGGCGTCCCCTACGCCTGGGGCGGTACGACGCCGGGCACCGGACTGGACTGCAGTGGGTTGACCCAATGGGCGTACGCACAGCAGGGCGTCGACATCCCCCGGCTGGCGCAGGAACAGGACATCGGCTCGTCGGTCGCGGCCGGTGACGTACAGCCCGGCGATCTCGCGGTGTGGGACGGCCACGTAGCGATGGTCATCGGCAACGGCCAGCTCGTCGAGGCGGGAGACCCGGTGCAGGTAGGACCGATCAGAACGACCAACAGCGACATGGCATTCAAGGGCTTCTACCGCCCGACCCAGTAACGGTCGGACCGAACGAGAGGCAGACCGAATGAGAGGAAGTCAATGACGGACGCGAACACCACCGTCGTCAGCGCGGTATCGGCAACTCGATCCGGCTCGGTATCCGTTCGCGCCACCGAGCATGGAGTGCCGATCGCAATCGCTATCGATGAACGTGAACTACGTTACGGGGGAACAGCATTGGCGTCGACGATCCTGGATCGATGCACGCGGGCGACCACAGCCGCTCGGGCACAGCGCCGAATCCGGTTGGCCGAGGACGGGGTTCCCTCCGATATCCTCGATCGCCTGGGTCTGCCGACCCACGCCCGGACGGCCGCCGACGCGAACGACGATCTGGCCCAGGAACCGGCACCCACGAGTTGGTTGCGACCGGTATGACCCACTCTCACCCCACCGATCTCGACACCGTGATCGACAACGCCCGACACCGGCTCGACGGATTACGTGAGACACAGGAGCGCGTCGACCACATCAGGATTCGAGTGGCCTCGCCCAACGGGCTCGTGACCGTCGTCGCGGACGGAACCGGGGCCATGGTCGGCCTCGATCTCGCGGAGGATCTCGGATCGGTGACTGCCCGCGAACTCGCGTCGACCATCGTTCTCACAGCCGCCGAGGCGGCGTCCGCAGCGTTGGACCAGCGCGAGACCATCCTGCAAAGTCTGCAGGCTTCGTTCACAGACTCCTGAGATAGGCTTCGCGCCATGGCTGGAGACATCATCCCGATCGAACTCGGTCTGACCGCCGGTGACTTCTCGACACTGTGGGCACCGGAGTGGCGAGAAGGCGACGACGAATGGGAGGCATTCCTCGGACACGAGGAAGATCTCTACGGATTCGCCACGGTTGCCGAGCTCGCCGCATTCGTCCGATCCGACGACGACAACGACCTCGTCGACCACCCGTCGTGGCCGGTGGTGTCCGCTCTCGCGGCCTACGAACTCGAGCCCGACGAGCTGCATCGGTTCGACCTCGTCGCAGTGCCCGAGCTGGTGGCTGCAGACCCCGAAGCCGACGTTCTCGCCGAACTGCAGGCCACCTTCGACATCGTCTCGTCCATCGGTGATGTCTGCGAACTACGGCCCGTCACAAGCTTTTTCGGAACCAATCCGTTCGTCGGAGCGGTGGCCGGTGGCGTCGAGAACTTTCTCGGCCGTGAAGGTGCCGAGCTGTGGGACCGCATCGGCGCAGCAGTGGCGAAGCATTGGGACGAAGTCCTCGACGCAGTCGATTCCATCGTGACCTCCCCCGACGTCGACAGCGCCGCCGTCGCCGTCGCCGACGCGGAGATCACCGCGGCTGCAGAGAACGCCGTCGATGCAGACGACGCAACGGACGACATCGACGACGACACCGAGGACGAAGAGTCCGACGACGACGACGCAGAGAGCGACGAGGACGACGTCGACCGAGATCCCATCGCCGCTGCCGCGGCGGAGGAGACGTTCTGGACCACCGTCGGTATCGATCCCATTCGCATCATCACGTCCGACGACACGCTGTACACCCTGCGGTGCTACCTCGGCGACAAGCCCGTCTTCCTCGGCCGCGGTGGCGCCATCAGCGTGTTCGGGTCCGAGCGCTCGCTGGCTCGCTATCTCGCCGACGATCACGATCACGACCTGGCGCAGGTCAGCACCTACTCCGATGTTCAGACCGCCGCGATCGACGGCTCACTGGACATCACGATCACCGACGACAACGTCTACGTCTTGCCCGGACTTGCCGACGACCTTGCCGACGGGCCCACCGCGGTGGACGTCGACCAGCTCGATCTTGCCGTCGAATTGTTCACCGATGCAGCCGATTTCGCCGGCGACAGCTCGGTGGACGAGGCCCTCGCCACGTCAACACCGCTGGGCTGGTACGTCTCGTACACCCTCGAGCCCAGTCCCGATCGGCTGGCCCCGAGCGCACCGTTCGACGTCGAGGCCGAGGCTTGGCGAGTCCTCGAGCGAGAGTTCGAGAGCCGTCTCCGCAAGAAGTAGGGCGTTCTCGCCCGGCCGCGCGCTCGCTCGTCAGCCGATCAGCACCGCGTAGCCGGGCTTGATGACGTCGTCGATCAACGCCAATCGCTCGTCGAACGGCAGGAATGCGGACTTCATCGCATTGATGGTGAATCGCTCGAGGTCACTCCACCCGTAGCCGAACGTATCCACCAGTTTGACCATCTCTCGGCTCATCGAGGTGTCGCTCATCAATCGGTTGTCGGTGTTCACGGTGACGCGAAACCGCAGTCGTGCGAGCAGATCGAAGGGGTGCGTCGCCAACGATTCGACGGCACCGGTCTGCACGTTGGAACTGGGGCACAACTCCAACGGCATCCTGGTGTCGCGGACGTACGCGGCCAAGAGACCGAGTGACGGCGTGCCGTCGGAGTTCGTGGTGATGTCGTCGGTGATCCGCACTCCGTGTCCGAGCCGGTCGGTCCCGCAGAACGCCACCGCTTCCTGGATGGACGGCAGACCGAAGGCCTCGCCTGCGTGAATGGTGAAGTGCGCGTTGCTGGCTCGCATGTATTCGAAGGCGTCGAGATGGCGGCTGGGAGGGAAGCCCGCCTCGGCCCCGGCGATGTCGAAGCCCACCACCCCGCGGTCACGGAAACGCACCGTCAGTTCCGCGATCTCTCGTGAACGTGCGGCGTGCCGCATGGCCGTCAGCAGGGTGCCTATGGTGATGTTCTTGCCCCGCACCTTGGCTGCGGAGATGCCCGCCTCGAAACCGGCGAGGGTGTGGGTGACGACCTCGTCGAGGGTCAGCCCGCGTTCGAGGTGCTGTTCCGGCGCGAAGCGCACCTCGGCGTACACGACGCCGTCGTCGGCCAGATCCTCGGCGCATTCGCGCGCCACCCTGAACAACCCCTCGGGGGTTTGCATGACGGCCACGGTGTGCGCGAAGGTCTCGAGGTAGCGCTCGAGCGATCCACTGTCCGCTGCGTCGCGGAACCACTCCCCCAGAGCGGCACCGTCGGTCGCGGGTAACCCGTCGTATCCGCATTCGTCGGCCAGTTCGAGCACGGTCTGCGGTCGGAGTCCGCCGTCGAGGTGATCGTGGAGCAACGCCTTCGGAGCCGACCTGATGGACGCGAGATCGAGTGGCGCACTGCCACCGATCGAGGACTGAGTGTTCTCCGCGGTGCTCATGTGTCGACGGTAGCGCGCGTCGTGCGCGGACGCGCGCCTGTCATCGCCACTCGGCGAGTCCGCGGATTCCCCCGACGTCCGCCGCTTCCGCGACCTATTTCGTTGCATTGTTACTCCGATGAAAACTATTCCGTCGATACACAGCGAATCGGCGACGGAAATCGTAGTGTTCATCCATCACACGCGACCGATTCTGTCGGGTCCCCTTCCGACGCCTCGGTCGACTCGAACCTCGGAGAGACCTATGTCGATTGCGGAACCGCCCAACACCATTCCGGGCAAGGGACTCAACACCGGCGCGCTCGGGTTGGTCGGCAACATCGTCATCGGACTGTCGGCGGTGGCCCCGGCCTACAGTCTCGCCGCCACCCTCGGCTACGTCGTTCTGGCCGTCGGCGACAAAGCACCGTCGATGTTTCTCATCGCCTTCGTTCCGATGCTGCTCACCGCCTTCGCCTACCGCGAGCTCGGGCGCGACACACCGGACTGCGGGACGTCGTTCACCTGGGGCACCAAGGCCTTCGGGCCCTGGGTCGGTTGGATGGCCGGGTGGGGGCTGGCCGTCTCGGCGATCATCGTGCTGGCCAACGTCGCCGAGATCGCAGCCATCTACCTGTTCGAGTTCCTCGGCCTGTCGGACTTGGCGGAGTCCACCGCGGCCAAGGTCGCCCTCGGTTCGTTCTTCATCGTCGCGATGACCTACGTCAGTTTTCGCGGCATCCTCATCAGCGAACGCATGCAGAACGTGTTGCTGGTCGTCCAGTTCGGCGTACTCATCGGAGTGTCGGTGACGGCACTGGTCAAGGTGGGGACGGGTACGGCCGGTCCGCAGGCCATCACGCCGCAATGGAGCTGGTTGGTGCCCACCGGGGTGACGATGTCCGACGCGGCCCAGGCCATCATCCTGTGCATCTTCATCTACTGGGGATGGGATGCCTGCCTTGCCGTCGGCGAGGAAACGAAGGACTCGGAGAAGACGCCGGGACGAGCCGCAGTGATCACCACGCTGATTCTCGTCGCGACCTACGTGCTCGTCGGATACGCCGTGCAGTCGTTCGCCGGGTTCGGAGACACGGGTATCGGTCTGAACAACCCGGACAACGTCGACGATGTGCTCACCATTCTCGGCGATCCGGTCGCCGGCTCGATCGTCGCGTCGCTGCTGTTGTTGACGGTGTCCATCTCGGCGCTGTCCTCTACACAGACGACCATCCTGCCCACGGCCCGCGGAACACTGTCGATGGCCGTCTACGAGGCAATTCCCAAGCGGTTCGCCAGCGTGCACCCCAAGTACATGACGCCCGGCTTCGGCACGCTCGTGATGGGTGCCGCAGCCCTGATGTTCTACCTTGTGCTCACCTTCGTCAGCGCCAACGCGCTGCAGGATTCGGTGGCATCGCTCGGGCTCGCGGTCGCGTTCTACTACGGCATCACCGCCTACGCGTGCACGTGGTACTTCCGTCGGACACTGTTCTCGTCCGCCCGAAACCTGTTCATGCGCGGCATCTTTCCACTTCTCGGCGGGCTGTCCATGACGTGGGCGTTCGTGCAGAGCGCAGTCGACATGATCAAGCCCGACTACGGTTACACCGTCTACGGTGCGATCGGCGGAGTATTCGTCCTCGGCGTCGGCATGCTTGTACTCGGAATCCCCCTGATGCTGCTGTGCTTCGTGGGTAATAAGGATTTCTTCCAGGGCAAAACACTCACCGCGTCCACCGAAGTCAAGGTTCCGGACACTTACTAGAAGAGAAGGACCGAAACTCATGAAGATCACCGTCGGCTACCTCGCCACCCCGAGCGGCGACGACGGCGTAGCCCTGGCCACCGCCCTCGCCCGCGCCCTCGACGCGTCCATCGACATCGTGCTGGTCATGGCCGTCGACGAACCTGTCATGGAAGGCAGTGGACCGTATCGAAAGATCCTCGAGGCCAAGGCGAGGGGCTGGGTGGACGACGCGGCCGCCCAGGTCCCGTCGGGTATCGAGGTGACCACGCACGTGATCGGCCACGAGTCGTTCGCCCGCGCCCTGATCGACTTCGCCGTGAACTCCGATGCCGACATGATCGTTGTCGGCGGTGCCAGTGACGGCCTGCTGAACCGACATTCGATCGGCTCGGTCGCCGGTCAGCTTCTGCACGCCTCGGAAGTTCCGTTGGCACTTGCCCCTCGGGGTTACCGGCTCTCCAGCGCACCGATCACCGATCTCACCGTCGCCGTCCCTACCCGGTCATCCGCCCCGAACCCGTTGCCGTTCGCTTTCACTCTCGCCAGCGCTGCGCACGTGCCTCTTCGATTGGTCTCGCTGGTCTCTCTGGAATCGACCGGAACCCCGAGCGACGAGACTTCACTGGACACGCGTCGACGGCAAGTCGCTGCCGCACAGGAGAATCTGGAACTCGCGGCCCGCACTCTCCCCGGCATCGAGGGCCTGGAATCCGTGGTGGCCGACGGGTCGACACTGGACGAGGCCGTGGGCAACCTCGAGTGGAAGCCGGGCGATGTGTTGTTGCTCGGCTCGAGTCGACTGGCGACCCCCAAGCGGGTGTTCCTGGGCTCGAGTGCCGCCAAGATTCTGCGTGCTGCCCCGGTGCCGGTGGTCGTCGTTCCGCACGAGTGAGCGGCTTCGCCGCATGTGATGCTCCTATGAGTGTCAAGTGGCAGTTTTCTGGGTGAGATGTTGGAACATTTCGCGGGCGACGGCTCGCTTGAGGCAGCGGATGATGT
>NZ_JBFBKN010000029.1:0-48719 GCF_040702225.1 Rhodococcus sp. NPDC080181
CGAAGGCCGACACATCACATGAAAGACAGCCATCGGCGTCAGAGCGGAAACGAGTCATACCTTCCACCTCGACGAACGACTCCAGTATCACTGAGCGGAAACTCGTAGCCCACTACGAGTTTCCGTGCACGTGCGACGCAGTCGCTCTAGTTCAGCCCGTCCAGCACCGCACGGGTACCCGATAGCCCCAACCGCGTGGCACCGGCGTCGATCATGGCCAGGGCAGCGTCCGTGGTGCGGATGCCGCCGCTGGCTTTGACGCCCAATCGTCCGCCGACGGTCTCGGCCATCAGCCGCACCGCCTCGACGCTCGCGCCGCCAGCGGGATGGAATCCGGTCGATGTCTTGACGAAGTGAGCTCCGGCCTTCTCCGCGGCGCGGCACACTTCGACGATCGCCTCATCGGACAGCGCTGCCGATTCGATGATCACCTTGAGTACGGCGTCGCCGATGCCTTCGCGGACGGTCACGATGTCGGCCAGTACGGCGTTGTAGTCCCCGGCGATGGCCGCGCCGACGTCGATCACCATGTCGACCTCGTCGGCCCCCTGCTGCACGGCCAGCCGCGCCTCGGATCCCTTGATCAGCGAATGATGCTTGCCCGACGGGAATCCGGCCACCACAGCGGTGATCATTCCCTCGGCGCGAATCGGCAGCATCGACGGGGAGACGCACACGGCGAGCACTCCCAGCTCGCGGCCTTCCTCGATGAGGGCCTCCACGTCGGCGGCCGTGGCCTCCGGCTTGAGCAGGGTGTGATCGACCATTCCGGCGAGGGCGGCGCGGGTGAGTGTCATGAACCCAGCTTTTCACAGCACCGCATGTCGCGGCCCTGTCGGTCTACCATTCTCGGCTATGGACGCAGCCTCGCTCGCCGACACGTTCAACGCCACCAGCAGAGAGTTCGACGCGGTGACGCCGCTGGTCTGGGGCCCGGCCGGGCAGTCGCTGACGTTCGCTCTGGGGCTGCGATCCGGCGACGCCGTACTGGACGTGTGTTCCGGCACGGGGGCGTCGGCGCTTCCCGCCGCGGCAGCTGTCGGCCCGGACGGCCTGGTCCATGCCGTCGACCTCGCCGACGACCTGCTGGAGGTGGGCCGGGTGCACGCCACCGAACGCGCCCTGCGCAACATCGACTTCGTCGTCGCCGACGCCACGGCCTGGGAACCGCCGTCTACCGTTCCCGACGCCGGATACGACGCCCTGGCGTGTTCGTACGGCATCTTCTTCCTGCCGAATCCCGAGCGGGACTTCTCGCGTCTGGTGTCGCTGGTCCGGCCGGGTGGCGGCGTCGGGGTGACGGTGTGGCGTCAGGGCGCGATCGAGGCGTTCTCCCGTGCGTACTTCGAGGTGATCGCAGCACATTCACCGTCCACGGAGCAGATGGGCCGCCTCGCGCAGGAGGGGTACGACAAGCACCCGATCCGGCGCATGGAGACGGCCGATCTGCTCGGCACGTGGCTCGCGGCGGCCGGTACGACGGACGTCCGGGTGGTCGAGCTGAGCAATCATGTACCTGCCACGGAGTCGTTCGTGTGGAGCTTCGTGTTGGGCAGTGCTCTGCGCGGTGCCCTCACCCCGTTCGACGAGGCAGCGGTCGGGCGGATTCGAGCGGACTTGTTCGCGTCGCTGACCGAGCGCGGCATCGATTCGATCGATCTCGGGACACTGGTGGCAACCGGGTTGCGAGCGCCCTGAGAGAATTGCCCTCATGAGTTCTTCCGTGTCCGAGGATCGCCGCTACGTTCTGTCCCTCGGTTGCCCAGACAAGACGGGCATCGTCGCCCGTATCTCCACGTTCCTCGCCGAGGTCGGCGGCTGGATCGTCGAGGCCGCCTATCACGCCGATCCCGATACCGGTTGGTTCTTCACGCGTCAGGCCGTGCGGGCCTCGTCGGTGAGCATGAGTGTCGAGGATCTGCGGGCCCGCTTCGCCGAAGTGGCTGCCGAGCTCGGTCCGGAAACCGAATGGGCACTGCATGATTCGGGCGCACCCAAGCGAGTCGTACTGCTGGTGAGCAAGGAAGCACACTGCTTGCACGATCTCCTGGGCCGCGCGGCCGGCTGGGAACTACCCGCCCAGATATCGGCCGTGATCGGCAACCACAGGTCGCTCGAGCCCATCGCTGCGGCGCACGGAACACCCTTCCATCACGTCGAGTTCGCGAAGGACCCGTCCGAGCGCGGACCGGCCTTCGAGGAAGTCCGCTCGCTCGTCGACTCCTACGACCCGCACGCAGTGGTGTTGGCGCGCTTCATGCAGGTGCTGCCCGAGTCGCTGTGCGAGCACTGGGCCGGTCGCGCCATCAACATCCACCACAGCTTCCTGCCGTCGTTCGTCGGTGCTCGGCCGTACCACCAGGCATTCGCCCGTGGCGTCAAGCTCATCGGCGCGACGTGCCATTACGTGACGGCCGAGCTCGACGCAGGTCCCATCATCGAGCAGGACGTCATCCGCGTCGACCACTCCGACGAGGTGACCGACATGGTGCGTCAGGGGCGCGACATCGAGAAGCTGGTGCTCTCCCGCGGCCTGCGCTGGCACCTCGAGGATCGCGTCCTGGTGCACGGACGCAAGACCGTGGTGTTCAGCTAGACCGTTCGGGTCACAGGTTCCGCAGACGAACGACTTCGGCGTTGAAGTCGTCGATCGCTTCCACCGAGCTCATGTGGCCGATTCCGGGGATCACGATCAGTCGGCTCAGGTGGTCGTGGTCGTCGAGTGCTCGGGCGAGCTTGCGCGCGTGCACGGGCGGGGTCAGTCGATCCGCAGATCCGACGAGCACGCTGGTGGGCACGGACATGTTCTCGAGCGCCTCGCGGATGTCGAGGTCGCTCAACGCAGCGCCCCAGATACCCCGGGTACGCGGCGCGCACTCGAGCACGATCTTCTCGCAGAACGCCACCTCGGCGGGCGTGGCACCGGGGGCCATCGAGATGTACTTGATGGCTTGGCGGGTCACCGGGGACGGCCGTAGCGGTAGCGCCGAGCTCAGCACAGCGCGTCCCACCGGAGCGGGTACCCGTGGGAAGCGCTGCGGCAACGGGATGACGGTGGTCTCTCGGACGAGGGAATCCGTAGCCGTGCTGGCGAGCAGCACGGCGCTGACCAGGCGGTCGACCTGATCGGGGTAATTTCCGGCCCACGCCATGATCGACATGCCGCCCATACTGTGCCCCACCAGGACGGTCTTGTTGTCCTCGGTGACGGTGGCCGAGAGAACGGCCGACAGGTCGTCGGCCAGTACGTCGGGGCTCAGCGGACGCGTTCCGACGTCGCTGCGCCCGTGTCCGCGCTGGTCGTAAACGATGACGCGGTAGCGACCTGCGAGCGCATTGATCTGCGGAAACCAGTAATCGGCCGAGCAGGTCCAACCGTGACTGAACAGGACGGGTTCGGCATCGGGGTCACCGTAGCTGCGCACGTGCAGGTGTGCGCCGTCGTCGGTGACGACTTCGGTGACGGTCGGCTCGGCCGTGGGATGCTGCAGCAACTCGTCCGGCTGCACGTCCGTGGTCTTGGTGAACGAATGGAGTCGACGTCGCCGAACGACGAAGGCCCCGATGCTCGCGGCAGCGGCGATGCCTCCGACTCCGAGCAGCGAACGTTCGATTACCTTGCGTGAAACCACTGATATTCCCCTCTACCTGTGACCCCCGAGCGGGTGCGGTAGAGGTTACGCCCAGCGCCGAACGGGTGCTTGAAGCCCCTCTACCAGCGCGGTCCGCGCTGAATTCCGTCGATCTTGGGACGCACGTCCACCAGGTACACCGCGATCGCGACGACTCCGATGATCCAGAACATGATGACGATCGGGCCGATCAGCGTCAGCAGCAGCCCGACGGCCAGAATGCCCAGCCAGGCGTTCTTGGTCAGCTTGCCGGTGGCCGGAAAAGCGTCGGCACGTTGGCGTAGCGCGTGGAAGATTGCGTACGCAGCCCCTGCAATCGAGATGATTTGCAGGATCAGGAAGATCGTCTGGGAGAAGCTGCTCGCAATCACGTCGCCCAGTGTACGAGAAACGACCCCTGCACCGTGCGGTGCAGGGGTCGTTTTCTTTACGAGTGCTTTAGCTGGTGGTCTTCTTGGCCGGAGCCTTCTTGGCAGCCGGTGCCGGTGTGGTCTTCTTGGCGGCCGGTGCCGGGGCAGCCTTCTTGGCCGGTGCCGGAGCAGCCTTCTTGATCGGTGCGTCGGCGGTGCCGCGGGTCTTGGATTCGACCTTGCCTGCCACGCCGCTCACCTTGTCGGACGCCTCGACGGCCTTGTCTTTGGCTTCGTCGCCGGCTTCGTCGATGTTCTCGGCGAGCTCGTCGGCGGCCTCGGAGATCTCGTCGGCACCTTCGCGAACCTTGTCCGACGCGATGCCGGCCAAAGCTGCGGCGCGCTCGCCGACCGCGCGGGTCTGCGATGCGACAGTTCCGAGAGCGTGCTCGGTGAGGTCGACTACGTCGTTGGCGGCGGAGTTGGCGCGTTCGAGGCCTTCTTCGACTGCCGGGGTGCGGCGGATGCGCTCGACGGTCTCTTCGCCGCGCTCGGCGAGCGAGGTGTACAGGTCGGACGCGACCTTGAGGTACGCCTCGGCTACCTTGCGAAGCTCGTCCGGGGTGAAGCGCTCGCGGAGCTCGGCGATCTCGTCGGGCAGCTCTGCGGGCAGGTTCGTCAGGCGCTCGCGGAGCGACTCGACGCCCTCGGTGACCTCGTCGGAGAGGTCTGCGATGCGAGCGTTGACCTCGCTGGTACGGCTCTCGGCGCGCGAGCGCACCTGTGCCACGACATCTGCGACGGCCTGGACGACTGCGTCGCCGGCACCGACAGCTGCGTAGATCGGAGTCTTCACGTTCTCGAAGTTCTTGGAATCAGACATCTGGTGTCTCCTGTTCGTCGGTTTCGGGCTCTTGCGTCGACTCGTTCTCACGACAGAACGAGTCGTAGATCTCGATCAGCACTTGCTTCTGCCGTTCGGTGATGTGCTCATCGCCGAGCAGAGCTTCGCGCACCGGACCGTGGGGACGCGCTTCCAAGATCCCGGCCCGGACGTACAGCACCTCGGAGGAGACGCGCAGACCCTTGGCTATCTGCGCAAGCACTTCTGCGGACGGATTGCGTAGTCCGCGTTCGATCTGGCTCAGATACGGGTTGCTCACTCCGGCCCTGCTCGCGAGCTGCCGCATGGATACCTGTGCGGCTTCTCGCTGGGACCGGATGTAGCTTCCGATGTCCTGGGCTGCAGTCGTGACGACTGCGGCGACAAGGTCTCCGGCCTCGGCGACCACCTGCGTCGCCTCGGTCGCTTTGGCGACCAGATCCCCCTCGTTCTCGGCCATCTCGGCCTCCTGGTTTCGGTGTCCTACTGGACGGTACCGAAGGGTGCTAACTATTGCAAGCACTCTGCTAGCACTAGTGCCCGAAGATCAGGTCGGAGACGGTGTAGATCGCCAGGCCTGCGATGGAACCGACGACGGTGCCGTTGATCCGGATGAACTGCAGGTCTCGTCCGACCTGCAGTTCGATCTTCCTGCTCGCTTCCTCGGCGTCCCAGCGCGCGACGGTGTCGCCGATGATCGTCGTGATCTCGTCGGCGTAGTTGGCAGCGATGTAACGGGCCCCACCCAGCAGCCATCCGTCGGCCTTTCCGCGCAATTCGTCGTCGTCGCGCAGTCGAATGCCGAAGTTGGCCGTGTTCTCCTTGATCTTGTTGCGCAAAGTACTCGTCGGATCGTCGACCGACTCGGTGATCAGACGCTTGGCCACCTTCCACGTCGACGCGGCGAGCCCGGTGATCTCCTCGCGGCCCATGATCTGCGCCTTGAGCTTCTCGGCCTTCTCGATGGTGGCCGGATCGTTCTGCAGATCGTTGGCGTAGTCGACGAGGAACTTGTTCGCCGCCAGGCGCACCTCGTGTTCGGGATTGGAGCGGATCTTCCACGTGAACTCGACGAGTTCCTTGTAGACCTTCTCCCCCAGCAGCGTGTCGACGAACTTCGGCGACCAGTTGGGCGAGTCCCGGGCGACCACACGATCGATCATTTCCTGGCTGCCCAATGCCCACTGATGAGCCCGCTCGGCCAGCATGTCGATCAGCGGCAGCTGACGATTCTCGCGAAGCAGCTCGTCGAGGATGCGGCCGATCGGCGGCCCCCATTGCGGATCGGCCAGTCGGCGCACGATGGTGCTGTCGATGACGGCGGTGATGTCCTCGTCGTTGAGCACGTCGACCACGCCGTGCAGCACCGTTGCCGCCTCGGCCGCCACCCGTTCCGCATTGTCGGGTTGGGCGAGCCAGGTGCCGAGTCGCAACGGCACCTGGGCCGACGCGACCTTCTCCGAGACGACCTCGGGCGCGAGGAAGTTGCTACCGACGAACGAGCTCAGGCTGGCACCGAGCTGGTCCTTCTTCTTCTTGATCAGGGCCGTGTGCGGAATCGGAATGCCCAGCGGATGCTTGAACAGGGCCGTCACTGCGAACCAGTCCGCCAGCGCGCCCACCATGCCCGCCTCCGACGCCGCTCGGACGTACCCCACCCATGCCCCGGCCCCGGTGGATTCCTGCCAGCGGCAGAAGAGATAGACGATCGAGGCTAAGACGAGGAATCCCGTCGCGACGGTTTTCATCTTGCGGAGGTCGCGACGCTTGGTCTCGTCGTCGAAGTTCATGAGCTGCACACCCGACATTGTGCCCAGAATCGCAACCGATCAACCGGGCACGGCCCCCTCCTGTGTCGTACCCGACGCATAAGGTGGGTGACGTGGTGAAAAATAGTGCGGCGGCAGCCTCGGAGGACGCCCCCGAGGCGGACGCGGACAAGCCCAAGATCGAGAAGCCGGACGGCCGCAAGCGTCGATGGCGAGAGCACAAGATCGCCCGACGCGAGGAGCTCGTCGACGGTACGTTGGCCGCGATCCGGCTGCGTGGTCGCGAGATCGGGATGGACGAGATCGCGTCGGAGATCGGTATCTCGAAGACGGTGCTCTATCGGTATTTCACCGACAAGAACGATCTGACCAGCGCGACGATGTCTCGGTACGTCGAGACCACCCTCGCGCCGCGCATCTACTCCGCGATCTCCCACGAGCTCGACGAGTACGAGCTGACCCGGGTGGTGGTGACCGCCTACGTCGAGACGGTGGCCACCGATCCCGAGGTGTACCTCTACGTGATGGCCAACAACGCCGGCAACAACCGGGACGTGGTGGCCGAGTCCGAGCGCATGATCGCCGAACTCCTCTCCACCGTGTTGGGTGAGCGGCTGCGCCAACGCGAGATGGATTCGGGCGGCTCGGTGCCGTGGGCGTTCGCCATCGTCGGCGCAGTCCAGTTGGCCACGCACTGGTGGATCTCGAACAAGTCCATGTCCGCCGATGACCTGATCGACTACCTCTGCATGATGATGTGGGGCGGCATCCACGGCGTGGCCATGGCCGACGGCTCACCGGCCAAGTTCAAGTCTCAGCCGCATCCTCTGGTGGACGACGAGCCGGGTAAGTCCTAGCGCTCGTCGTATTCGTCGTCGAGCGGAACTTCGGTGCGTTGTTCGATGACGTCCGTGGCGTCGGCCTCGACGGGGAGATCGCCCGCATCCGGCTCGTCCGGTTCGTCCGCGATCGGCAGATTCTGCTCGACGCGATCCTCGGTCGGAGATTCGATCGGTGATTCGCTCATGTGTCCATTCGTACCACTGCCGCGCACACGGTTCTCGTTTGAAACTCGATCGCGCCGGTAATCCGAACGAGCATGAGCAACGAAACATTGTCCGGACGCCGCATTGCCGTTCTCGCCACCGACGGTGTCGAGCAGGTCGAATTGGTGCAGCCCCGTGAAGCCGTCGAAAATGCTGGTGCCACAGTCACATTGGTGTCGCTCGATCACGGCGACATCCAAGCCATGAACAGCGACGTGAACGCAGGCGACACGTTCAGTGTCGACAAGATCGCGGGCGAGGTATCGGTCGACGACTTCGACGCGTTGATCCTGCCCGGCGGCACCACGAATCCCGATCAACTGCGCGTGGATGCGGACGCAGTGGAGTTCGTGCGCGCATTCGTTCAGGCGCACAAACCGGTCGGAGTCATCTGCCACGGCGCGTGGACGTTGGCCGAAGCAGACGTACTGAAAGGCCGCACGCTGACGTCCTACCCGAGCATTCGGACCGACCTGCGCAACGCCGGTGCGACTGTCGTCGACGAGGAAGTGGTCGTGGACGGCAACCTGGTGTCAAGTCGTAACCCCGACGACCTGCCTGCCTTCTGCGCGAAGATCGTGGAGCACTTCCGCGCTTGATAGGTTAGCGTGCCCTATGCGCATTTCTCGATCTCTGGCCCTGCCTGCGGCAGCCGTGGCCCTCGCTCTGACCCTGACCGCGTGCGGATCCGGTAATTCCGACGGCGGCGACTCGGCCGACTCGGCTGCTGAAGGCACCGTCGTCACCGACATGTTCGGGGAGGTCGAGGTGCCGGCCGACCCCCAGCGAGTAGTTGCACTCGGCTGGTCCGACGCCGAAACCGCACTGGCTCTCGGCGTGCAACCCGTCGGAGCCAGTGACTGGCTCGGCGTCGGAGGCAACGGCCTCGGCCCCTGGGTCACCGAAAAGTACGACACCGACCCGACGATCCTGGCCACCTACGACATCGACGTCGAATCGGTCGCCGCCCTGGCACCGGACCTGATCCTGTGGACCCGGAGCACCAACGACAAGGCCGTGTACGACCAGCTGTCCGACATCGCCCCCACTGTCGCGGCCCCTCCGGGAACCGACGTCGCCTACGGCACCACATGGGACGGGCAGACCGAGATCGTCGCCGAGGCGCTCGGAAAAGTCGACGAAGGCAAGAAGCTGATCGACGACACCAAGGCTCAATTCGCCGAGACCGTCGCTGCCAACCCGGAATTCGCCGGCAAGTCCGTCGCCGTCGGCACGCTGTACAGCGGCCAGAGCGGGGCCTACGTACGCGGCGACACCCGAGTCGACTTCCTCGAAGCACTCGGACTGACGAACGCCCCGGCCATCCAGGACCTCGCCCAACCCGGGAAATTTAGCGTCGACCTGTCCGAGGAGAACATCGCGAACCTCGACGCCGACCTGACGGTCATGTTCCCCATCGGCAGCGGACCCGAGGTCATCACCGAGAACCCGCTCATCCAGGGACTCCCGTCGGCCCGCGACGGACGCCTCGTCGTGCTCGGTGACACCGACCTGTCCAACGCATTCTCGGCCGCCTCGGTCGCGGGAACCCGATACGCACTCGACAACGCAGTGCCACTGTTCGCAGCACCACTGAAGGCCTAGCTCACACCCGCCCGGGAGGGCTTGCGACACTCTTCCCGGGCGGGCTTGTCACACTCTTCCCGGGGGCTTGTCACACTCTCCCGGGCGGGAAGCCACCCGCGGCGATCGGGCCCCAGGTGTCGATCGTGATGCGGATCAACGACTTTCCCTGCTTCACCATCGCCGCGCGGTACTCGTCCCAGTCCGAGTGCTCGCCGGCGATGCTGCGGAAGTACTCCACCAGAGGCTCGACGGCGTCGGGGAGATCGATGATCTCGGCCGTCCCGTCGACCTGGACGTAGTCGCCGTTCCAGTCGTCGCTGTGTACCAACACGGTGACGGCCGGCGTGCGGCGGATGTTGTGCACCTTGGCGCGCTCGGGGTAGGTGGCGATGACGATGCGGCCTTCCGAGTCCACGCCTGGACACCGGGGAGACCTGCAGACTGTCGTCGCGCTTACGCGTGATCAGGGTGTGGTGGTGCCGCGGAGATACGAATTCGAGCAGTTGCTCACGCGACACAGTCTCGGCTTTTGCGATGGTAGGGGCCATGAATCCCATGGTAGAGAAGTAGTCTTTCGCCTATGGCCGACAAGTCGAAACTGTGGACGCTCTCTCCCGTCGATGTGCTGCGCGCCAGTGCCTCTCCTCGGGTGGAGGACATCGATTTCACCGCCACTCCGGGGTTCGACGGCGCGAAAGCACACGGCAACGACGTCCTCGAGCAGCGCGGTGCGGTCCTTGCGGCGCTCCAGGAAAAGCTCTATGCCCACGGGCGCGCAGGCGGCACCAAGTCGGTTCTGCTCGTGCTGCAGGGCATGGACACTGCGGGCAAGGGCGGCATGGTCAAGCACGTCATCGGGATGGTCGATCCGCAGGGCGTCGACCTCGCGTCGTTCGGGGTGCCGACCCAGGAGGAGAAGCAACACCACTACCTGTGGCGCATCCGCAAAGCTCTTCCGCGCGCAGGCCGAATCGGGGTGTTCGATCGGTCCCATTACGAGGACGTTCTCGTCGTCGCGGTCCACGACCTCGTGCCACGGCAGGTGTGGGAGAAGCGATTCGACGAGATCAACGCTTTCGAGAAGGAGTTGGTCGACGAGGACACGGTCGTCGTCAAGGTGGCCTTGTTCGTCTCGGCCGACGAACAGAAGAAGCGACTGCAGGAGCGGCTGGATCGACCCGAGAAGCACTGGAAGTACAACCCGGGCGACGTCACCGAGCGTGGTTTCCTGCCGCAGTACCGGACGGCGTATCAGCGGGTTCTCGATCGCACGGATACCGACCACGCACCGTGGTACGTCGTCCCGTCCGACCGCAAGTGGTACAGCAGACTGGCCGTCACGGAAATTCTCATCGACGCGCTCGAAAAGCTCGATCTCGATTGGCCCGCAGCCGATTTCGATGTCGAACACGAGAAGCAGCGACTCGCCGAGAGCTGAACCCCCTTCGAAGGCGTGAATGGTCCATCGACCCCCGTCTGGGCAGGTCGATGGACCATTCACGCGTCCAAGGAGACAGTTACAGCGTGGCTGCGTCGATCACGAAGCGGTAGCGCACGTCGGACTTGACGACGCGGTCGTATGCCTCGTTGATCTTCTCGGCCGGGATGACCTCGATCTCGGCACCGATGTGGTGCTCGGCGCAGAAGTCCAGCATTTCCTGGGTCTCGGCGATGCCGCCGACCATGGAACCGGCGAACGAGCGACGGTTGGCCAGCAGGTTGAATGCAGGCACCTCGAGGGGCTTCTCGGGAACACCGAGCTCGACGAGTGTTCCGTTGCGGGCCAGCAGTCCCAGGTACTTGCCCATGGGCAGGTTGGCCGAGACGGTGTTGAGGATCAGGTCGAACTTGCCCTGCAGATCCTTGAGCGCGGTGGTGTCCTTGGTGGCGTAGTACTCGTCGGCACCGTAGGCCTTGCCGTCTGCTTCTTTCGCATCCGTCTGGCTCAGCACGGTGACGTGCGCGCCCATGGCGTGAGCGATCTTGACGCCGATGTGTCCGAGGCCGCCCATACCGATGATGGCGACCTTCTTGTCGGGGCCGGCTCCCCAGTGCTTGAGGGGCGAGTACAGCGTGATGCCTGCGCACAGCAGCGGCGCTGCGACGTCGAGTTCGACGCCTTCCGGGATTCCGAGTACGAACTTCTCGGTGACGACGATCTGGGTGGAGTAGCCGCCGTTGGTGAACTCACCCTCGTAGGTGGTGGAGTTGTACGTCTGGACGACGCCCTTGGTGCAGTACTGCTCGTCGCCGTCGAGACATGCCTCGCACTTGCCGCAGGAGTCGACGAAGCAGCCGACGCCCACGCGGTCGCCGACCTTGCGGGTGGTCACCTCGGAGCCGACCTCGGCCACGATGCCGGCGATCTCGTGTCCGGGAACGACGGGGTACGTGGTGCCGCCCCACTCGTTTCGGGCGGTGTGGATGTCGGAGTGGCAGATGCCCGCGAACTTGACGTCGATGAGGATGTCGTGCGGTCCGACTGCGCGTCGCTCGATCGTCGCCTTCTCGAGCGGAGCGTCCGGAGCGGTGGCCTGGTAAGCGGTAGCTGAAGTCATATCTACATTGCTACCTACGCATCTGTGTAAGCGCAACACAGCTACCGCTACGACCAGGCTATTCCTGCTCCGAACGAGTCGTTCGCAACAGTAACGTCAGCTGTTCTTGGCGATATTGACGCCGAGCCATCCAACATACGCTGCCAGACCGACCAGTCCGATCTTGCGGGTCTTGGGGTACGCGATCGCCACGCCGACGGCCAGTTCTGTGGCCCCGTTACGACTGATCCAGGTTCGAGTGTCCTTGGGGAACGGAAGCTTGGTGATTCCCTCGAAGGCCTCCGGCACCACGAAATGGGCCGCGCCTGTAGCGGCCAACCCGATTCCGAATGCCTTGGGCACCAGACCGTTCGACTTCTTGGACTTGCTCACTGACATGCTCCCTGGGATCGATGGATTTGCACCGGCAGACCGACAATAGCGCTCTGCAAGCCGCTGCGCGGCGACCCGCCCGAGACGCCCACTACTTTGCTACGCGGCCGTTCTCGTAGCGGTAGAACCCGGCCCCGGTCTTCTTGCCCGTCTGTCCCGCCTCGACCATGCGCAGCAACAACGGCGGTGCCGCGAACAGCGGCTCGTCGAATTCCGAATACATGGAGTCGGCAATGGACTTGACGGTGTCGAGACCTACGAGATCCGCGAGCGCGAGCGGTCCCATCGGGTGCGCCAAACCCAGAACCGTCGCTTTGTCGACGTCTTCCTTGGTGGCGAATCCCGACTCGACCATGCGGATCGCCGAGAGCAGATACGGAACGAGAAGTGCGTTGACGACGAAGCCCGAGCGATCCGCGGATCGCACCACCTGCTTGCCGAGAACATCTCCGGCGAAGGCTTCGGCGCGGTCGGCCACCGCATCGGACGTTGTGCTCGTGGTGACCAGCTCGACGAGTGGCAACACCGGTACCGGATTGAAGAAATGAAGTCCGACGACGCGCTGCGGTGCCGTGGTGGCCGACGCGAGCGTCGTGATCGGAATGGACGAGGTGTTGGACGCGAGCACGGCATTCGCGTCGGACACCACCGCGTCGAGTTCTGCGAATATTGCCGACTTGATCTCTTCGTCCTCGAGGACTGCTTCGACGACCAGTTGGCGGTCTGCGAAGTCCCCGAGGTCGCAGGTGAACCGCAACCGGGAGGCGGCGTGTTCTCGTTCGCGCTCGGTGATCTTGCCGCTGCTCACTCCGCGGTCCAGTGATTGCAGGATGCGGCTGCGGCCGGCCGTCGCCAGTTCGCGAGTCTGTTCGTAGACCGCCACGTCGACGTGCGCGCGGGCGCAGACCTCTGCGATTCCCGCACCCATCTGTCCGGCTCCGACGATCCCCACCCTCTCGACCGTCACTGAGACACTCCTTCAAAAAACATTGCGCTACAACATCTTTGGTGAGATGGGGGTAACTCTTGCCGGGTACGCCCAAGACCCTCGCGATACAGAACAGGCGGCCCGCAACGAAAGTTGCGGACCGCCCGACTGGTGCGCTGAAGGCCAGGAGAGGCGGTACCTCTAGTGGAACTGGCCTTCTTCGGTGGAGCCCTTCAGTGCTGCCGTCGAGGTGTTGGGGTCGACGGTGGTGGCGATGCGGTCGAAGTAGCCGGCGCCAACCTCACGCTGGTGCTTGATGGCGGTGAAGCCACGCTCTTCGGCAGCCTTGAACTCACGCTCCTGCAGGTCGACGAACGCGGTCATGCCTTCGCGGGCGTAGCCGTGTGCCAGGTCGAACATGCCGTAGTTGAGCGAGTGGAAGCCCGCGAGGGTGATGAACTGGAACTTGAAGCCCATGGCGCCGAGTTCCTTCTGGAATTTCGCGATGGTGGCGTCGTCCAGGTGTGCCTTCCAGTTGAACGAAGGCGAGCAGTTGTAGGCGAGCAGCTGGTCCGGGAATTCGCTGCGAACCGACTCGGAGAACTTCTTGGCGACCTCGAGGTCCGGGACGCCGGTCTCCATCCAGATGAGGTCTGCGTACGGTGCGTAGGCCTTGGCGCGAGCGATGCAGGGCTCGATGCCGTTCTTGACGCCGAAGAAGCCTTCTGCGGTGCGGGTTCCGTCGAGGAACTCGCGGTCACGCTCGTCGACGTCGGAGGTGATCAGCGTGGCTGCCTCGGCGTCGGTGCGGGCGATGATGACCGAGGGGACGTCGGCGACGTCCGAGGCCAGACGGGCGGAGGTCAGGGTGCGGATGTGCTGCTGAGTGGGGATGAGCACCTTGCCACCGAGGTGGCCGCACTTCTTCTCCGATGCGAGCTGGTCTTCCCAGTGCACGCCGGCAGCACCGGCCACGATCATGGCCTTCTGCAGCTCGTATGCGTTCAGTGCGCCACCGAAGCCTGCTTCGGCGTCGGCCACGATGGGCGCAACCCAGTTCTTGACGGACGTGTCGCCCTCGATCTTGGCGATCTCGTCGGCGCGCAGGAGTGCGTTGTTGATGCGACGGACGACCGACGGAACCGAGTTGGCCGGGTAGAGGCTCTGGTCCGGGTAGGTGTGGCCCGAGAGGTTGGCGTCGCCGGCGACCTGCCAGCCGGAGAGGTAGATCGCCTGGAGGCCGGCGCGAATCTGCTGCACGGCCTGGTTGCCGGTGAGGGCACCGAGCGAGTTGATGTAGTCCTCGTTGTTGACGAGATCCCACAGGATCTCGCTGCCGCGGCGAGCGAGTGTGGCTTCTTCGACCACAGTGCCCTGGAGGTCGGAGACCTGCTGCGCGGTGAAGTTACGGGTGACGCCCTTCCAGCGCGGGTTGGTGTCCCAATCCTGCTGAATCTCGGCGGTGGTCTTCGGGGTGCCGGTGGTCGACATCGGAGCTCCAGTCTCTTCTCTGCTTCTCGGCCTGCCGCGAGACGAATCTTCACATCGTTGCCAGGCCCTTCTGGTGTACTCCAAAACAATGGCACACCCGAAAACAGGCGTCTACCAGTTGTTAGTGCCAATCTTGGCTAGCTTTCCAGAGCCCTTTGCTAAGTCTGCGAATTTTTGGGGCTCGCATACCTCGCCGATCGGGCGGCGTGGTTACTCGTCGGTAGCGACGAATCCCCAGTTGGTGAACGGAATGAACAAAATTTCTTACGGGACGCTTGTACGGTTTGAATCGAGCGTCTGAATCGAGTCAGAAAAGGGCCTGGTAGTGATGGACGTCACACACGTTTCGTCTCACGATGTGGACGCCGAACGGCGTGCTCCACTCGCGATCTCTCATCGGAGAATCCCCCGTGCGAGTGCGTCGAGTGGAGCAGGAATTGCACCATCCACAAGCCATCGGCCATGCACAGGCCATTCCATTTCCCCAGGTCGACCGATCAACGCCCCACAACGACGCACCGATGCTGCAGCCATGACACACCACAACCCCGCAGGCTCCACTCCCACCCCCGCAGGTCATTCCGCAGGCTCAACTCCCACCCCCGCAGGCTCCACTCCCACCACTTGGGGGGATCTCTTCGCCGCAGGGATTCACCCCAGCACCATCTCGCGTCGCTTCACGCGCGTCCTGCCGACGGTCCATATGCGCGGGGAGCCGTCGACGATGGACCGTTGTCTGGCGATCACGCTGTGGCGACCCGACGCCGTCCTCAGTCATCGCTCGGCCGCGTACCCGCGCGGCTGGACCACCGAACCGACAATGCTCGACGCCACCGTCCCCCGAACTGCACGGCTGAGACCTCCGTCGTGGCTTCGGCTGCACCGTCGCGACATGGACTCCAGGCTCATCGACGAGGTCGCGGCGCTGCCCTGCACCATCTCTGCGCAGACGATGCTCGATTGCCTGGCGCTCCTCCCCCGACCCGATGCCGAGTTGCTGATCGACGAGCGCCTGAAGTTCGGAATGGACCCGGCTTCGTTGCTCTGCCTACTCGACCGATTCCCGGGTCGGCACGGGAACGTCGAGCTGGCTCGTCAGGTGCGGCTCGCGGTATCGAGATTTGCGTCGGAGCCCGAGCGCGCCCTGGGCCGCGCAGTGCATCGACTCGGCCTGCGCCTGGAGATGAACGCTGCAGTCGGTGCGTTCGTGTGTGATTTCGTCGACCGCCGCAGCCGAACGATCATCGAAGTCGACGGTCGCGAATTCCACAGTGCAGCAGCCGTATTCAGCAAGGATCGCCGACGACAGAACGCGCTGATCCTCGATGGCTGGTTGGTGCTGCGCTACTCGGCATACGACGTGCTCACTGCACCCGATCGCGTTGCGGGCGAGATCGCAGCGGTGATTCGACGACGACGGGCATCGCGGCGATGACTGCACACAACGCTCCACTCGCTGGGCCACACACGGGATTCATCGCGCCTGCCCCGGGGAGTGGAGCACCAGTTGCATCAGGCCGGTCGCAGTGGCCGACCCGGCGCTGACTGCACAAGATGCTCCACTTTCCGGGGCGAGCACGGGATTCATCGCGCCCGCCCCAGTCAGTGGAGCATCAGTTGCAGAGAAGGGATCAGATGCGAACGCCGGTGCGCTCGTTGCTGGAGGCCATTACTCGCGAGGTGACCGGCGCCCGGCGCGATGCGATGACTCCCAGCGCACCCATGGCGGCGATCACGAGTCCGCCGACGATGGCGAACAGGTCCGCGGCCAGCAATCCGGAGGGGAAGACCATCAGCGCGGGTGAGACGGCGAGCAACACACCGAGGCCGACGTGAGTCCAGTGGCTCTGCCTGGACGCGGATCCGATGGCCCAGAGCGCCGACGATGCCGCGAGGATGCCGAGCACCAGGATGGCTCCGGTGACTTCTTGGTCGCCCTGGACGGGAAGCCAGACGGTGGAGGCGACCAGAACGGCTCCGGTGACGAAGACGACGACGTCCCTGACGATTTCCGATGTGCGCTGACGATTGGACATGACCGCTCCTCGAGGTGCGTGGTGAATAGCTCGTATATCGGTATACGCCTTTACTTCGGCTAATGTTCCCGACGGTCACCGAATCGTGACCCAGCAGCTAGTTGCGAACGGTGTTAAGGCAATTCTTCGCAGGCGTAGCCTGGCAACCGTGTCCAAGACTTTCGTCGGCGTTCGCCTTCGGCAGCTCCGCAGCGAACGCAGCATGAGCCAGGTATCTCTGGCGCAGAAGCTCGGTATCTCGGCCAGCTATCTCAACCAGATCGAGCACGACGTACGCCCGTTGACGGTTCCGGTACTGCTGCGGATCTCGGAGGTCTTCGGCGTCGACACCTCGTTCTTCTCCTCGGAGGACGACACCAGGTTGGTTGCCGAGTTGCGCGAAGTCGCACTCGATCAGGACATGGGCATCGATGCCGATCCGCACGAGATCGCGCAGATGGTCAGCTCGCACCCACAGCTGGCTCGGGCAATGGTCAATATGCATCGCCGATACCGCAATACGACGGCTCAGCTGTTGGCAGCGACCGAGGAACGATTCTCCGACGGCAGCGGCAGCGGCTCGATCAGCAAGCCGCACGAAGAGGTGCGCGACTACTTCTATCAACGACAGAACTATCTGCACGAATTGGATACCGCCGCAGAGGCATTGACATCGCGGATCCGGTTCCATCGCGCCGACGTGGGCGGTGAGATCGCGAAGCGGTTGCGCACGGTGCACGACGTGCAGATCGTCAATCGCATCGACCTCGGTGAGAACGTGCTGCATCGGTTCGACCCGCAGACGCGGGTGTTGGAGATTTCTCCTCACCTCTCCGGCGGGCAGAAGGTGTTCAAGTTCGCCGCCGAGCTCGCGTATCTCGAATGCGGTGATCTGTTGAACAAGATGGCCGACGAGGGAAACTTCACGAGCGAGGCGTCGAAGAAATTGGCGGTGCTCGGGTTCGCCAACTATTTCGCGGCCGCGACGGTGTTGCCGTATCACCAGTTCCACGATGTCGCCGAGGATTTCCGATACGACATCGAGCGGCTGTCGGCCTTCTTCTCGGTGAGTTACGAGACCATCTGCCACCGACTCTCCACGCTGCAGCGCCCCGAGATGCGCGGTGTTCCGTTCTCGTTCGTCCGGGTCGATCGCGCCGGCAACATGTCGAAACGACAGTCCGCCACCGGCTTTCACTTCTCCTCCAGCGGCGGCACGTGCCCGCTGTGGAACGTGTACGAGACGTTCGCGTATCCCGGCAAGATCATGACGCAGATCGCCGAGATGCCCGACGGCCGCAATTATTTGTGGATCGCACGAACGGTGGAACGCCGCGCCGCTCGATACGGGCAGCCCGGCAAGACTTTTGCCATCGGCCTCGGTTGCGAACTGCGCCATGCCGGACGGCTCGTCTATGCCGATGGATTGGACGTGCAGGGCTCGGCGGTCGCAACTCCGATCGGAGCGGGTTGCCGGGTCTGCGAACGCTCGAACTGCCCGCAGCGTGCGTTTCCGCCGCTCGGCAAGGATCTCGACATAGACGAGCACCGAAGCTCGGTGTCCCCGTACCTCGTTCGCTGAGTAGAAAGAGAATTTCCATGACCCGAATCGGCGTTGTACTCCGGCCCGAGATCGCACCGGAGGCGCTGGTCGACGCGGCTCGCGCAGCCGATGCCGCGGGCGTCGACGAGGTCTGGCTGTGGGAAGACTGCTTCTTCTCCGGCGGGCTGTCCACTGCTGCACTGATTCTCGCGAGCACCGATCGCGTGAACGTCGGCATCGGGGTGTTGCCCACTCCGATGCGGAACGTCGCGTCGACGGCCATGGAGATCGCGACCGTCGCTCGGGTCCATCCGGGCCGGCTCCGCGTGGGACTCGGCCACGGCGTCCAGTCGTGGATGGGCCAGATCGGCGCACGAGTGCAGTCTCCGCTGACGTTGCTCGACGAGCAGATGACAGCCCTCACCGCTCTCCTCACGGGCGAGAGCGTCACCACGCAGGGTCGGTACGTCTCGCTCGACAATGTGCAGCTCGATTGGCCTCCGCTGCAGGCACCTCCGCTGCTCGTCGGGGCGACAGGCCCGAAAACTCTTGCTCTCAGCGGCCGTAGGAGTGTGGGCACCATTCTCACGAGCGAGACGGACCCGGATCAGCTGCGGGCTGCCGTCGGGCATATCGCCGCGGGGCCGGGTCACGACATCGTCGTCTATGTCGCCGTCGGATCCGATTCCGATGCCGCCATGAGCAATCTGCAGCGCTGGATCGATGCGGGCGCGACCACTGTAGTACTCGAACCGTCTGCAGAACAACCGGATCCGACCCCACTGTTCGCGCACGCCGCGTCCTTGACGAAGGAGTTCGGAGCCCGGTAACCAGCAGTCTCACCAAAAGGCTGACACTAGCGCTCCCGCAGATAGCGTCCCGCGTCGGCGAACGCGCGTGCTCGACGCGTCAGCGTGGGTGGCGCAGCGGGTTCGCCTCGCCACAGGCGGTAGAGCGTGCTCATGCTGAGGATGAGTCGCTCCGGCGAATCCCAGTGCGCGTAATGGCCGAATTCGGGTGATTTGAGCAGGTTCAGGGCGGCCTCGGTGGAGCCGAGGCCCGCGTCGAAGCACGCTCGTCCGGCCTCGCCGACCCAGGTCCAGTAGCTGCGCACGGCGCGTATTTCGTCGGTGCCGCACAGGGGGCCGTGGCCGGGGACGTACACGTCGGCGTCGAGTTCGAGGAGGTGGTCGAGGGCGTCGATCCAGTTTTGCAGCGGGCCGTGCCAGAGCACCGGGGTGGCGTCGATGAAGAGCAGGTCGCCCGCGAACACGACCCCCACGTCCGGGAGGTGAGCGATGAGATCGCCTTCGGTGTGCGCCGGACCGAGGTAGCGCAGGTGAACCAGTCGTCCTGCGACATCGATGGTTTCGGTGGTTTCGAAGGTGCGATCAGGCAGCCGGGGCAGCGCCGACGGAAACAGCGCATCGCCGCGAACACGGTCCATGTAGGAGCCCATCGCACCGATCGGTCCCGGCACCCAGCCGACTGCCTTGCCGAAGGCCGCGAATGCGGATACACCCTTCGGCGGAGTCTCCTCCTTCATCGCGTGCAGCGACGCCGCACTGGTGGTGATGCGTGCGGAGGCGGGCACGCTGTCGTTACCCCACCAGTGATCACCGTCCGAATGCGTGTTGAGGACCTCGGTGATCGGTGCGGCGGCAACCAACTCGGCGGTGTCGGCGGCAACCCTGTCGGCCCAGTTCACGTCCCAGACGGTGTCGATCAGCATCGACGCCGAGCCGGGTGCCACGACGAGCCCGGTGTTGGTCTGACCCCAACTGCCCGGTGGACGCATGAAGGCCCAGGTGTCGTCGGCGATCTGCTGGTATCCCACCTCGGTGTTTCGCACTGCCACAGGCTATCCGCTGAGCATCTCTTGCAGTCGACCATTCCACTGGCGCTCCGGAAAACATCGACCCAATACTTCCAGCATGATGGGAACAGCGGTGGAGGCGCCGGGCGATGCGCCGAGCACGGCGGCGATGGAGCCGTCCTGCGACGCGATCACCTCCGTGCCGAAACGCAATTGCCCGTTCACGACGATCTGGGCGCGCTGTCCGGCGGGGACCACGGACCAGTCCGACGGATCGGCATTCGGTACGAATTGGCGCAACGCAGCGATCTTCTTGGCTCGGGTGGCCGTCAATTCCGACAGCAGCAGACCTATCAACGGCGTGTTGTTGCCTGCCATCGACAGGAGTGACCCGATGTTGTGCCGGTCGATCGACGTCGGGAAGTCGAGCCACGATCCATGTTTCAGAAACCGAGGATTCGCGCCGGCGTACGGCCCGAAGAGTATGGACCGCCGCCCGTCGACGATGCGGGTGTCGAGATGGGGCACCGACATCGGAGGCGCTCCGATGGGCGGAGTTCCGTAGACCTTCGCGTCGTGTCTGTCGACCACCTCGGGCCGATCACAACGCAAGAACTGCCCGCTGATTGGTAGTAGTCCGTAACCGCGGGCCTCTGGAATCCCTGCTGTGCGCAACAGCTTCAGAGCCCACCCACCGGCACCGACAAACACGAAGCGCGCGCGCTCGATCGATCGGCCACCGCGCACTCGCAGGGACCAGGATCCGTCCCGTTCCTGACTCATCCCGGTCACCTCCCGCCCGGTCTCCACGCGCGCACCACGTCCACTCATGTCCCCCAGCAACTGCCGCGTCAGTGCACCGAAGTCGACGTCGGTTCCGGTCGCATCTCGGGTGGCGGCCCAGTCGCCTGTTCGTCCAGCCGACACGAGCGGTGCCCACTCGTCCAGTACCGCAGCATCTTCGGTGTACTCCATGGCTCGAAACAGCGGATGCGCGGTCAACGCTCGATGCCTGGCCTGCAGCGATCGAACGTTCTCCGCCCCCTGCACCAGGGTCATGTGCGGCACCGAACGTACGAAGCTGGTGTCGGCCAGCGTCGACCAGAAGCGTCGCGTCACGGCGAACTGCTCGGCGATCGCGACGGCCCGGTCGATATCGACGGAGCCGTCGACTCTCTCCGTCGTGTAGTTGGTTTCGCACAGGCCGGCGTGGCCGGTCCCGGCATTGTTCCACCCGTCGGAGGCTTCCATCGCTACCTCGGGCAATCGTTCGAGGACCCGAATCGACCAGGTCGGCTCCACACGTTGCAGCAGCGTGCCGAGCGTCGCGCTCATCACCCCACCGCCGACGAGGATGACGTCATCCATCGTGCACCCCTCTCTCGTACTAAGTACAAGTCACGCTAACACCGACTCGTACGCCTGTATAGTTCTGCCGGTGCCTCGCTTGACCAGGACTGCCGTCGTCGACGCCGCGCTCGAAGTCGCGTACCGACGCGGACTCGACTCGCTCACCATCCGCAAGATCGCCACCGAACTCGGTGTCTCTCCCATGGCGATCTACTGGCATGTGAAGAACAAGGACGAACTGCTCGACGCCATGGGCGACCGCGTCTGCCAGGATCTCGAAATCACCGTCGATCCCACGGCAACGTGGTGGGAACAACTGCGCACCGTGCTCGAGGACTTCATGCGAGCCTTGCGCGCACATCCCGGAGCAGCGACCATCGTCGTTCCACGAATGCTGTTCTCCCCCAACAGCAGAGCGGCAATGGAGCTCAGCCTGAAAGTTCTCGGTGAGGCCGGCTTCTCCCTGTCCGACGCCACCCAGCTGGCCCGTCACGGCGTTCGAGTCGCCATTTCGTTGATCACGGAGCCGCTGTTCACGGGTGTCGAAGTCGAGCCGGAGCGGCGGGCACACGTCGAACACGAGGTGGCGGAAACGATGGACTCCCTCCATCCCGACGAGTTTCCCAATATCCTCGCCGCAGCCTCGTACCTGAGCGACGTCAGCGCGCGGACGGCGTTCGAGAAGCTCGGGCTGGACACCTACATCGCCGGTGTCAGGGCGCTGGCCGAGGAGACTGACGTTTCGTCCTGATTACTCGCATCGTCGTGTACATCTTGTCGGGTGGCAAAGTCTCGTCCGCGGGTGCAGGCTTTGCAGAACCGAAATAGTCGACGCTAGGGGTTGTGATGACGGTGCCTGTCCTGCAGAACTACATCGACGGGGCATTCGTGACGCCCTCGGGTACCGAGATGCTCGATGTCGTCAGTCCGGTGGACGAGTCGGTGGTCGCTCGAGCCCCGATTTCCGATGCTGCCGATGTCGATGCCGCAATGTCGGCTGCCGCCAAAGCTTTCGAGACCTGGGGCAAGACGACTCCGAGTGAGCGGCAGAAGGTACTGCTGAAGCTCGCCGATGCCATCGAGGCCCACAGCGACGAGATCGTCGAGGCGCAGAGTCGTAACACCGGTCAGCCGAAGGCCACCATCGCCGCCGAGGAAGTCACCGTCGGAGCAGATCAGATTCGGTTCTTCGCCGGGGCTGCACGGATGCTCGAAGGCAAGTCGGCCGGCGAGTACATGGACGGGTTCACCTCGTACGTACGCCGCGAGCCGATCGGCGTCGTGGGGCAGGTGACGCCGTGGAACTACCCGTTCATGATGGCGATCTGGAAGATCGGGCCTGCCCTCGCGGCCGGCAACACCGTCGTTCTCAAGCCGAGCGACACCACCCCCGAGAGCACCCTGGTGCTGGCGAAATTGTCGAAGGGCATCGTCCCCGACGGTGTGCTGAACATCGTGCTCGGCAACGGCGGCACCGGCGCAGCCATCGTCGAACACAAGAGGCCCGGCCTGGTCTCGATCACCGGTTCCGTGCGGGCAGGCATCGCCGTCGCCGTCGCCGCCGCCAAGCAGCTCAAGCGCGCGCACCTCGAACTGGGCGGCAAGGCACCGGCCATCGTGTTCGACGACGTCGACATCACCAAGGCCGCCGACGGCATCGCCGAGGCCGCGTTCTTCAACGCCGGCCAGGACTGCACGGCGGTCACTCGCGTGTTGGTTCACGAGTCGGTACACGACTCGCTCGTCGACGCACTCGTCGCCAAGGCGAAGACACTGAAGGTCGGATTGCCCGACGACCCCGACACCTTCCTCGGCCCGTTGAACAACGTCAACCACTTCGGCCAGGTCAGCTCCAAGGTCGACGGTATCGGCGCGCACGCCACCATCGTCACCGGCGGAAAGCGTATCGGCGACAAGGGATTCTTCTACGAGCCCACGATCATCACGGGCGTGCAGCAAGCCGATCCCATCGTGCAGGAGGAGACGTTCGGCCCGGTGCTGACGGTGCAGAAGTTCTCCGACGAGGCAGAGGCGATCGAGCTGGCCAACGACGTCGACTTCGGTCTCGCTTCGAGCGTCTGGACGTCCGATCACGCCCGCACGCTTCGCATTTCGGCGGCTCTGGACTTCGGTGCCGTCTGGGTCAACTGCCACATCCCGTTGGTGGCCGAGATGCCGCACGGCGGCTTCAAGTACTCCGGTTACGGCAAGGACCTCTCGGCCTACGGCGTGGACGATTACACCCGCATCAAGCACGTGATGAGCTCGACGGAGACTCTTCGATGACATTCCATCCCCTGGACCCACTCTCGAGCGACGAGTTCTCTACCGTCGCCGAGGTTCTGGGCCGGGAACACGGTGTCGGCGACGGGTGGCGATTCGCCTCGATCGAGATGATCGAACCGTCCAAGTCCGAGGTCGCCGCATTCGATGCGGACGGTACAGTCCCCGCCCGTCGCGCAGTCTCGGTGGTGTTGAACCGCGCCGAGAACAGCACGTTCAAAGCCGTGGTGTCACTGGACAACAGGAGCACCGAATCCTGGACCCACATCCCGGACGTGCAGCCCAACTTCACCGTCGACGAGTGGGAAGAGGCCGACGCGGCGCTGCGTGCACACCCCGATGTGATTGCCGCGCTTGCCGATCGAGGCATCACCGATCTTGATCTGGTGTTCATGGACACCTGGACGTACGGCGAGGCGGTGACGCCCGAGAAATACAAGGGTCGACGCCTGGGCTGGTCCGACACGTGGGTCAAAGCCGCAGAGGGTGCCAATCCGTACGCGGGGCCGGTGGGCGGCTTCCACTGCGTCATCGACGCCAACACGATGGAACTGCTCGAAATCGAGGACACCTACCGTGTCGAGCGGCCGGAGATCATGGGCGAGTACGTGCCCCGCCATATTCCGGAGCGCATCCGGAACGCCAGCAGCCGTCCGCCGCTGAAGCCGCTCGAGATCACCCAGCCGGACGGCCCGTCGTTCGAGCTGGACGGAAACAAGCTGACGTGGCAGAACTGGTCGCTGCGCGTGGGGTTCAACTACCGCGAGGGCATGACGCTGCACGCCGTCACCTACGGCGACAACGGGAACGTGCGATCCGTCGCGAACCGAATGTCGTTCGCGGAGATGATCGTTCCGTATCGTGACCACACCGAGGATCACTATCGGCGCACCGCATTCGACATCGGCGAGTGGGGCCTGGGCTTCATGACCACCTCGCTCGAGCTCGGCTGCGACTGCCTCGGTGAGATCCGGTACCTCGATGCCGTGCTGCACAACAGCAAAGGCGAGCCGTACACGATCACCAACGCGATCTGCATCCACGAGGAAGACAACGCGGTGCTGTGGAAGCACGTCGATCACGACGCCGGGGCAGAGGTGCGTCGGATGCGCCGTCTCACCGTCAGCTTCCACGCCACCGTCGCCAACTACGAGTATCTCGTCTACTGGCGCTTCTACCAGGACGGCAACATCGAGTGCGAGGTGCGCGCCACCGGCATCATGGTCGTCACCCACTTCGACGAGGGCGGCACCCATCCGTCGGGCACGCTGATCGACAATCGCACGTATGCGCCGTACCACCAGCACTTCCTGGTCGCCCGGCTCGATCTGGACATCGACGGCACCGAGAACACCGTCTATTCCAGCCAGACCCAGATGGTTCCGATGGGTCCCGACAATCCGTACGGCCTGGCCCTGACGCAAGTGAACACCCCGCTCACCACCGAGTCCGAGGGCAAGCAGGATTACGACTGGAACACGCAGAAGGCGTGGAAGGTGGTCAACGACAACGTCACCAACGGTCTCGGCACCCGGCCCGCGTACAAGTTGGTGCCCGGCTCGGCGATTCCGGCGATGTTCGATCCGGCGTCGCCGATCTTCCAGCGTTCCCAGGTGATCGGTCACACCGTATGGGTCACGCCCAATTCACCCGACGAGCGTTGGCCCAGTGGCGAGTTCGTCAATCAGAGTGGCGTCGACCATGGCCTCCCCGAGTGGACCGAGAAGAACCGTTCGATCGAGAACACCGATGTGGTGGTCTGGTACACCTTCGGCATCCATCACATCACCAGGCCCGAGGACTGGCCGGTGATGCCGTCCGACACCGTCTCGTTCTGGCTCAAGCCTTTCGGCTTCTTCGACCGCAACCCCTCGCTCGACGTCGCACCATCGGAGCCGAAGCACTGCCACACCGATCCCGGCAGCACCTGTCACTGACTGGCGCGACCCGACGGCAGCGAGGACCGACAACGAAGCGAAGCGGCGCGTAGCTCACCTGAGCTACGCGCCGCTTCGCTGTCCTATGAGCCGAGGTTTAGGAGCTGCGCCGAACCTCGAACTGCTCGCCGACGACAGCAGTCTGCGATTCGGTGACGCAATCCAGGCGTCCGTCCAGACGCAGCGAGACGTTGTACTCACCCGGCTTGAGCGCGAACGTGGTGATCGTGATGCTTGTCGCGTTGTCTTCCACGACGACGCGTGGGCTCAGCGACAGCATGCCGTTGTGCAGGACCTCGCATACCTGACCCGGAAAAACGTTGTCCACATCGACGGTGATGGTTCTGGGGCCGCCCAGAACCTCGATCGTGGGAGTGCTCGACCCTACGAGTCTGAGGTAGCTCTTTTCTCTGCGCACGGTCTCGACTTCCCTGTTTGCATGCTCCACCGGAAGGTGGACGCCCGACACGGTCTCGTTGGTACTTCGTGGCGCGACGGAGGACGGATTGGTATTACACGTCGTCATCGCCGTCCACCCGAGCCTCCCTTTACATCGAACGTGCATCCGTCCGCGTTACCGAAACCGCCGCCGAACAGCACCCCTACAGCCGCAACACCGGGAAATCGCGATGTCATCGGTCAGAACATACCCTCCGGCCTGCAAATCTGCGAAACGGAGACGGTCCAACCGAAGCCTTTACGCATCCTTGCACCCTGTAACAGATCGTGCGACACATTCGAGACCCAATTCATTCGTCCGTATCGAAAGCCCGCTGCTCGGCCAGCTCGGCGGCACGCTCGGCCTGTCGGGCCTGCCGCCGCCTACCCCTGATGCCCACCACGACACCGGCAAGACCTCCGACAAGGCCGATGCCGGCACCGACCAGGATCGGTGCGAGCCTCCCGTGTCCGTAATGAAGCAGCAGGCGCAGGCCGGCACCACCAGCACCCACGAGATAGAGAACCACCAACACCCCGATCCGCGACCGGCGAAGCTTCTGCGAGGTGTACATGTCGATCCCCCGCGCTCGGGCGTACCCCACAACTACGTTGGCGACCGTGAGGAGAGCCACGAAGATTCCCAATGCCACCCAGGCCCCGGTGACACCCGCCGCGAAGGGCAGTACAGCGCCGGCGATCATTCCGATCCACAGCAGGGATTGGAATCCGACGGCCGAAGCCTCGTTCCAGATGTCGCGTTGTAGTTCGTCGGCATAGAAGTCGTCGTCCAGGTCTCCCACGAAGCGGGCAGCTTTGGTGAATGCGCTCATGTTCGTTTCCCTTCGTCGTCGCCGAACAGTGTTTCGACTGTCGTGTCGAGTGCTCGGGCCAGTCGCAGTGCCAGGTACACGCTCGGTGCGTAGTCGCCGCCCTCGACGGAGACGATGCTCTGTCGGCTGACTCCGCAGATGGTGCCGAGTTCGGCCTGCGTGATGCGTGCCTGTTTGCGATGCGCGCGAACGTTGTTGGATCCGGGCATGACAAAAAGTCAACTCTGCTTGTCACAGAATGTCAAGCAGTCTTGTCATTCGCTCGCCTTTACCTACTCGTAACGCGAGAAACAGACTCGTCACCGCAGAAAATACCAACGCAATAAGTTGCCTTTACTGTTCGCAATCGCGAATACATCTCCGTATACACACTTTCCGAAAGGGCCGTAGATGCCTGCTGTCTCGAAGCGCATGTCCGTCAAGCGCGTCATGGTCGTTCCCGCAGCACTGGCTGCATTGAGCCTGGTTGCCACTGCCTGCGGTAGCAAGGCGAGCGACACCACCACCGCCGAGGGCAGTGGAGGCTCGTCCACCTCGTGTGTGGACACCTCCGGTGACACCATCAAGGTCGGCTCGCTCAACTCCCTGTCCGGCACGATGGCGATCAGCGAAGTGACAGTGCGTGATTCGATCGCACTCGCCGTCGAGCAGATCAACGCGGCCGGTGGCGTCAACGGAAAGCAGATCGAGGTCGTCGCAGAGGACGGCGCATCCGAGCCGACCGTGTTCGCCGAGAAGGCCGAGAAGCTGATCAGCAGCGATTGTGTCGCAGCCGTTTTCGGTGGCTGGACGTCATCGTCGCGCAAGGCGATGCTGCCGGTCTTCGAGGACAACGACGCTCTCCTCTACTACCCCGTGCAGTACGAGGGCCTCGAGGCGTCGAAGAACATCTTCTACACCGGAGCCACCACCAACCAGCAGATCATCCCGGCCCTGGACTATCTGAAGGAGAAGGGCGTCAAGTCCCTCTACCTGGTGGGCAGCGACTACGTGTTCCCGCAGACCGCCAACCGCGAGATCAAGGCGTATGCGGCCGCCAACGGTATCGAGATCAAGGGCGAGGATTACACCCCGCTCGGTTCGACGGACTTCTCCACCATCGTCAACAAGGTGCGCTCCGCCGACGCCGATGCCGTGTTCAACACGCTCAACGGTGATTCCAACGTCGCATTCTTCCGTGAGTACACCAACGCCGGCCTCAAAGCTGCTGACATGCCGGTCATCTCGGTGTCCATCGCCGAGGAAGAGGTGGCGGGCATCGGAGCCGCGAACATCGCGGGCCAGCTGACTGCCTGGAACTACTACCAGACCGTCGACAGCCCGGAGAACACCAAGTTCGTCGCCGACTACAAGGCGAAGTACGGTGCCGACAAGCCCACCTCGGACCCCATGGAAGCCGCGTACACCTCGGTATACCTGTGGAAGAACACCGTCGAGAAGGCAAATTCGTTCGCGGTGGCCGACATTCAGGCCGCAGCCGACGGTGTCAGCTTCGCCGCTCCCGAGGGCGAGGTCGTCATCGACGGCGACAACCACCACATCTCCAAGACTGCCCGCATCGGCGAGATCCGGCCCGACGGCTTGATCTACACGGTGTGGGAGTCCCCCGAGGCCATCGCTCCCGACCCGTTCCTCGAGACCTACGACTGGGCCTCCGACCTCAACTGACCACCACCCATGTGAGTGGAACTTCGTAGCCTGCTACGAAGTTCCACTCACATGCTCCGAAGGAGCTCCCCCATGGACGTCGTGATCGGACAGTTGTTCACCGGCCTGTCGATCGGATCCATTCTCTTGCTCGCCGCCCTCGGGCTCTCACTGACGTTCGGTCAGATGGGCGTCATCAACATGGCACACGGCGAGTTCATCATGGCCGGCTCGTACACGGCCTACGTTGTGCAGCAGATCGTCTCGACCGGCGGTGCATCACTGTTCATCTCGCTGATCGTCGGCTTCCTCGTCGGCGGCGCAATGGGTGTGCTGCTCGAGGTGACGCTGATCCAGCGCATGTACCACCGTCCACTGGACACCCTGCTCGTCACGTTCGGCGTCGGGCTCATCCTGCAACAGCTCGCTCGCGACATCTTCGGTGCCCCGGCGGTCAACGTCGTCTCGCCGGAATGGCTGAGCGGCGGCGTCGACATCCTCGGTGCCGTGGTGCCCAAGACCCGAATCTTCATTCTCGTGCTGGCGGTCGTCGCCGTTGTCGCACTGTCGATCGCGCTGAAGAAGACCGCCATGGGTCGACGCATCCGCGCGGTGGTGCAGAACCGCGATCTCGCGGAAACCTCGGGCATTTCGAGCCGCCGGACCGACATCTCGACGTTCTTCCTCGGCTCCGGTTTGGCGGGCGTCGCGGGCGTGGCACTGACTCTGATCGGATCCACGAGTTCCACTGTGGGACAGAGCTATCTGATCGACGCCTTCCTGGTGGTCGTCGTCGGTGGACTCGGCCAGATCAAGGGCGCGGTGATCGCCGCCTTCGCCCTGGGAATCCTCAACTCGTTCATCGAATACAGCACCACGGCCTCGATCGCCAAGGTCATCGTGTTCGTCCTCATCGTGATCTTCCTGCAGGCCCGCCCGCAGGGCTTGTTCGCCGTCAAGACAAGGAGCCTGGTATGAGCGAGTTCATCGCCAAGCGCGGCGCTCTGCTGGGTTTCGCGCTCGCCGCAATCCTGTTGTTCGCTGTGGCGCCCGCCGTCCTCAGCGACTTCCGGTTGAATCTGCTGGGCAAGTTCATCTGCTACGCAATCGTGGCTGTCGGTATCGGATTGGCCTGGGGCCGAGGCGGAATGCTCACCCTCGGCCAGGGTGTCTTCTTCGGCATCGGTGCCTACATCTTGGCCATGCATCTGAAGATCTCCGACGCCGATCTGCGCGGCGACGCGGTACCGGACTTCATGTCCATCGCCGGTATCCGTGAATTGCCCTCGTACTGGCTGCCGTTCACCTCGCCCATCACGACGATCCTGGGCATCCTGTTCGTGCCGGCGCTGGTGGCGCTGGTGCTCGGCCTCGGCGTGTTCAAGCGTCGTGTCAAGGGCGCGTACTTCGCGATCCTCAGTCAGGCACTGGCCGCCGCCTTCGCGATCCTGCTCATCGGACAGCAGACCACCGGTGGATCCAACGGGCTCAACAGGTTCCGCACGTTCTTCGGGTTCAACCTCAACGACCCGGCCAACAAGCAGATGCTGTTCTTCATCGCTGCGGGCGTACTGCTCGTCGTCGTCGCCATCACCCGCCAGCTGATGTATTCGCGCTACGGCGAACTACTGGTCGCCGTCCGCGATCAGGAAGAGCGAGTGCGCTTCCTCGGCTACGACCCGGCGAACGTCAAGATCGTCGCGTACGTCGCCGCAGCGTTCTTCGCCGGTCTCGCCGGGGCGCTGTTCGTCCCGATCGTCGGCATCATCTCCCCCAACGACGTCGGCATCGTTCCGTCCATCGCGTTTCTCATCGGCGTCGCCATCGGCGGCCGCACCACTCTGCTCGGCCCGGTTCTCGGCGCGCTCGGAGTCGCGTGGGCGCAGACCACGCTGTCCGAGCAGTTCCCGTCCGGTTGGACGTATGCGCAAGGTCTGCTGTTCGTCGTGGTCGTCGGATTCTTCCCCGCCGGCATCGCCGGACTCTTCGCACTGCGCAAGCGAAAGAAAGAGCCCGAATCGGTCCCCGAGGCCAGCGCGGAACCAGAGAAAGAGCTCGCACGATGATCCATGTCGAAGGCCCGCAGCCCACGTTCGGCGGCAACGCCGGCATGTCCAGTCAGTACCTCGAAGTCCGCGATCTGACAGTCAGTTTCGACGGCTTCAAGGCCAACACCAACGTCGATCTGACGCTGATGCAGGGCGATCTTCGCTTCCTCATCGGACCGAACGGAGCCGGCAAGACCACGCTGATCGACGCCATCACCGGTCTCGTTCCGGCCACCGGCTCTGTCACCAAGTCCGGAGTGGAACTGCTGGGCAAGAAGGTGCATCAGATCGCCCGGCTCGGTATCGGTCGAACCTTCCAGACGGCCAGCATCTTCGAAAATTTGACGGTGCTGCAGAACCTGGACATCGCCGCTGGGTCCGGACGATCCGTGCTGACGATGCTGCGCCGTCGGGCATCGGTTCTGCCGCAGATCGAGGAGGCCCTCGAGACGACCGGTCTGACGGCCCAGAGAGACAAGGCCGCAGGAATTCTGGCGCACGGCCAGAAGCAGTGGCTCGAGATCGGAATGTTGTTGGTGCAGAACGCCGATGTGCTTCTGCTAGACGAGCCGGTCGCCGGCATGAGCCACGAGGAACGTGAGGAGACGGGCCAGCTGCTGCAACGCATCGGCGGTGAACGGACCGTGGTGGTGGTGGAGCACGACATGGACTTCATGCGGATGTTCGCGACCTCGGTGACAGTGCTGGCGGCCGGACGCGTTCTGGCCGAGGGCACCGTGGCCGAGGTGCAGGCCGATCCGAAGGTTCAGCAGGTCTACCTCGGCACCGCCGCGGCGGGCGAGGAACTCGAGCACATCGCAGAAGAGGGAGCCGATCATGCTTGAACTGGTCGACGTCAGAACAGGTTACGGCCGCAGCGAGGTCGTTCACGGTGCGTCGCTGACGGTTCCCGCCGACGGTGTCGCGGCGGTGATGGGCCACAACGGTGCGGGCAAGACGACGCTGCTGCGCGCGGCGGTCGGGCTGTTGAAAGTGAACTCGGGCAAGGTCATGTTCGACGGTGAGGACGTCAGTGCGTTGCGGCCCAGCGCCCGCGTCGCCCGCGGACTGGCCTACGTGCCACAGGGCCAGCAGTCGTTCGGCCAGTTGACGACAGCGGAGAACCTGCAGGTGGTGGCCGACGGGCGCAAGCGCGGCAAGGCACTGATCGACGAGGTACTCGACCTCTTTCCGGCGCTGAAGGAATTGCTGAATCGCAGAGCCGGCCTGCTGTCCGGCGGCCAGCGCCAACAGCTCGCCATCGCAAGAGCCTTGATCACCGAACCGCGGATGCTGATTCTCGACGAGCCGACCGAGGGCATTCAGCCGTCTGTCGTCGCCGAGATCGAGCGCACCGTCATCGAGCTCACCCGCCGCGGCGGTCTCGGAGTGCTGTTGGTGGAGCAGCACATCGGCTTCGCATTGGAATCTGCCCAGAAGTACTACATTCTCGAGGCCGGCCGGATCACGTCCACCGGTGTGGGCGGATCCGATTCCGAAGCCGACGTGCGCGCAGCCATGGCGATCTGACCGGGCGTATCGTGCCGCGCAAGGACCTTCGCGAGAAGGTCTATTCGTCACTGCGCCGGGATCTGATCTCCGGTGCGATCGGCTCCACGGAACGGCTCGGCGAGGAGCGTCTCGCCGAGCTGTACGGCGTCTCGCGCACTCCTGTGCGGGAGGCGCTGGCACGTCTGCAAGCCGACGGTCTGGTCGTGCGCGACGAGGCCGGTCTGCATCCCTATCGTCCCCGGCTCGGCGACCTACCGGATCTGTACGAACTGCGGTCGACTCTCGAGTCCCGCGGAATCACTCGCTCGACGCCGCAGTCCTTCGATCGGGCTGCCTTGTCGGCGTTGGCGGCGACGTGGGCCGGGTTGCGTGCGCACCCACCGGAGACCACCGACGACATGGTCGCCATGGACGAGCAGTTCCATGTCGCGTTGTCGGCCGCATCGGGCAATGCGGCTCTGACCGAGGCCCTGTGCGCCGTCAACGCCAAGGTGCGGCCCGTGCGTATTCTCGGTGGTCTCGACGCGTCGGCCGTGGTCTCGGCGATCGATGAACATCTCGCGATCGTCGAGCACCTACTGGCCGGGCAGCTGGACACGGCGCTGGATACGCTTCTTGCACATATCGATTCGTCCCGCGACCGAGTGGTCGAGCGCGCCCGTCAGGCCGCGGCACTGGCGGGTGCCGTCCGACTCTGACGCGTCAGTTGGAATCCGACAGAATACGATCGATGTCGTCGAGCACGGTTTGCCCGCCCATGGGCCCGACGCCGGTGATCCAGTAGGACAGGTCCACCGCATGCGGATTGGGCAGTGTCGCAGCATTGTCGGTGATCGACGACGGGATTGCGCCGGGGTCCGACGGGTTGTCGGCGGTGACGACGATCAAGTCCGCGGCCGCCTGAGCCGCGAGCTCGGGCGAGAGGTCGACCGAGATCTCGTCGGCCCATTCCGGCCGCGGCGGCGTGGTGAATCCCGCGCATTCGAGCGTGCTTCCGGCGAACGACGACGGCCCGTACAGGGTCAGCTCACCACTGCGCGGCCTGATCAACTGCGCTGTTTTCCCGGCGGTGTCGTGCTTTTCGGCGATCTCGGCGCACCGGTCGTCGTAGGCGGTGAGCAGTTCCTCGGCCTTCGCTTCCTTGCCGAGAACGCGCCCGACGAATCGGACACTGTCGCGCCACGGATCGGACTGGGAGGCGATGAACACCGTCGGCGCGATGGCGGAGAGTTGGTCGTAGTACTGCGCGTGCCGAGTCTCCGTCCCGAGAATCAGGTCGGGTTGCGCGGCCGCGATGTCCTCGATGGTCGGTTCGGCCACCGTGCCCACGGTCGCGATGTCGGCCGCTTCCGTACCGAGATAGGGCGGCACACCGGCGGTTTCGCTGAGCACCGCCGTGCCGACGGGCACGATGCCGAGCGCGACCGTGGTGTCGAGTTCCACCGGTTCCAGGGTGACGACCCGTAGAGGATTGTCGGGAACGTCGATCGAGCCTCGAACGGTCTCGACCGTTCGAGTCGCTTCGCCGGCGGACCCGTCGGCGGTATCGGCCGACGAGCATGCCGTCGCTCCTGCCGCCACCGCGAGCGCGGTGATGGCCAACGCTGTCAGACCGAGCTTGAACTGCACCACTTCGAGGGACCTCCGGGTAGAAAAATGCGAGACACAAAAGAGGTTAGCCTACCCTGCAAGGCGTTACGAACCGCGTCCCCGGACGGCGGAGCTACCAGTCGGTAAGATGTGATCGTGACCACTCCACGCATTCCGTCCGGTACCGCCCGCACCCTCGGCCCCGTCAACTGGGTCATCTGCAAGGTCATCGCCAAGGGCGCAGGAGTACCCAACCCCCACCTGTTCACCACTCTCGGTCGAACCGGTGGCCTGTACCGGGCGTGGCTGTTCTACAGCGGCCATCTGATGCCGGGCGGAAAGATATCCCGCAAGGAATCGGAAATGGTGATTCTCCGAGTGGCGCACCTGCGCGAATCGGCATACGAGATGGACCACCACATCCGCCTGGGCCGTCGAGCCGGCATCGACCGAGACCTGCTCGAGCTGATCATGACCGGCCCGCACGCCCCTGGGCTGTCGACTCGCTACCGCACCATCCTCACTGCCGTCGACGAGCTGATCGAGACCAAGACGCTCACCGACGCCACGTGGTCCGAACTGGCGACCCAGTTCGACGAACGTCGCCTCATCGAATTCGTCTTGCTGGTCACCCAATACGACGGGCTGGCAACCACATTGGGCACCCTCCGCGTCGAACGCGACTACGGCGACCGGCCACCACGACGATGAACGAGACACCCGAGACTGCACTGCGCCGCGCTCTGGCGATGATCGAACCGGCGTCCGTGCGTGCGAGCGCCCGGATCGACGGCGGCTACGTCGAACTCATGGGCGACGCCAAAGCCCCCAATCCGACGATGGCCAGCCGAGCGATGAACAACCGCGGTGTCGCGGCGATCTACGAGAACATCTGGCGCCCGTTCGGAGTATCGATGATGGGCATCGGCGGGCTGCCCATGTCCGCCGAACGCGCCAAGGCCGTCACCGATCTGCGGTTACGCGGGCCGCAGCGAGTCCTGGACGTCGCCTGCGGCCCCGGCAACTTCACCAGGTTCCTGTCGGAGCAGCTGACCGAGGACGGTATCGCCGTCGGCTTCGATATCTCCGAGGCCATGATCGCTCGCGCAGTGCGCGACAATCGGGGGCCGCGTGCGGCATACGTTCGCGGCGATGCGGCCGAACTCCCGTACGCCGACGCGACATTCGACGCCGTATGCTGTTATGCCGCACTGTATCTCGTGCCACATCCACTGCAGGTGGTCGACGAGCTCATCCGCGTCCTGCGACCGGGTGGACGCATCGCCATCATGACCAGCTGTCAACTGGGCCTGGCACCGCTGCGTACCGTCGTCGGCCTGGGATCTGCCGCCGTCGGGGTACGCATGTTCCCGAAGGGGCAGTTCACCGAGATGTTCGCCGCTGCGGGCATGACCGACATCGAGCAGGACATCCGCGGTCTCGCCCAATTCGTCAGTGCCACCAAGAATTAGCGCTACCGACCCTGCTGTACCCCCGGCAATGCGAGACCTGACCGTGGTCAAGAACGAACCGGAAGGGCTTTTTACTGATACTTTGGCAAACAGACCGATCAGACTGGGAGCCACACAGTGACACACGCACCGGACCGTACTCGTATCGAGTTTCCCGATATCTCTTCTCGCACTTGGGAACACCCTTCGGACCGAGCAGCCTTGGTCACTCTTCGCACCCTCAAGGGCTTCGACACGGTGCTGCGAACGCTGTCCGGACTGCTGCGCGAGAGACAGCACCGCCTGATGTACTTGGCCACCGCGGTGCGCGTCGACGAACGCCAGTTCAAGGATCTGAACGATCTTCGAGCCGATTGTGTGCAGATTCTCGGCGCGGAGGAAACTCCGGAGCTGTTCGTGGTTCAGTCGCCGATGGTCAACGCGTTCACCATCGGGATGGATCGACCGTTCATCGTCCTGACCACCGGCATGCTCGACATCATGACCTACGAGGAACAGCGATTCGTGGTCGGCCACGAACTGGGCCACGCCCTGTCCGGCCACGCGGTGTACCGCACCGTTCTCATGCACCTGATGCGCCTCGCCGGCACGGTCGGCTGGGTTCCGGTGGGCGGCTGGGCCTTGCGCGCGGTCATCGCGGGGCTGATGGAATGGCAGCGCAAATCCGAATTATCCGGCGACAGAGCAGGTTTGCTGTGCGGACAGGACGTGCACACCGCGATCAGCGTGCAGCTCAAGTTGGCGGGCGGCGCACGTATCAGCGAAATCGACGTCGACGCCTTCCTCGCTCAGGCCGCCGAGTACGAGGCCAGTGGAGATCTGCGCGACGGCGTGCTCAAGCTGCTCAATCTCGAACTCCTCTCGCACCCGTTCTCGGTGCTGCGAGCTGCGGAACTGAAGAAGTGGGTCGACACCGGCGAGTACGCGGCGGTCCTTCGTGGCGACTACCCACGCCGGTCCACCGACCACGAGGCCAAGGTGTCGGAGGAGTTCCGTAACGCGGCCCGCACGTACAAGAACAACTTCGACACGTCGGAGGACCCGCTGATCAAGACGGTCCGCGACATCGGCAGCGGCTTCACCGGTGCCGTCGACGCCGTCGGCAACGGAATCGGCGACGTGGCGTCGGACATCAAGGGCAGGTTCGACCACTGGCGAAAGTCCTAGTACCCGACAGCAGTCCTAGTACCCCAGAACGAAGCGAACGGCGGCGACCACCGAGGTGGTCGCCGCCGTTCGTCGTTCTACAGCAGAGATCAGAAGTTGATCATGTGGCCTGCGAGGCCGTGGATCGCTTCCTGCAGTGCCTCCGACAGCGTCGGGTGCGTGTGGACGTTGCGGGCCAGCTCGTTGACCGTCAGGTCCCACTTCTGGGCCAGGGTCAGCTCCGGCAGCAGCTCCGAGACGTCCGGTCCGATGAGGTGGCCACCGAGCAGCTCACCGTGCTCGGTGTCGGCGATGAGCTTGACGAAGCCCGTCGCGTCGCCCAGGCCGTGTGCCTTGCCGTTGGCGGCGAACGGGAAGTTCGCGACCTTGATGTCGGATCCACGAGCCTGCGCTTCTTCGCGGGCCTGGTCCTCGGTCAGACCGAAGCTGGCGACCTGCGGCTGGCAGAACGTGGCGCGTGGCATCATCCGGTAGTCGTCGATCGGCAATGTCTCTGCGCCGCCGATGGTTTCGGCAGCCACCACGGCCTGCGCCTCCGCCACGTGGGCGAGCTGGAGCTTGGCGGTGACGTCGCCGATGGCGTAGATGTGCGGGACGTTGGTCTGCATCGTGTTCGTGATGCCGATGGCACCGCGATCGGTGAGCTCGACACCGGTCTTCTCGAGACCGAAGCCCTCGACGCGAGGGGCGAATCCGACGGACTGCATCACCTTGTCGACGGTGAAGGTCTCGCTCTCACCGGACTTGTTGTGCTTGATCTCGACGGTGACCTTGGAGCCGTCGTCGTCGATGCTCTGCACACCCGCGCCGGTGATGACCTTGACGCCGAGCTTCTTGTACTGCTTCTCGATCTCCTTCGAGACGTCCTTGTCCTCGTTGGGGAGCGCGCGATCGAGAAACTCGACGATGGTGACGTCGACTCCGTAGTTCTTCAGGACGTACCCGAATTCCATACCGATGGCACCTGCGCCGACGATGAGGATCGAGCCCGGCAGATCCTTGGTCATGATCTGCTCTTCGTACGTGACGACGTTCTTGCTGAGCTCGGTTCCCGGGAGCAGCTTGGTAGTGCTGCCGGTCGCGATGATCGCGTTGTCGAACGTGATCGTCTCGGTGCCGCCCTTGGACAGTTCGACCTCGATGGTGTTGGCATCGGTGAACGTGCCCTGGCCGTCGTACTCGGGGATCTTGTTCTTCTTCATCAAGAAGTGGATGCCCTTGACGCGTCCGTCCGCGACCTTGCGGCTGCGGTCGAATGCTGCGCCGAAGTCGAAGGATGCTTCACCCGAGATACCGAACAGCTTGGCCTCTTTGGTGAAGAGGTGCGCCAGCTCGGCGTTACGGAGAAGCGCCTTCGAGGGGATGCAGCCCACGTTCAGGCACACACCGCCCCAATACTTCTTCTCGATGATGGCAGTGCTGAGTCCGAGTTGTGCCGCGCGGATAGCAGCGACGTACCCACCGGGACCGGCTCCGAGGACAACGACGTCATAGTGTGAGGTCACGAGTCCCCAGCGTAGTCGTGCCCTCCGACACTGTATCGACCTGGTCTTCGTTACCAGCCGGTAGCCTCGCACGCGTCCTGCACCCGACCGCACGTGTGCTGCTAGAACTGTGCCATGGCTTTCTCGGACGACCCGTACCTCTGGCTCGAAGACGTCACCGGCGACGACGCACTCGCGTGGGTACGCGAGAAGAACGAGGTGACGATCCAGGCGCTGGCAGGCGAGCGTTTCGACGCCACCGTGGCGGGTGTACGCGAGATTCTCGACACCGATGCGCGGATCCCGTACGCACGCAGGCGCGGGCAGTTCCTCTACAACTTCTGGCGCGACGCCGAGCACATCCGCGGAGTGTGGCGACGCACCACGATGGACGAGTACCGCACGGACGAACCCGCATGGGACGTCCTGCTCGATCTCGATGCCCTGGCCGCCGACGAGGGCGAGAACTGGGTATGGGGCGGCGCTCAGGTACTGCGCCCCGACCAGCTGCGCGCTTTGGTGACGCTGTCCCGAGGCGGTGCCGACGCGACGGTGGTACGCGAGTTCGATCTCGACTCCCGCACGTTCCGCGCTGCGAAGGACGGCGGTTTCACGCTGCCCGAAGCGAAGACCGACATCGGCTGGATCGACGCCGACACGGTCTTCGTCGGCACCGATTTCGGACCGGGGTCCCTGACCGAATCCGGCTATCCGCGGATCACCAAGAGATGGCACCGAGGCACCCCGCTCGCCGACGCGGAGACCGTCTACGAGGGCGAATCCCAGGACATCTCGATCTCCGCGTGGCACGACCGCACGCCCGGATTCGAGCGCGACTTCGTGCAGCGGTCCACCGACTTCTACAACTCCGAGACCTACGTGCTCGACGGTACGGCGGTGACCCGCATTCCGACGCCGACGGACGCATCGACGTCGGTCCACGATAACTGGCTGCTCGTTCGGACGATGACCGAGTGGACCTACGACGGTGTCACCCATCCGGCGGGCGCTCTGCTCGCGGCCGACTTCGACGAATTCATGAGCGGCACAGCATCTCTGACGGTTCTGTTCACTCCGGACGAGCACACATCCCTGCATCAGTACGCCCGGACCGAGAATCATCTGCTGCTGGTGACGCTGCAGGATGTCCGCACTCGTCTGCATGTACTCACACCCGGTGCGCACGGTTGGGATACGACCACCGTCGACGGGCTGTCGGAGTTGGCGTCGACCGAGATCATCGGTACGGATGCCGAGGAGAACGGGGACGAGTTCTTCCTCGGCTCCTCGGGTTACCTCACCCCGGCCACGCTGTTGGTCGGCACGGTCGGCGGCGCGCTCGAGGTACTGAAGCAGGCTCCCGCCTTCTTCGACGCGGACGGCATGACGGTGCAGCAGTTCTTCGCGGAGTCGGACGACGGCACCGCGATCCCCTACTTCGTCGTCCGACGCGGCGACGCAGGCCCCGGCCCGACACTGCTGTACGGCTACGGCGGCTTCGAGATCTCGATGACGCCCGGCTACAGCGGAGCGATGGGTCGAACGTGGCTCGAGCGCGGCGGCACCTACGTCGTTGCCAACATCCGCGGCGGCGGCGAGTACGGACCGTCCTGGCACACCCAGGTGTTGCGAGCGGGCCGGCATCTGGTCCACGAGGACTTCGCCGCGGTCGCGCGCGATTTGGTGGCCCGAGGGATCACCACCGCCGACCGCTTGGCCGCCCAGGGCGGCAGCAACGGCGGCCTGCTGATGGGCATCATGGAAACGAAGTACCCGGAACTGTTCGGGGCGTTGGTATGTCAGGTCCCGCTACTGGACATGAAGCGGTACCACCTGTTGCTCGCGGGAGCGTCCTGGGTGGCCGAGTACGGCAACCCCGACGACCCCGCCGAATGGGAGTTCATCTCGCAGTACTCCCCGTACCAGAACGTCGTGGCCGCGTCCGAGCGGAAGTACCCACCGATACTCATCGCCACGTCCACCCGAGACGATCGAGTCCATCCCGGACACGCGCGCAAGATGGCTGCGCGGCTGGCCGAGCTCGGTCAGGACGTGAGCTACTACGAGAACATCGAGGGCGGCCACGGTGGGGCGTCGGACAATGCGCAGCTGGCGTTCAAGACCGCACTGACGTACGAGTTCCTGTGGCGGCACCTCGAGAGCCGGTGATGTCAGTCGGCCAGAGCCTGCTCGAACATCGGCCAGGAATTGTGGAGATCGTCCTGCCAGTATCCCCAGGAGTGCGTGCCGCGTTCCCGTAGCTCGAAATGGGCTGGGATGTCCAGCTTTTCGAGCGCGCTCTTCAGTCGACGGGTGCAGTCGCCGGTGGCGACCTCGATGGCACCGCCCACCACCATCTGGTTCAGCAGCACGAAACCGGGGCCGTTGGGGTTGGTTCCGTCGAAGGTGTCCGATGCCCCCGCCAGGCCACTGCCGTTGGAGATGTACAGCGCGGTGCCGCGCAGCTTGTCGGCGTTGACGACGGCGTCGTTACGCACCCAGTCGGGGTCGTCGTCCGCGCCCCACATGTTCTTCACGTCGGCTCCGAGCGCCATCGATACAACGGTCTTGACGTACGCGCGGCCCAGCGGATCGGTGGTCGAGGCGCAGCCGCTGTAGGAGCCGACCGCCCGGAAGAGACCGGGGTTGTGCGCCGCCAGATTGAGCACCGACGTAGCAGCCATCGAGATTCCGGCAATGACGTTGCGGCCGTTGGTCTTCAGCAGCTGGTCGACGAGTGGAGGCAGTTCGCGGGTCAGGAAGGTCTCCCACTTGTTGCGGCCGAGCACGCGATCGTCGTGCTGCCAGTCCGTGTAGTAGGAATAGGCCCCACCGACGGGAGTGACCACATTGACGTTCTTGTCCGCGAAGAACGACACGACATCGGTCTGGGTGTACCAGTCCATACCGTCCACCCCACCGCCCGCGCCGTTGAGCAGGTACACGGTAGGGCTCGGTTCCGCACGGTCCGGCGATCGAAGAATCTTCAGGGGGATGATCCGCTCCATCGCGGCCGAGTACACGAACGCCGTCATGGCGACGGCATCGGTCTCCTCCGTACGCACCACGTACGACGTCGACGCGTCGGGCGCGGCGAGGGCCGTGCCCTGCGCGGCCGACGCAGCGATACACGCGGCCACGAGCACAGCCCTACCGATCCGACGAGCTGTAGCCCCCAGGCCGTTCATACACGTGCTCGCTATCTTCGGCAGAACAGAAGTTGAGTCACTAGCGTTATACACCAGAACGGGCGCGGAGTTGGAACTTATCGCATGAATTAGTCCAAACGACCGTATCGTTCGGCACGGGGTTGTGTCAGCGGTGCATCCACCGCTCGACCAGGTCGGCCACCGCGGTGGGATTGCGGATCCACCCGTTGTGGCCCAGCGGCTCGTCGATGTGTTCGGTGGTGATGTCGGCGTTGGCAAGCTTGGCCGTCAGATTCTCCATCGAACCCTTGGGGGCCAGATCGTCGCCCTCGATGGTCACTGCCAGCACCGGTAGGGTCAGCCGGCCCATCCGTTCCTCGTAGTCGATATCGGCACCGGCCGGCTCGATCGAGCCCGTTCGGGCGAACCTCGACCAGTCGTCGATCAACACTCGTGATTGACGACCGAATCCGCCGACCCCGATGCGGTCCCCCGGCCAGAACCCGGCGATGTTGCTGGTGATCGCCATCGCCGCCGCGCCGAAGTACAGCGGGACCCCGCGAGTGGTGCCGAAACCGCGGTGGTACGGCGACCCGGACGCCACCAGGATCAAGCCACCGAGCCTGCCTCGAATTCGGGCGGCGTACATCGCGCCCAGTTGTCCGCCCATACTGTGGCCCAGCAGATACGGGGTCGCGGCGGGGAACTGCTCGCGCACCACCTCGAAGATCGCCGGAAAGTCGACCGAGACCAATTCCTGATATCCGTACCTGCTCGACGAACTCGGCTTCGGCTTACTGTCCCCCTGGCCCCGAAGATCGCCGATCGCAGCATGGAATCCGCGGGCGACGAGCGCTTCGGCGAACAGCCGGTAGTAGCCGCCGGGGATGCCGAGACCCGGGAGAACGACGATGACGGGCGCATCGTCTCGGCCCTCACTCGGAAACAGCGTCACCGGCACCGTCGAACCGTCGGGCATCTGAATCGGAACCGTCTGCATCGGCCAACCCTATGACGGTGCGACCGCACCTTCCCCAGGGCACTACCTCACAGGATGATCGGGTGGTAGCTACCGGTCGACCAGCTGAACCAGAACAATTGACTGTTGATGAATCCGACTACGGCTTCGAGCATGGCACCACCTCTATTACCGTCGATACCGAGCGCATCGAGGATGAGGTTCAGGTCTACCCGGTCGGCGGCGAATCATCGACCGCTGGAGGATATTTCGGTCGACCGAATGACACTTCGAAACCACGAAAACCGGGCCCGACGGTAGTCGGGCCCGGCTTCGGGGTCGGGCTTCAGCTGGGGAGCGTGCCGGGGATGTTGACGACCGAACCTGTTCCTTCGGAGCTGCCGACAGCGAGCAACTGCAGCAACAGCGAGAGAAATTCCATCAAAACTCCTTCGAGAGAGGGGGATTCGCCGCCGACGCGGCGTCGCGAGCCTTACTGTTCATCGATTCGGCTCCGGTCTGCCGTCCTGGCCGAGGCCTACGGCGCGGAGCCGGGATGTCAGTCGGAGGAAGAACTGATACCCGAGAAGAGCTGGATGAAGATTGCCAAGAGGTCACCGAGTTCAGCGGACATGCGACAGGCTCCTTGTTGTTCGAGGGATGTGCAGATCGAACGTGACGGTCGTCACTCGATTACCTCTGCATGAAGATTTCTACCCGAACGGATAACGTTTCGTACACGCATTGGCATCGAAAAGTCAGAAATCTTGGTGAGCTGTCACAAAACGGTCACGGAGACGAAAAGTCGCGGCCGCCCCCGACAGCGACCGCGACTCGTGGACCGACGAATTACGCGGCGCTACCCGACGTCAGCACGCCGACGATCTGCTCGACGATCGCGTCGACGATGCCGTCGTAGACTCCGGTTGCAATGTCGGTGATGAACTGCGCAGCTGAACCCATGAGAACTCCTGATGCTCGTCTCTTCGTACAGCCGTAGGTAATACGGCCTACCACTTTCCTACCGCAACCATCGGCGCGGTGCACAACGCGGCACGAACTCGCCGCTCGGATACCGAAGCGACGCAGGACGTTCACCGAGCAGACCCCGGTAAGTAGCCCAGAATTATTCTCCGAGCACGTCTTTCGCGCGACCGACGAGCAACGGGTCTGTTTCGCCCACGATCTCGGAGTCCTTGTTGGCGTAGTCGAACTTGTTGAGCACGAACCGCATCGCGTTGATCCGCGCGCGCTTCTTGTCGTTGCTCTTCACCACGGTCCACGGTGCTACGTCGGTATCGGTGGCGCGGAAGTTCTCTTCCTTCGCAGCGGTGTACGCATCCCACTTGTCCAGTGACGCAAGATCCATCGGCGACAGTTTCCACTGCCGTACCGGATCCACCTGCCGGATCGCGAAGCGAGTGCGCTGCTCGTGCTGCGACACCGAAAACCAGAACTTGGTCAAGCTGATGCCCTCGTCCACCAACATCTGCTCGAACAGCGGTGCCTGCCGAACGAACTGTGCATGCTGCTCCTCGGTGCAGAACCCCATGACCCGTTCGACACCGGCACGGTTGTACCAAGACCTGTCGAACATCACAATTTCGCCGGCCGCAGGCAGATGCCCGATGTACCGCTGGAAATACCACTCCGTCGACTCCCGCACCGACGGCTTCTCCAACGCGACGACGCGTGCGCCGCGGGGGTTGAGGTGCTCCATGAACCGCTTGATCGTGCCGCCCTTACCGGCGGCGTCGCGACCCTCGAAGATGATGACGTGGCGTCGTCCGGTGTCCTTGGACCACATCTGCAGCTTGAGGAGTTCGATTTGCAGCAGCCGCTTTTCGAGTTCGTACTCGGCGCGGGTCATACGCTCGTCGTAGGGGTAGTTCTCCCGCCACGTGTCGACGACGTGACCGCCCGGGACCGTCAGCAACACCGGGTCGTCGTCATCGGAGTCGTCGACGACGAACCCCGAAGTATCGGCAAGATCCACGGCGGTCGTGATGTCCCGCACGTCGCTGAGATTCTTGCGTGCAGCCACGCCGTTGCGGAGATCGAAGTCGGTCATGCGCCGAAAGTTAGTGCTCATCGGTGACCGGTCCATGGCGATTCGGTGAACACCGAGCGCAACCGGACGCATCGGACACGCTTCCGGTCTGCAAGGGGGACGGACCGGAAGCGACCGACACATCCGACCGTAATCCTCGCGCCGACAACAGGTCGAGTGTCCGCGTCGTAAAAGTCACCGAACTTGTTCGGCGACCCGTTTCTCGATCGTTCGATTCTCCGGGTCGATATGGGTGAAAGCCCCGATGTGCCCACAGGCGTCGGCGACGCAGACTTCTCACCATGACATTCGAGAGCAATTCCCCCAGAGAATTCACCCTGTCCAACTCGCAGAAGATGATCGGAGGCGTCTGCGGCGGTATAGCCGACTACTTCGGCTGGGACGTCAACCTCGTTCGCGTCGCCACCGTCGCCGGTGCAGTGCTCAGCGGTGGCACGGTCGTACTGATCTACCTGGCTGCCCTGATGCTGATGCCGCGCCGCCCGTGAGCTCCCGGGACCGAGGAAAGGCCCGGCATCCTCGGCGGTGGAGGAGCGGGGCCTTGCCGTCGGACTTCGCGGAATGGGGCCTAGCTGGAGCCGAAGCTACCGGTGCTTCCGCCGAGCAGTCCGTCGAGGAGTTCACCGAGACCATCGGTGAGGCCACCGGTGATGCCACCGTCTTCGCCGCCGCCGAGGATGGGCAGGAGGCCGGTGAGGAGATCGAGGAGCATGGGTAAGCCTTTCGAAAGACACGTCGTGGCCCGAGTCGGAGGGTGACCAGGCCACAGGAACATAACGTTCCAGACGCGATCCATTCCATCGTTTCGGACAAAAAGGACCCACCGGCTGTTTCGGGGCTCGAAAGCCGACCCGGGTCTTCGCCGTTCCGGTGATCAGTCCTCGGTTTTCCCGGTGATCAACCAACCGCAGGGCGCTGCCAGATCGTCGGCTTCCGTCGGTCCCATCGAGCCCGGCGCATAGTTCTTCACCGCGGGCGGATCGTTCAACAGCGGTGCCGCCACCTCCCACACGTGGGCCAGGCCGTCGGGTCTGGTGAACAGCGATCGGTCCCCGTTCAGTACGTCGAGGATCAGACGGGAGTACGGGCTCAACGGCTCCGCGTCGGGCACCGATTTCAGCGGCAACGACAGATGCCCGACGGACAGGTCGAAATCCGGTCCGGGTTCCTTGACCGTCATGGCGATATCGATGCTGCCGTCACCGGACAGGTCGAACGAGAGCACCGCGCCGTCTTCGGGCAGCGTCGACAGTGGACTGTCGGCGGGCTTGCGGAACACCAGCGACACCCGCTGCGCTCCGGCACCGAGCATCTTGCCGGTACGAAGCAGGAACGGCACCCCACGCCAGCGATCGGTATCCACCCACAGCTTCGCGGCCACGAACGTGTCGACCGTCGAATCCTCGGCAACGCCGTCGACGTCGCGGTAGCCGTCGTACTGCCCCAGAACCACCTCGTCGGTGTCGAGTGGACGGAACTGCCCGATCACCGTTTCGCGAGCCGACTGAAGATCCTCGGCCTTCAACGACGCAGGGGGTTCCATGGCCACCTCGGCGGCCACCTGGAACAGATGGGTCACCAGCATGTCCAGTACGGCACCGGTCTCGTCGTAGAACTCGGCGCGGTCGTCGATGTCGAGTGTCTCGGGCACGTCGATCTGCACATGCTCCACGTGCTCGGAGTTCCAGATGCCGCTGATCATGCCGTTGGCGAACCGCAGCACGTGCAGGTTCTGCGTTGCTTCCTTACCGAGGAAATGGTCGATGCGATAGACCTGTTCCTCCTTCACGACCTCGTGCACGGCCTTGTCGAGTTCCTCGAAGTTGTGCTGCGAGGTGCCGAAGGGCTTCTCGTACACCACTCGGGAACCCTCGGCGAGATCGTGTGCACCCAGGGCCTTCGTGTAGTCGACGAACGTGCTCGGCGGCAGCGCGATGTAGTGCACCAGCTGTGCGTCGTCACCGATCTCTTTCCTGGCGTCGGCGACGACGTCGGGGAGCTTGCCGGGATCGTCGACGGTGAAGCCGTTGCCCGCGAATCGGATTCGCTTCGAGAACGCCGACCAATCGTCGTCGGCCACGTTCTCGGCGAACTCGTCGAGCACATCTTTCACGTGGTCGCGGAACTCGTCGTCGGACGAGTCCTTGCGACCGTTGCCGATCAGGATCCATTTCTCCGGCAGCAGGCCTTCGACGTGGAGTTGGTAGAACGACGGCAGAACCATTCGCTTCGCGAGGTCTCCGGTCGCGCCGAACAGGACGAATACAGTGGGTTGCGAGGACGCCATGACCTCCACTATGCACCGCATAGTGCTACCTAGGTGAGAGTGCACGAAGATGACCAGATCACGGTTTCACGGAGAGATCTACGGGGTAGGTACGACGTCGGGAGTGCGCATCGTCGTCGGACACTGGACGCGCTCGCCCCTCGGCGAATTCACCGATGTGATGGTCCAATTCGCGGACGGTCGACGCCTACTCGTGGCCCCGAACGAGGCGGTACGTGAATTCGTCACGGCGACATACTCGTTCGATTCCACCGAGCTGGTACCGGTCACCTTCTCCGACCAGCCCGACGGGTGGCGGTCCGTCGTCGCCGGGGATCTGTCGGTACGCATCCGAGTGGCCGGGCCGACGGTTCTCGGCCGCGCCCTGAGCCTCGTCCCCGACGCCGTGTCCACCGCACCGTGGTTCTGCACGATCAGCGACCCCATCGCCCGAGTGATACTGCGCGGAGTGCGAACTCGCGGCAGCGCCGGCGGAGGCAGGCGCGAATACTACGGAGCCAGGCACCAGCACCGCGTCGTCGACGTCGTCGCATCCTGGCAAGGAGAGGACCTCGGCTCGCTGACGCCCGTCACTCCCCCGGTGACGTTCGGTTTCGGCAGCACCCCCGCGGCACCGTCGGTCACGTCCATCACCACCACGATCGACTCGTAGACCACTGCTGTTTCACACCACTGCTGTCTCACACCACTGCTGCTCCGACTTCGCGGAGTTCGTCGAGAGCTGCTGCGGAGGTCTCGGGAGCGACCCCGGCCACCAGATCGGTGAGAACCCGAACGTCCAGGTGCTGTGCCACTGCATCTTTCGCCGACGCCAGCACGCAGTAATCGGTGGCGAGACCGACGATGTCGACGGCCGTCACCTCGTTGGCGGTCAGGATCTCGGACAGGGATGTTCCGTCCTCGGTGACGCCTTCGAACGCCGAGTACGACGGTCTGCCCTGCCCCTTGTAGACATGCACGTCGACGCTGCCGGTTCGGTAATCCGGGTGATATTCCGCGCCGACCGTTCCCGCGACGCAGTGCACGGGCCACGTGGTGACGAAATCCGGGGCAGCGTCGGTGGCGAAATGTCCACCGTTGTCGCTGTCGCCGTCGTGCCAATCACGTGAGGACACCACGAGATCGTAGTCGTCGCCGCTCCGGGCGAGGTACGCGCTGATCCTGCGCGCCACCTCCCCACCGCCGACCACGGCCAACGCACCACCCTCGGTGAAATCGTTCTGAACATCGACTACCAACAGAGCACGAGTCATGTGTCCCAGTATCCTCGACGGGTGCGCGTGTCGTCTTTGGTGACCTATCCCGTCAAAGGATGTGCCGGTACGGCACTGGACTCGGCCCGGGTGAGCACATCCGGTCTCGAACACGACCGAGCGTTCATGATCGTCGACGCGGACGGCTCGTTCCGCAGCCAACGCACCGATCCCGTACTGGCCGTCGTTCGCTGCTCGGTGGAAAACGGCTCACTGACACTGCGCCACGAGAGCGCAGGGAGCGTCACCGCCGTCGTCGATCGTGATTCCGCGGGCCGCGAGGTCACGATGTTCGGCACGCCGCTGCGGGGCATCGACCAGGGCGACGACATCGCCGCCTGGCTCACCGACGTCATCGGCGAGCCCTCCCGCCTCGTCGCCGCGCCCCGCGATCACGGCCGCGTCACCGACGGAATCCGTCCCGGTTCGGCCCATTTCGCCGACAGCGCCGCCGTCCACATCCTCTCGACCGCCACGCTGGCCGGTCTGAACTGCCGCCTCGACGCCCCGCTGCCGATCGACCGATTTCGGCCCAACATCGTCGTCGACGGCTCGCAGGACGCTCATGTCGAGGACGAAGTGCGCGACATCTCGATCGGCGACGCACGATTGGCGTACACGAAGCTGGCGATCCGCTGCGCCGTCACCACGGTGGAGCAGAGCACCGGTGTTCGCACCGGACCCGAACCCCTGCGCACTCTCGGCACCTACCGCCGGGCTCGGCAGAAGGGCGTCGCCTTCGGTTCGAAGTTCTCGGTGATCGAGGAAGGAACCATCTCGGTCGGGGACGAACTACGCGTCGAGACCTGGGGCGAGTCGGAGCTGTAACTCGAACGGCATGTGGTTCGCCCACCCGTTTCGAGCTCGCAGCCGAAGGTGCTGTTCTGCACCGAGTTCGACGCGTCGCCGCCCGATGCCGAGTGCGGATGTCGTGCCGCGATAGCGGATGAATGCGGTGAGCTCGTGGCCGCCCGGTGCCAGCTCGTAGGTCGACGGTTCCGACCACGACTGGCGATGCTCCACGCCGTCGATCGTCACGAACGGCCGCGCCAGCGTGCGCACCAAGGACGCGTTCACCCAATGTGGAGCGAACTCGATCTCGATCGTGCTCACGTCACGCCTCCCTGGTGCGCTGAGTGTCCACTGTTCGGCTCCGCAGGCGGGATCCGGGCTGTTGCGATTTCGATTCGGCTTCCGTTGTGTGGTGTCGGACGGCGGAATCAGTGGGACCGCGGCCGGGCCACCGACCT
>NZ_JBFBKN010000030.1:0-47907 GCF_040702225.1 Rhodococcus sp. NPDC080181
CCCTTTGGCCACCAACACATTCTCTCAGCCGACCACACCAGCCACCACTCAACACGCAGCACACCGAACCAGCTCAAATCGCAACAGCCCGGATCGCGATCGTCGACGCCCATTGTGGACGCTCAGATCAGTGCGATACGCCCAGTGCCGCCAGTGCCATCGTTCGCAACACCGGCCGAGCATTGCGCGACGGCGTCCGGCCCGCGCTGTAGGGCGTGGAGTTGATGAGTCCGAATACCGCGTGCGCCGTGGTGCGCGCATCGGCCTCGTTCAATTCCGGGTCGACGGCACACAAGGTCGCCACCCACAGTTCCACGTACTCGCGCTGCATGCGGCGCACCTTGCGGCGAGCACCCTCAGGGAGGCTCTGCAGGTCGCGATCCTGAATCCGAATGAAAGCCGGTGTCTCGAAAGCGAAGTCGAGGTGGAAATCGACCAGGGCCGACACAGTCTCCTCGTCGACCTTCCGCGAGCCGACCACCTCGCGACCGCCGTCGAGCAGATACTCCGAGATTCCGACCATCAGTTCGACGAGCACCGCCTCCTTGTTCGGGAAGTGGCGATAGACGGCCGGTCCACTGATGCCGACGGCTGCACCCAGATCCTCGAGCCGCACGGAGGCGAACCCGCGTTCGGCGAACAGCGAGGCCGCGGCATCGAGCAGTTGCTGCCGACGTTCGGCTTTGCGTTGCTCACGCACCGTGGCCGGCTTGACCTCGATCTCCTGCACTGCCACCCCCTCGAACCTGGACTCTCGGTTAATCGTAGTTTACTATCATGTCAGTTATCAACGATTAACTGAACCCTGTGTGACACCGACGTCCAACCCCTGAAGGCGTGCATCTCATGGCGATCGATACCGCTGCCAACCGCGCAGATCATCAGCTACTCGCGCAGCAGCTCTCCCAGAAGCTCGCCGTGGCAGCACTCGGCGGTAGCGAGAAGTCCCGGGAACGGCACATCGCCCGCGGCAAGCTGCTCCCCCGCGACCGCGTCGACGAACTCCTGGATCCGGGTAGCCCGTTCCTCGAGATCGCACCGCTGGCGGCCAACGGCCTATACGACGACGAGTGCCCCGGGGCAGGCGTGATCGCCGGCATCGGTCGCGTGGCCGGTCGAGAGTGCATCATCATTGCCAACGACGCCACCGTCAAAGGCGGCACCTACTACCCGATGACGGTGAAGAAGCACCTGCGCGCGCAGGAGATCGCCCTGCAGAACACACTGCCGTGCATCTACCTCGTCGACTCCGGCGGCGCATTCCTCCCGCGTCAGGACGAGGTGTTTCCTGACCGCGACCACTTCGGACGCATCTTCTTCAACCAGGCGACCATGAGCGCCAAAGGAATTGCGCAGATCGCCGCCGTGATGGGCTCGTGCACTGCGGGTGGGGCATACGTGCCTGCAATGAGCGACGAGGCCATCATCGTCAAGAATCAGGGAACCATTTTCCTCGGCGGCCCGCCCCTGGTGAAAGCCGCGACCGGCGAGGTCGTCACCGCCGAGGAACTCGGTGGCGGAGATCTGCACTCGAAGGTCTCCGGAGTCACCGACCATCTGGCAGACGACGACCGCGACGCATTGCGCCGCGTCCGGAAGATCGTCTCCACCCTCGGGCCCCGCACGCCGCGGCCATGGGATGTCGTTCCCACCCGCGACCCGATCGTCGACCAGAGCGAGATCTACGACGTCGTCCCCACCGACCCACGCACCCCGTACGACGTGCGAGAGGTGATCACCCGGGTGGTCGACGCAGGCGAATTCGACGAGTTCAAAGCCGAATACGGCAAGACACTCGTCACCGGATTCGCCCACCTCCACGGCCATCCCGTCGGAATCATCGCCAACAACGGTGTGCTGTTCGCCGAATCTGCGATGAAGGGCGCACATTTCATCGAACTCTGCGACAAGCGCAGCATCCCACTGGTGTTCTTGCAGAACATCACCGGCTTCATGGTCGGCCGAGACTACGAAGCCGGCGGCATCGCCAAACACGGCGCGAAGATGGTCACCGCAGTGGCCTGCGCCCGCGTTCCGAAGATCACCGTCGTCATCGGCGGCTCCTACGGTGCAGGCAACTACTCCATGTGCGGCAGAGCGTATTCCCCGCGTTTCCTGTTCATGTGGCCGAACGCGCGGATCTCGGTGATGGGCGGTGAACAGGCGGCGTCCGTCCTTGCCACCGTCCGAGGTGACCAACTGGATGCGTCGGGCAATCCGTGGTCGGAGCAAGACCAGGAGGCCTTCAAAGCTCCGATTCGTGACCAGTACGAAAGTCAGGGCAACCCCTACTATTCGACGGCCCGGCTGTGGGATGACGGCATCATCGACCCCGCCGACACCAGAACTGTTCTCGGACTGGCACTCTCGGCGTGCGCCAATGCGCCGCTCGAGCCGGTCTCCTACGGCGTTTTCCGGATGTGAGAGAGATGACCACGATGTTGGACACCATTCTGATCGCCAACCGCGGTGAGATCGCGGTACGCGTCGCTCGAACGTTGCGCCGCATGGGCATTCGGACCGTCGCCGTCTACAGCGATGCGGACGCCGACGCCCGGCACGTCCGCGAAGCCGATACCGCGGTACGACTCGGCCCTGCCAGCGCACGTGAGAGCTACCTCGACATCGACAAGGTGATCGCCGCCGCGAAAGCCACCGGCGCACAGGGAATTCACCCCGGCTACGGCTTCCTCTCGGAGAACTCCCACTTCGCTGCGGCCTGCGCCGAAGCCGGAATCGCCTTCCTCGGGCCGCCGGAGAAGGCCATCGAGGTGATGGGCGACAAGATCGCCGCCAAGGCCGCGGTCAGCGCTTTCGGTGTCCCGGTTGTACCCGGCATCTCCCGACCGGGACTGTCCGACGACGACCTCGTCGCCGGTGCACCCGACGTCGGATTCCCGGTCCTGGTCAAACCGTCCGCAGGTGGCGGCGGCAAGGGCATGCGTCTGGTCGAGCGCGCCGAGGATCTGCCCGCCGCGCTGGCCAGTGCCCGCCGCGAGGCGGCCTCCTCGTTCGGCGACGACACGCTGTTCCTCGAGCGATTCGTGTTGCGTCCCCGGCACATCGAGGTGCAGATCCTCGCCGACGGTCACGGCAACGTCATCCACCTCGGTGAGCGTGAATGCAGCCTGCAGCGACGCCATCAGAAGGTCATCGAAGAAGCGCCGTCTCCACTGCTCGACGCGCAGACCCGAGCGCGTATCGGCGAGGCTGCCTGCAACACCGCTCGCAGCGTCGACTACTCCGGCGCCGGCACCGTCGAGTTCATCGTCTCCGCCGATCATCCCGACGACTTCTTCTTCATGGAGATGAACACTCGACTCCAGGTGGAACACCCGGTGACCGAGATGGTGACTGGCATCGACCTCGTGGAGTGGCAGGTCAGGATCGCCGCCGGCGAGTCACTGACGCTGAGTCAGAACGATATTCGACTGACCGGGCACGCCATCGAGGCGCGCGTCTACGCCGAGGATCCCGGCCGCGGATTCCTCCCGACCGGCGGCACCGTCGTCGGGTTGCGCGAGCCCACCGGCACGGGCATCCGCGTCGACTCCGGTCTCGCCGTCGGCACCGAGGTGGGCAGCAATTACGACCCCATGCTCTCGAAGGTCATCGCGCACGGCCCCGATCGCACTACAGCGCTGCGCAGCCTGGATCGTGCGCTGGCCGATACCTCGGTACTCGGCGTCGTCACCAACATCGAGTTCGCTCGATTCCTGCTCGCCGACACCGAGGTCCGTGCCGGCAATCTCGACACCGGCCTACTGGACCGCCGCGTCGAGGATTTCGTTGCCGCCGACGCCCCCGACGAGGCGATGATCGCCGCAGCCACCGTCGCCTGGCTCGATACGTGGCAGGAGGCGGGCCAGGACATCTGGGCAACGCCGTCGGGCTGGCGGGTGGGAGCGCACGCACCGTTCCAGCTCCGGCTGACATCCGGCACTCGGACCGCGCACGTGTCCATCACCGGGACCCTCGATGCGGCGACGGTCGTCGTCGACGACGAAGAACCGCGCCGACTGCGGGCCTCCGCTACCGAGGATTCCATCGACCTCGTACTCGATGATCGACGCGATTCGATGACCGTAGCCCGAAACGAATCGTCCACCTGGGTATCCAGCTCACGCGGCACCTGGAGAATCGATCGAATCGCCGAACCCAATGTGCGCGAGGACGACACGCAGTCCGGCGACGCAGAGATCCTCTCGCCGATGCCGGGTTCGATCATCGCGATCGGAACGACCTCCGGTAGCGCCGTCACCGCAGGCACGGCCATCGTCGTCGTCGAGGCGATGAAGATGGAACACACCTTGACCACGCCCATCGGCGGCACCGTCGAACTCACAGTCGCAGTAGGAGATCAGGTCCGCGTCGACCAGGTCCTCGCCCGCATCGTTCCCACCGACACCGAAGAGGACAAGTCATGACCGAACATCTGTCGTCGTCCAATCTGCCCGACGAATACCAGCAACTGGTCAAATCCGTGGCGGACTTCACCCGCACCGTCGTCGCGCCGGTCTCGGCGAAACACGATGCCGAGCACTCCTTTCCGTACGAGGTGGTCGCAGGGATGGCCGAGATGGGCCTCTTCGGTCTGCCCTTCCCCGAGGAGTACGGCGGCATGGGCGGAGACTACTTCGCCCTGTGCCTGGCACTCGAAGAGCTCGGCAAGGTCGACCAGAGCGTCGCGATGACGCTCGAGGCAGGCGTCTCGCTCGGTGCCATGCCCGTCTACCGTTTCGGCAACGACGAGCAGAAGCAGCAGTGGCTACCCAAGCTCACCGCGGGCAAGGCACTGGCTGCCTTCGGTTTGACCGAGCCGGGTGCCGGTAGCGACGCGGGCGGCACCAAGACCACCGCCAAGCGCGACGGCGGTGACTGGATCATCAACGGCAGCAAGCAGTTCATCACCAACTCCGGAACCGACATCACCGAACTGGTGACCGTCACCGCTGTGACCGGCGTCGACGAGACAACAGGACGCAAGCAGATTTCGTCGATCCTCGTGCCCACCGACACTCCCGGGTTCGTGGCCGAAGCGGCGTACAACAAGGTCGGCTGGAATGCCTCGGACACACACCCGCTCAGCTTCACCGATGTACGAGTCCCGCAGGAGAACCTGCTCGGCCAGGAAGGCCGCGGGTACGCGAACTTCCTGCACATCCTCGACGAGGGCCGGATCGCGATCGCTGCCGTATCGGTCGGTGCGGCTCAGGGTTGCGTCGACGAGAGCGTCAAGTACGCCAAGGAGCGCGAGGCGTTCGGCGCTCCGATTGCCCGCAATCAGGCGATCTCGTTCAAGATCGCCCGCATGGAGGCACGCGCACACACCGCACGGACGGCGTATTACGACGCGGCGGCACTGATGTTGGCGGGCAAGCCGTTCAAGAAGGCCGCGTCCATCGCCAAGCTCGTGGCCTCCGAGGCTGCGATGGACAACGCCCGCGACGCGACGCAGATTCACGGCGGCTACGGATTCATGAACGAATACGTTGTCGCCCGTCACTACCGCGACAGCAAGATCCTCGAAATCGGTGAAGGCACCACCGAGGTTCAGCTGATGCTCATCGCCCGGAGCTTGGGGCTATGAGCGACAAGCGCATTCGGCAACGCGGCCTGTGGTTCGAGGAGATGGAGCTCGGTACCGTCTACGAACATCGCCCCGGCCGCACCATCACCGAGGCCGACAACACATCGTTCACCACACAGACGATGAACACCCAGGCCCTGCATCTCGATGCCGCCTACAGTGAGACAACATCTTTCGGTCAACGGCTGGTGAATTCGATGTTCACCGTGTCCACCCTCGTCGGATTGTCGGTGACGCAGCTGACCCAGGGCACGATTGTCGCCAACCTCGGCTTCTCCGAGGTCTCCTTCCCGAAGCCGCTGTTTCACGGCGACACCCTCTACGCGGAGACGGTGATCTCGGACAAGCGCGAATCCAAGTCCCGCCCCGGCGAGGGAATCGTGACGTTCACCCACACCGGTCGAAATCAGCACGGTGACGTCGTAGCGATTGCCGTCCGCAAGACTCTCGTCCGGATGCGGCCCGAGGACGACGCGTCGTGACCTGGATTCCCCCTGGCCCGGCGTGGCTGTTCTGTCCCGCTGATCGACCCGAGCGATACGAGAAGGCAGCGGCCCGAGCCGATGTCGTCATTCTGGATCTCGAGGACGCTGTCGGTGCCGCGGACAAAGCCGGCGCTCGCGAGTCCGTGGTGTCGACACCGTTGGACCCGTCGCGCACCATCGTTCGAGTCAACGCGCACGGCACCGAAGACCAGGCTGCCGACCTCGACGCGTTGCAGCGCACCGAGTACACGACCGTCATGTTGCCCAAATGTGAATCTGCCGGTCAGATAGCAGCTTTGGAACCGCTGAATGTCGTCGTACTGATCGAATCTCCGCTCGGCGCGATGACGGTCTTCGACGCACTCGCAGCCGACAATGCCATCGGTGCCATGTGGGGTGCCGAGGATCTGGTCGCTGCGATGGGCGGGAATTCGAGTCGACTGAGCGACGGCCGCTACCGCGATGTCGCACAGCATGTTCGATCGCAGACCTTGCTGGCCGCCAAGGCGCGGGGACTGTTCGCGTTGGATTCGGTCTACCTCGACATCCCCGATCTCGACGGGGTGCGCGCCGAGGCCGACGACGCTGTAGCCGTGGGCTTCGACGGCAAAGTGGCCATCCACCCCAGCCACATCCCCGTCATTCGCGAGGCCTATGCGCCCACGGTCGAGGAAATCGATTGGGCCAGGGCCGTACTCGACGCCGTCGAGCACAATCGCGGGGTGTTCGCCTTCCGAGGTCAGATGGTGGACGCACCGGTGCTGGCCCATGCTCGACGCATCGTCGCCCGCCGACCGATGTAGTTGCAGACGCCGATTAACGGCAGGCGCTGTACGGTGGCTGTACGAGCATCGGCACGGAAGGCGCAGCAATGACGGCGAAGGACCCCGCTCTGACGGCGCTCGCCCAGAACTGGCTGGCGTTGTCGGTCCTGCACGGTCGCATCGAGAGCCGCATCGAGAAAGCTCTGCAGGCCGGCCACAACCTCAGCGCTCGCGAGTATTGGCTGCTCGACGTCCTGGCACGTCAGCACGACGGGGTGGGCGGACACCTGCAGATGAAGCAGGTGGCCGACGCCGTCGTCCTGAGCCAGAGTGCAACGACCCGTCTGGTCACCCGCCTCGAGGACCGCGGACTGCTCACCCGTTATCTCTGCCCCACCGACCGCCGCGGCATCTACACCGACGTCAGTGACGAAGGCCTGGCTCTGCTCGAGGCAGCGCGGCCGACCAACGACGCGGCCCTGCGTGAGGCCCTCGACGAAGCAGCACGCGAACCGGACCTCGTACCCCTCGTCGACGCCGTCCGCCGATCTGCGAACTGACGTCAACCCAGCTGTTCGACGACCGTCCGAGTCGTATCGGCGACAAGGGCGTTCATGGCCGGTGAGTCCTCCGCGCCCGACGTCGTAGCACTGAGGACGACGAGCAGGATCCTCTGACCTTCGGGTCCGAGCACCAGGCCCGCGTCGTTGGAGACACCGTAGCTACCGGTTCCGGTCTTGTCGGCCGACGTCCACTGCGGGGGAATGCCCGCGCGGAATCGGGCCGTGGACGTTTGTGTGCCCGCCATCCAGTCCAGCAACTGCTGTCGTGATGCCTGCGTCAGTACGTCTCCGTCGAGCAGGGTCCGATAGCCGGCGGCCATCGAGTTCGGAGTTGTGGTGTCCAGAGGGTCGTCGGGGATGGCCGTGTTCAACTCCGGCTCGGTGCGATCGAGTCGAAATTCGGTGTCGCCGAGCGATCGCGCGAAGTCGGTGAGCGCCGCTGTGCCACCTGCTTCACGTATCAGCAGATTGCCGGATGTGTTGTCGCTCTTCGTCAACGCTGCGGAAGCGAGATCTGCGATGGTGACGACCGAGCCGGGTGCCCAATCGACGGCCGACTTGGGCACCTTGTCCTCTGCGGCGATTGTTCTGGTGTCGGTCAGCTGCAGCCTGCCTGCGTCGACGGCGGCGAGTACGGCCCCGACGGCATACACCTTGAACGTCGAGCAGAACGCGAAACGTTCGTCACCGCGATAACTCTGGATGGATCCGGACGTGAGATCGAGTGCGCTGACGCCGAGCCGAGCGCTGTCCCTCGCCTCGAGCTGGAAATATGGCTGTTCGGCCATCGCCTGATCGGTCGCGGTCCGAGATGTACTCGCTGGGGATTGCGGTGGTTCGGTAGTGGCCGTCGAGGAGCACGCGATGCCTGCCGTCAACGTTGCCGCCGCGATCACGGTGATCAGTCGGGTGGATGTCGAGGTACGCATGGGGTCATGCGATCACAGAACCGTCGGTACGTAGCTACTGGCCCCACGCCCTTTCATTCCGCTTTCGGCCCAGCAGCTGTTCGCGGGCTCGAGCGCCTGGTCGCGAAAGCCGACCACGCGGGTGCGTGGAACCTTCAGCTCCATTATCGTTACTTCTGGTACGTAACGGAGGCCTCAATCGACCTCGAACGAGCCGCCCGGACGACAACAATCAGGAGGCACCTTATGAACGCCACCACACGCGCGATACTGAGCCCGGTCGTCGGTGCCGTCGTCGCGCTGGCAATTATCTGGGGCGTCGGCGGAGACATTCCGCTTTGGCGAGCCGCATCGATGGTGCTGGTCGGTGCGGGCGTCGTCTTCGCACTTAATTTTGCGTGGGAATCCAATCCCTGGACCGAGAATCCCACAAGCGACGAGCACGAGGAGGTCACTGCCCGATAGAGGAACACTGCGAGAGGATCACTCGACTTTCGACGGTGCCTCCCGCCCTGTAACCGTCTAAGTACGGGCGGGATTTCCCACGCTCACTGCGCGGTCCACGTCGGATCGCGTTTCTGCAGGAATGCGGTGATTCCTTCGACGACGTCCTGCGTGGTGGTGAGTCGATCCAATTCCTGACGGTTCTGTGCCCACGAATCTTTCTCGTGCGCGATGGCACCGTCGGTGATACGTCGGGCCAGACGCTTGGATGCGCGCACCGCCAGCGGAGCGCCTTCCGCGCAGAGCCGAGCGAGTTCGAGCGCGGTGTCGAGGACCTCGGTCGGGGCCACAACTCTGTTGACCAATCCCCACCGTGCGGCTTCCTGCGCGGAGATCGGCTGTCCGGTCAAGATCATCTCCAGGGCAATGTGTTCCGGCACCGCGGACATCAGCCGAAAAGCGCCACCTGCACCGGCGATGAGACCACGCCGGATCTCGGGCAGTCCGAACACGGCCGTGTCCGACGCGACGACCATGTCCGAGACCAGAGCTATCTCGGTTCCTCCTCCCATCGCCGACCCGTTCACGGCCGCGATGACCGGGACCGAGATCGGGTGTTGCACAATGCCGGCGAACCCCCAGTGTTCGGTCTCGGGCGGGGTCACCGCGCCGGGTCCTCCGGTGCCGAGGGCCTTCAGATCGGCACCGCCACAGAAAGTCGCCGATCCCGCGCCGGTCAGGACGATGGCTCGGATGTCTCGATCTGCCTCGGCGGACTCCCACGCCTCCCCGAGCAACGTGTGCACGCGGGCATCGATGCTGTTGGCAGCTCGCGGTCGGTTGATGGTGACGACGAGTACGTGACCTTCCCGCCTGGTCAGGACGACAGGTTCGGCGCTAGCTGCTTCGGACACGAATGTTCCCCTCGATGGTGTCGACAGTGACTGTGGTCCCGATGATTTCGCGTGCCGGGTCGGTTCGATACAGAGACAGCGCACGGGCGCTGGCCGTGTCCCCGGGTGCCGTCTGTGCGGCGACGCGTCGCCCCCGCTCGTCTCTCGCGACGAGGAACGCCTGGTTCGGTTCCTGCTGCCGAGAATGCTCGACGGACACTGTCTCCACCACGAGAGTCCCGTCCTGTACAGGTGCACGAGGCGGTGAATCCGGCGTCAGCACTGCGGGTTCGGGATTTCCGACGTAGCCCAGTGGGTGCTGGTCGCCACCGAGCAGCACCGAGTGGTGATACGTCATATAGCCACCGTTCGCGTGCACCAGTGCGCAGTTCTTGCCGCCGCGAATCTCGCGGACGGATGCGGTGATCGAATGCAGCGAATGGCTACTGAGGGGACCACCGAAGGACGAATGACCACCGGTCACACTGGGTACCAATGATTTCGGCGTTCCGAGGTGTCGGGTGGCGAGGGTCGGCACGATCGGGAAGCAGCTGTACACGTCGACCACGTCGAGTTGTTCGACTCCGATCTCCGCGGCGCGCAAGGCTCGGTCCATCGCATCCTCCATCGCTGGAGACCGGCCGAAATCGCTGCGGTCGAGAATGTCGACCGAATCCTCGGCACCCGCACCGCCCCAGACGAACACGATGTCGCCCTCAGGGACACCGCGTTCTCGGGCTTCGGCCAAGCTGGTCACCACGATGCACGCTGCCTGGTCGACGAAGGGCATGGCGTTCATCGACAACGGATACGGCTCGCACACGATGCGGTTCTTCGGCGACGGCGTGCCGATGTCGGCAGCCGTCCGCACTCGCCCGTTCCACGAGTACGGGTTCTTCTGGGCGACAACCGAAAACTCCGCATACAGGTCGCTGCACTCGGCCAGTCGAGACTCCGGATCCAGTCCGGCCTCGAATCTGAAGCGGCTCTCGAACAGGGGATAGATCCGAACCGGAGTGATCAGTCCGGCCTCTTGCATTGCGGCACTTCCGAGTTGATCGAGGTCGAAGGTGGGCGGACCTCCCGGGTCCGCGCTCCATCCCCCATCCCGCACGGGCTCTCGCCCGGCCTTGACCAAGGCGCCCATCGAGGCCTGCGCTTCACCGCCCGCGATCACCGCTACCGTCGACTCCCCGGACGCAATGCGCGAGGCTGCGCGATCGAGAAGGCGTGCGGGCCACTGGCCACCGATCGGCGCGTCGAACACATCTGTGGGGGTGGCACCGAATCTACGGGCCAGCGCAGCGGCGGGACTGGCGTAAGCCCAGCTGGCGATGTGGCAGAACGTGATGCTGTCCGCTCTGCGAATCCACGGCTCCGACGTCGGCGAATCCTGGAGTGCCTCGGTGGCAGCGCGGGTGATCAGTTCCATGGGTTCGACGCCCATGGGTTCGCCGCGGCCGCTTGTCTCACCGATAGCCACGATCACCGGAACACGTCTCGGATCCACCGTCGACGCCTCGTGGGGTACTGAACTCATGACCGGGAACCTATTACAGACACAGATTGTCCGCAATGCCGGGTAGGTGCCACAATCCCTGGGTGACCGACAAAACCAGGAGCCGACGGGGTAGGCCGCGTGATCCTGATCTGGAGGACCGCGTCTACGACGCAGTGCTCGAGGTCTACTGGGAGAAAGGCTGGTCGGGTTTCACACTCGACGCCGTTGCCCGCCGCGCGTCCGTCGGCAGGGCGGCGCTTTATCGGCGCTGGGAATCGAAGGGGGCCTTGGTCGTCGACGCGCTGGACGCTCGAAGTCCGCTCGCGACACCGATCGACCTCGGCAACCTGCGGGCGGATCTCGTCGAATTGGCGGTGCAGCTTCTGCAGGGCTACCGAGGAACGGCCGGTCTCGTCAGCCTGCGCGTCGCCCTCGATGCGCGGGTGCACCCCGACCTACTCGGGCACATGATCGACACACTCAACCGAAGCCGACTGGTTGCGGCCCGGCTGATCGTGCACCGAGCCCAGAAACGGGGCGAATTACCCGAGTCGGCCGATACCACCAGGATTCTCGAACTGGTAACCGGAGCGGTTCTCAGCCACGTCATCTTCTCGCATCACACCGATGCCGATCGAGGCGACACCGAGGACCGCGTCTACGCAGAAAGTCTGGTCGATGCTGTGCTCGGTGGTGTGTAGCTCCGGTCGTGCGCGTTTTGCGCGCCTCCAGGTACGCAAAACGCGCACGAGGGAAGCTGCTCAGAACGCGTGGGCACCGACCAGAGCCGGCATCGGCACCACGAAGAGGTCTGCGGTGGCGATGCGTCGCACTGCGCGGTGCAGGGTGACCGACTGCAGTAACCCGTTGGCGTCCACCGTGTAGTCGACCTCGAGCACTCCCGCGGCGGTACCGATTCGGATGGTTCCCGGACGGCCGGACCCTGCGTTGGCAGTGACGACCCCACCGATGACCGTCGCCGCTGCGGCCACGGCCACCGCGGAGGTCAGTCCGATCGCCGGGTGCGGGGCCATCATCGAGAGCATGCGTACCGAGATGTCGTAGTCGGCGGAGGCAACGTGCTCACCCGTCGTCGTCACGTACTCCCGCGGCGGGCCGACGATCCCGACCTTCGGAATGGCATGCGAGACAGGTTCTTCGGGCTTGCTGAGCCCCATCCGCAGAGCGGCCTGTCGCCGTAGCGCGATGAGGGTGGGGACGTGAGCGGCGACGACGTCGTTCGTCTCCGACCCGGTCAGCCCGAAATCGGCGGCGTCGAACAATGCGGCGGGTGCGCCCGCTCGAACGAACGTTCCGCGGAACTCGTTGCCGCCGAATGCGACTCGATCGACCTCTGCGCCGGTGGGAAGCATCGTCACTCGATCCGAGGCCGGATCGGTGAAGGTCAACCCCACCGGGACGCCGAGTGCCGTGGTGCCGGGGACGGACGCGTCACCCTCGGCAGGAATGCGTCCGCCGGGGGTCGCGATCTCCGCCGCCAGAATCGCGCCGGTGTTCTCGTTGCGCATCCGGACCACGGTGACGTGGTCGTCCACGGCGACGAGACCGGTCTGCACGGCGTAGAGGCCGATCGCCGTCGCACAGTTTCCGCAGTTGCTGCCCCACTCCACGGTGCGGTTCTCGATGGCAACCTGAGCGAACAGGTAGTCGACGTCGATACCGGCTGCGCTGGAGCGTCGCACGATGGCGGCCTTGGAGGTGGTGGAGCTGCCGCCCCCGACCCCGTCGAGCTGACGCGGGTCACCCGAACCGAAGGCCGCGGTCAGGATGTTGTCGAGACCGCCGGCGTCGGCGATGTACGGGTCGATGTCGACCGCGTTGAACAGCCAGCACTTGCTGGTGCCTCCACGCATCCACGTTCCACGAAGAGTGAACATCTGGTGTGCCTTCCGATCAGGATCCGATGCTTCCACCCTGCGACAGAGGATGGTCAAGCACAATTACGAAATATGTTCAGTCCGTGCAGCAGCGCTTAACGTGCTCGCCTCGGTCAGAACAGCTCGGGCACGACCACCAGGATCAACCAGCACAGGGCCGGCGCGATGGCGACGACGATTCCTGCATTGAGCAGCAGCTGACGGTAGAAGCGCGGGCGCTCGATGTTCTGAGCGTTGGCCAGCACCAGCGCACCGTTGGTCGAGAAGGGCGAGACGTCGACGACGGTGGCCGAGATGGCCAGAGCAGCGACGACTCCGACGACCGGCAGTGCACCGGTTCCCAGCAGCGGCATGGCCAGCGGGATGACGGCGGCCAGAAGGGCGGTTGAGGACGCGAACGCCGAGGTGATGCCGATGACGTAGCAGAGCACGATGGCCACGATGATCGGAGCGCCGATGGTGATCGCCATTTCGGCCAGGTGATCGATGGTGCCCACTTCTTGCAGGATCGAGATGTAGGTGACCATGCCGGCGACCAACAGAACCGTCGACCAACTGATGTCTGCGATCGCCTCGTTCTGCTTCTTCAAATCCGTGAACGCCAGGACCGCTCCGGCTCCGATGGCGATGAAGCTGATCGGCAAGTGCAGTACGAGAACGAGTACCAGGAGTGCGCCGATGAGGAAGAGCGTGAGCTTCTGGACGAACGTGACCGGGGCCGGGGCGTCGACCAGGGTGGTAGTGGTCGGACGAGTGAGCACCTGGGTGCTGCCGCCTGCCGAGCTGCCGCCGCCGGTACCGCCGCCGGTGGGGACGGACGTCTTGACCGGCGTTCCGCCGACGGGGCCACTGCCGGGAGCGGGGTCGGTGGACCCCGTTGCGGTGTACTCGAAGCCCTTCATGCGGGCCAGGGCCGCGTAGCCGACAACCGTCAGCACCGAGAGCAGCAGGTTGATGCCGTAGCTGGCGAAGAACAGCGTCCACGGGTTCAGGGCGAGGCCGTTGTTCTCGACGATGTCGCGAACCAGGACACCGGAGACGGAGATCGGGGAGAACGCGCCTGCATGGGCACCGTTGATGACCATGATGCCCATGACCAGCGGGCTCATGCCGGTTCGAGCTGCGAATGCCATGGCTGCAGGCACGATGAGCGCCACCGCGGCGGGGCTGAAGGTACCGAGTGCAGTCAGGACCGAGGCGACGAAGAAGAACACCCACGGAACCACCGTCACTCGACCGTGCACCGCTCGGATGCAGCTGTTGACCAGAAGATCGATGGTGCCGTTGCGTTTGGCCATGCCGAAGAAGTAGGTGACTCCGACGATGGTCAACACGATCGAGCTGGGGAACTCGTTCAGAATTTCCTTGTCGTCGAATCCCAGCGCGAAGTATCCGACCACGAAGGCACCGATGAAGCCGAGGATGCCGATGTTGATCGGAAAGAAGGTTGCGATCACGAACATCGCAACCAATGCGATGAGCGGGAGGATCTCGATGGAGGTCATGGGCGTCTTTCAGGTGGCTGGTAGGTGCTCGGTTACATCCGCACTCGAACGTTGTCCCAGTCACACTATTGACGTCCGCCTTTTAGGACAATATCGTTTTGCTACCTGGCCGTTTAGCTCAGCTGAAAGATAGACGTATGAACCACACCTTCGACGTCGTGACGTTGTTTCTTCTTCTCGACATCGCCGAGGCCGGATCGCTGACGGCCGGTGCCGAGCGGGCGAACATGACCCCCTCCGCGGCGTCGCAGCGCATCAGCAAACTCGAACACGGCATCAAACAACCGGTGTTGACCCGCCTGCCACGCGGCGTACAACTCACCGAAGCCGGCGAAATCCTCACCAGCCGCGCCCGGCTGTTTCGACGGGAGATGCGCGCCGCGAGCGGCGACCTCGAAGCGATCCGAGGGCTCGAACGCGGTTCGGTGCGGCTCGGCTCGTTTCCCACGGTCAGCGCGTCACTGCTCTCCGACGCGTTGAAGGACTACCACTCACGATGGCCCGGCGTCGACGTCCGCGTGCGATCGGCGGTCCGCCCGCAGTTGCTCGACATGCTGCATTCGAGCGAAATCGACCTGGCGCTGCTGTGGAGCTACGCCTGGACGGAGGAGGCAGAACGATCTCTGTCACTCGAACCGCTGATGGAAGACCCCACTGTGCTGCTGCTGCCGATCGACGACGATCGGGTCCAGCACGACGTGTCGCTGCACGACCTTCGTGACGCACGATGGATCATCCGCAGCAACGACCACCCGGCTGCCGAAGTTCTCTATCGCAGTTGTCGCGTAGCAGGATTCGAGCCCGACGTCGTCTACGAGGCCCACGACTATCAGGAGATCGAGGCCATGGTGGCTGCCGGTGTCGGAATCGCCATGGTGCCCGGGTTGTCGGTGATTCACCATCGACCCGACGTCACCACCATCGACTTCCCCGACACGGATCGGGTGCCGACGCGCGTCATCTACATCGCGTCACTCGCCAGGCGTCAGTACACCCCGGCGATGTATGCCATCTCGACCGCGCTGCGCGGTGCCGCCGAGCGCATCGCGGCGGCGACTACAACAGTTCCCTGATCGCGTTCTCGAAGCCGGTGACGTGTTCGAGGGTCAGTTCGGCAGCGGTATCGGCGTCGCCGTCGATGATCGCCTGAAGCAACACGACGTGCTCACGGACATGGCCGGCCACGTTCGGCAGTCGGTCGAGAAACAGGCACCAGATGCGCGTGGCGTGCGCGTCGAGGCTGACCAGAATGTCTTCGAGGTGAGGATTGCCCGACGCCCGATAGATCTCTCGATGCACCGCAACATCTTTGCGCAGCACCTCGCGTGAATCGTCGGTGTCGTCGATGCTCGCGATGGAGGCCGCGAGCTCGGCCAGCCGGTCTCGAGCCGCCCGTGTCGCGGTCCGCGCCGCACGAGCCGAGGCCGCCGGCTCGAGCTGCTTGCGGATCTCCGAGATGTTGGCCAGGTCGGTCATGTCGACGGCGGTCGCGAAGGTTCCGCGTCGGGGATACGCGACGACGAGGCGCTCACGTTCGAGTCGTTTCAGACCCTCACGAATCGGTGTGCGCCCCAGCCCCAATTGCTCGGCCAGGCGGTCGTCGTTGATCGGTTCACCGGGACGAATTTCAAGCATGATCAGCTGCTCACGCACTATTTCGTAGGCTCGATCGGCATTGGTTCCGACAAACTGCGTTGCATCCATCACCGGCTGAATTTCGATCGTCATCTTGTCTGCTCACTCCCGGTCGACGCCCCGCCCTTGACGGCTCTGCTTTGTGATCTTACTCTATTGGCATCTTGATATATCAGTTCCAGATCATTGATCTTCCAGAAGGGCGGCCATCGTGACGCAGGACTTCGCACCGACGGCGACGGCACCGCACCCGAGAGGCGTGACGAACCGAGTACTCGCCGATCTCGACCCCGAGGTGCACCGCGCGATCAGTGCCGAGCTCGGCCGCCAGCAGAACACCTTGGAAATGATCGCGAGCGAGAACTTCGCACCATTGGCCGTCATGCAGGCGCAGGGTTCGGTACTGACGAACAAGTACGCCGAGGGCTACCCCGGCCGGCGCTACTACGGCGGATGCGAGAACGTCGACGTCATCGAGCAACTCGCGATCGACCGGCTCAACGCCCTGTTCGGGTCGTCGTTCGCCAACGTGCAGCCGCACTCGGGTGCGCAGGCGAATGCCGCTGCCATGGCGGCACTGCTGCAGCCGGGCGATTCGATTCTCGGTCTCGCACTCGCCCACGGCGGACACCTCACGCACGGCATGAAGCTGAACTTCTCGGGCAAGTTGTACGACGTCTCGGCCTACCACGTCGGCGAGCACGACCACCGCGTCGACATGGAAGAGGTGGAGCGCCTCGCCCACGAGCACCGTCCCAAGCTGATCATGGCCGGTTGGTCCGCCTACCCGCGCCACCTCGACTTCGCCGAATTCCGCCGCATCGCAGACGAAGTCGGTGCCTACCTGATGGTGGACATGGCGCACTTCGCCGGCCTGGTCGCCGCCGGACTGCACCCGTCACCGGTACCGCACGCGCACGTGGTCACCTCGACGACGCACAAGACGCTCGGCGGACCGCGCGGCGGCGTCATCATCACCAACGACGCCGCGCTGGCGAAGAAGTTCAACTCCTCGGTCTTTCCCGGTCAGCAGGGCGGGCCCCTCGAACACGTCATCGCCGGCAAGGCCGTCGCCTTCAAACTTGCTGCCGAAGAGGACTTTCGGGAACGGCAGCAGCGCACCCTCGAAGGCGCGAAGATCCTGGCCGATCGACTGTTGACCGACGACGCAGCAGCCGCAGGCATCGACGTGGTCTCGGGCGGCACCGACGTCCACCTCGTTCTCGTGGACCTGCGCAAGTCCGAACTGGACGGCAAGCAGGCCGAGGACCGACTCCATCACGTCGGAATCACCGTGAACCGCAACGCAGTTCCGTTCGATCCACGGCCGCCCATGGTGAGCTCCGGAGTCCGCATCGGCACCCCGGCCCTCGCGACCCGCGGCCTGGACGCCACGGCGTTCGCCGAGGTCTCCGACGTCATCGCCCACGCGTTGCGTCCCGACACCGACGACCGCGGACTCGATGCACTGCGAATCCGGGTCGAAGCCGTCGCCGCGCAGTTCCCCCTCTACTCCGACCTGACGGAAGGCTACCGATGACCGCCCCCGCAACCCCTCCGGGCGCACATCTGCCCGACCATCCGGACTTCCTGTGGCGCAACCCCGAGCCGAAGAAGTCCTACGACGTCGTGATCATCGGCGGCGGCGGACACGGCCTGGCCACCGCGCACTACCTCGCCAAGAACCACGGCATCACCAATGTTGCTGTGCTGGAGAAGGGGTGGCTCGCCGGCGGAAACATGGCGCGCAACACCACCCTCATCCGGTCCAATTACCTGTGGGACGAGAGCGCGCGCATCTACGAGCACTCGCTGAAGCTGTGGGAAGGGCTCGCCGACGACCTCGACTACCCCATCCTGTTCAGCCAGCGCGGCGTCCTCAACCTCGCGCACAGCCTGCAGGACGTGCGCGACAGCGTGCGACGCGTCGAGGCCAACCGACTCAACGGCATCGACGCTCAGTGGGTCGACCCCGACGAGGTCAAGAAGCTGTGCCCGATCGTCAACATCTCCAGCGACATTCGCTACCCGGTGCTCGGTGCGACGTACCAGCCACGCGCCGGCATCGCCAAGCACGACTACGTCGCCTGGGGATTTGCCCGACGCGCCGACGCGGCCGGTATCGACATCATCCAGAACTGTGAGGTCACCGGCTTCACCACCGACGGCAACCGCGTCACCGGGGTCAAGACCACGCGTGGCGACATCGCCACCGGCCAGGTCGCGCTGTGCGCGGCCGGGCACACCTCGACGCTGACGGACATGCTCGGCATCAAGACTCCGCTGCAGAGCCATCCGCTGCAGGCCCTCGTCTCGGAGTTGCTCGAGCCCGTGCATCCCACGGTCGTCATGTCGAATGCCGTGCACGTGTACGTCTCTCAGGCCCACAAGGGCGAACTGGTGATGGGTGCAGGCGTCGACTCCTACAACGGCTACGGCCAGCGCGGTGCGTTCCACATCATCGAACGGCAGATGGCAGCTGCAGTCGAGTTGTTCCCCGTCCTCGCTCGCGCGCACCTGCTGCGCACCTGGGCCGGCATCGTGGACGTCTGCCCCGACGCCTCCCCCATCGTCGGACGCACCCCGTTCGACAACGTGTTCCTCAATTGTGGCTGGGGTACAGGCGGATTCAAGGCCACCCCCGGTGCCGGTTGGTGCCTGGCCGACACCATCGCCAACGACGAGGTGCACGAGTACATCGCACCGTTCAGTCTGGACCGATTCGTCACCGGCGCGCTGGTGGACGAGCACGGTGCCGCAGGCGTGGCGCACTAGTTTCTCCGCCCCGACACACGCAGCACCCGAACGAGAAATCTTGGAGTGGCAATGCAATTGATCGAATGCCCGTGGTGCGGGAGTCGAGAAGAGACCGAGTTTCACTACGGCGGCCAGGCGCACATCGCCTACCCCGAGGACCCCTCGGCCCTCACCGACGAACAGTGGGCGCATTTCGTGTTCTTCCGTGACAACCCCAAGGGGCTCTTCGCGGAACGGTGGAGCCACAGCGCGGGCTGTCGGCGATGGTTCAACGCCGTGCGGGACACCGCCACCTATCGAATCCACAGTGTCTATCGCCTCGACGACCCGAAGCCGGTGAACCCATGACCGCATTCCGCACCGCATCCGGCGGCCGCATCGACCGCACGAACACCTTCGAATTCACGTTCGGCGGCTCGGCCCTGCAGGGACATCCCGGCGACACGCTGGCGTCTGCGTTGCTCGCCAACGGTATTCATCAGGTCACCACCAGCATCAAGCTCGGTAGGCCGCGAGGATTCACCGCAGCGTGGGCCGAGGACACCGGCGGACTCGTACAGATCGAGGAGCCGTTCCCCGAGCCGATGCTGCTCGCCACGACGATCGAGCTGTACGACGGCCTGGTCGCTCGGGGCATCCCCGGACAGGGGCGTCTCGCCGAGATCTCCGACTCCGCCAAGTACGACGCCATGCACGCCCACGCCGACCTGTTGGTCGTCGGAGCCGGCCCGGCCGGTCTGACGGCCGCTATGGTCGCCGCCCGCAGTGGCGCTCGCGTGGTCGTCGTCGACGATCAGAGCGAGTTCGGCGGCTCCCTGCTCGGCTCCGACGACGTCATCGACGGACGGCCGGCCCTGGACTGGGTTGCCGACGCGGTGGCCGAGTTGTCGACCTTCCCCAACGTGACGTTGCTGCGCCGCACCACCGCGTTCGGTTCCTACGACGACGGCTTCGTGCTCGCCCTCGAGCGCCGCACCGATCACCTGGGCTTGGAAGCTCCTGCAGCGCTGAGCCGTCAGCGAGTCTGGCGTATTCGCTCGCGTCACATCCTGGTGGCCACCGGCGCCCACGAGCGGCCCGTCGTCTTCACCGACAACGACCGACCCGGAATCATGTTGGCGCACAGTGCACGTACGTTCCTGCATCGCTACGGCGTGACGGTAGGAACCGAGGCCGTGGTGTTCACCACCAACGACAGCGCGTACAAGGCAGCCGTCGATCTGCACGACGCCGGGGTCCGCATCGCGCGCATCGTCGATGCCCGCTCCGAGGCACCGGAACACTGGCTCGGCCTGTGCCGCGAGCGCGGTATCGAGGTGCGCACCGGCAGCGTCGTATCCGGCACACGCGGCGACACCCGCGTCACCCACGCACTGGTCACCGGAGCCCACGGTGCCACCGACACCGTGGCGTGCGACGTACTGCTCGTCAGCGGCGGTTGGAACCCCGCCGTCCACCTTTTCAGCCAGGCCCGCGGAAAGCTTCGCTACGACGGCGAACTCGGCGCGTTCGTCCCGGCGGACGACGTCGAGGGCATCAGCGTCGCCGGATCGGCCTCGGGAGTGTTCGATCTGGCCGGATGCCTCCGCGACGGCAACTCGGCCGCGGCAGGCGTGCTGACCCGTCTCGGCTTCGACATCGCCGAAACACCGCCTCCAGCAGCCGAATCCGTGCCGATCACCGAGTCACTGGTGCTGTGGCGGGTGCGCGACGACTTCGGAGCCGACAGTCAGTTCGTCGACGTGCAGCGAGACGCGACGGTGGCCGATCTGGTCCGCGCCGTCGGTGCAGGCATGTCGTCGATGGAACACATCAAGCGCTACACCACGATCGGCACCGCGCACGATCAGGGCAAGACCTCCGGTGTGGTGTCCTCGGGCATCGTGGCGGAACTGCTCGACAAGCCGGTGGAGAACCTGGGCACCACCACCTTCCGACCGCCGTACACCCCGGTGGCGTTCGCGGCGTTGGCCGGCCGCAACCGCGGCATGGCCTTCGACCCGGAACGGGTTACTGCAGTTCATGATTGGCACGTCGCACGCGGCGCGGTCTTCGAGGACGTCGGACAGTGGAAGCGGCCCCGCTACTATCCACTGCCCGGCGAGGAGATGCACGACGCCGTGCTCCGCGAGTGCGCGGCCGTGCGTTCGAGCGTCGGCATGCTCGACGGTTCGACACTGGGCAAGATCGACGTACAGGGCCCCGACGCCGGTGTGGTGCTGGACATGTTCTACACGAACATGATGAGCAACTTGAAGGTCGGCATGGTTCGCTACGGCGTGATGTGCGGTGCCGACGGCATGGTGATCGACGACGGCACCGTGATGCGGTTGGCGGACGACCGATTCCAGGTGTTCACCACCACGGGCGGCGCAGCAGGAATGCTCGACTGGATGGAGGAGTGGCTGCAGACCGAGTGGCCGCACCTGGCGGTTCGGCTGACGTCGGTGACCGAGCAGTGGGCCACGTTCCCCGTCGTCGGACCGCGCTCCCGCGACCTCGTCGGCGAGATCTTCCCCGAGCTCGACGTCTCCAACGAGGCGTTCCCGTTCATGGCCTGGCGTGACGCCTCGGTCGACGGTGTGCCGGTACGCGTGGCGCGCATCAGCTTCTCCGGTGAACTGGCCTTCGAAGTGAACATCGATTCTTGGCACGCCCACGCACTGTGGTCGCGGCTGATCGATGCGGGCGAGAAGTACGGCATCACCCCGTACGGCACCGAGACCATGCACGTGCTGCGGGCCGAGAAGGGCTACCCGATCGTCGGCCAGGACACCGACGGGACCGTCACCCCACAGGACCTCGGTATGAGCTGGGCGGTATCGAAGAAGAAGCTCGACTTCATCGGAAAGCGCTCGTTCGACCGTGCCGAGAACCGGAACCCGTTGCGCAAGCAGTTCGTCGGTCTCCTGCCCGTCGATCGGGAGACCGTCCTCCCCGAGGGCTCGCAGATCATCGAGCACTCCGAGAGCGGCGTCCTCCCCGAGCTTCCGGTTCCGATGCTCGGCCACGTCACGTCGAGTTACGCCAGCGCAGAATTGGGCAGGCCGTTCGGGCTGGCCCTGCTCGAGGCCGGGCGTGACCGACTCGGCGACATCCTGCACGTCCCGGTGGGCGACACCCTCGTCGCCGTGGAAGTCACCGGCTCCGTACTCGTCGACCCGGAAGGTAACCGCCGTGATGGCTGACCGACTCGCCGCCAGAAGCCCACTCGCAGAAGCAGTTCTGCCGGACTCGTCTGCTGTACGCATCGTGGAGGAGCCGTTCCTGGCCGGGATCGACCTGTGGGTCGACCCGAGCGGGCCGGGCGGTGCCGCTGCCTCGGCCGAGCTCGGCACCGAGCTGCCCGGCCCCGGACGCGTTGCCGAGGGCACGAACACCACCGCGATCTGGCTCGGCCCGGAGGAGTGGCTGGTGATCGGGGCGGGCCTCGATCCGGTCGAACTCGAACACCGTCTCGGCTCGGCCGTTCGTGAGCATCGCGGTGCGGCAACCGATGTGTCCGCACAGCGAACCAGACTGCGCCTGAGCGGTTCCCGGGCCCGCGACGTGTTGGCGAAAGGGTGCTCGATCGATCTGCACCCCCGCGTCTTCCCGGCCGGGTCGACGGTACAGACGATGCTGGCGATGGCAGGCATGATCCTCATTGCCTGTGACGACACCGGAACGGACTATCGAATCCTGGTGCGCTCGTCGTTCGCACGCTATCTCGCAGCCTGGCTGACCGACGCGGCCGAGGAATACACCGACGCCGGCTGAGTCGGACCACCGAACCCGACGCGAGAGAAAAGGTGACCGCAGTGCTCACGACCGTCTCCACGGCAACCCGGGCAGCCGATGCCCGCGACCGGCTGCTGACCCGGTTGACGACCTCGCATCCGGTCGTCTGCGGAATCGTCAACGTCACCCCGGATTCGTTCTCCGATGGCGGCCGCTTCCTGGACTCGGATCGTGCTGTGGCGCACGCTCTGTCGATGGTCGACGAGGGTACCGAACTGCTCGACATCGGCGGTGAGTCGACCCGGCCGGGGGCCACCCCACCCACCGTCGACGAGGAGATCGAACGAGTCGTACCGGTGATCGACGCCCTGTCCAGGCTTACCTCGACACCGCTGTCGGTCGACACCTCACGGCCAGAGGTGATGCGAGAGGCGGTGCGCGCCGGGGCGAGCGTCATCAATGACGTTCGTGCTCTTCGTCTTCCGGGCGCACTCGCCGCAGCTGCCGAACTGGACGTTGCCGTGTGCCTGACGCACATGCAGGGCGAGCCGGCGACGATGCAGCATTCCCCTCGGTACGGCGACGTCACGGCAGAGGTCTGCGAGTTCCTCGACGACCGGGCCGCCGAATGCATCCGAGCCGGAATCCCGGCGTACCGCATCCTGGTCGATCCCGGATTCGGATTCGGAAAGACTCTCGAGCACAATCTGCAACTGCTGCAGAGCCTTCGGGCGCTCACCGCGGCCGGGCGACCGATCATGGCGGGTCTGTCGCGGAAGGGAATGATCGGTGCCATCACCGGCCGAGAGGTCGACGGCCGACTCGCCGGATCACTCGCCGCCGCGATCTTCGCGGCCCAGAACGGGGCGTCACTCCTGCGGGTTCACGACGTCGCCGCCACCATCGACGCACTGGCCGTGATGCGGGCAGTGCGGTCGCTCGACGTACTGCCCTCACACCCAGGTCAATCCACGACGAATGCCGAGGCCACCTCATGACCGCATCCCTCTCCTCCGCCCGTCGGCTCTTCAGCGCCGAGCACGGTTGGATGGCCGTCGACCCGTTCGGCTCACCGGCCCAGACTCCGAGCCGTGTGGGTGTGACGCCGGCAGCGTTGGCCGACGCGGCCGACATCGTCGGCGTCGATCTTCCGTCGGTACGTACCGTGCTCACCGCCGGTGATGCGTGCGGCACTATCCACACGTCCGCCGGCTCGGTCACGGTGTACGCCCCGGCCAGCGGCATGGTCACGATCGTCAACCCCGCTGTGCGCGAGGACCCGTCGCTCGTCGCTGCCGATCCACTCGGTGCCGGCTGGCTGTTCGCGGTCCTGACTCCTGCGGCCTCGTCGTTCGACGACCTGACCATGCGCGAGCCGACCGGCGCAGTTCGGACGACCTCATGACCATCAGTGTGTTCGACCTCTTCTCCGTCGGAGTCGGCCCCTCGAGTTCGCACACCGTCGGACCGATGCGCGCGGCCGCCCGATTCGTCGACGACCTGCGGACGATGTCTGCGTTCGACGACGTTCGAGAGTTGGCTGTCGACCTGTACGGCTCGCTGGCTGCGACCGGAGCCGGCCACGGCACCATGACCGCCGTACTGTTGGGCCTGGAAGGCCATGCGCCCGAGACCATCACGACCGAGGTCATGGAAGAACGGCAGGCATCGATGGCGGCCACCGGCCGAATCGTCTTCGGTGGTCACCGAGAGATCGACCTGGCGGTCGACGACATCGTGCTGCGTCCGTTGACGGTATTGCCGTTCCACCCGAACGGGATGAAACTGACTGCCCGCGCAGCGGATTCGACCGAACTGCACAGCGAGGTGTATTTCTCCGTCGGTGGCGGTTTCGTGGTGACCGAGGCCGAAAGCGTCGAGGCCGTCGCACCCCTCGCCTCCGCGAACGGATTCGCGTCGGCCAAGGAGTTACTCCAGCTCTGCGAGCGGCGACGCTGCAGCATCAGTGACGTCATGACCGAGGTCGAGCTCGAACGCCGCACGCACGATGAGATTCGGGACGCGTTGCTGCACATCCGTGACGTCATGGTCGAGTGCGAGGTTCGCGGCATCTCCCGCGACGGCTACCTTCCCGGCGCGCTGGGAGTGCGGCGTCGAGCACGGGACTGGTTCCTGCGGCTCGATGCCGAGGATCCGAACCGTTCGAGCGAATTCGCCGAGGACTGGGTCAATCTCGTCGCCCTCGCAGTCAACGAGGAGAACGCCTCCGGCGGACGAATCGTCACGGCACCCACCAACGGCGCGGCCGGCATCATCCCGGCCGTGCTGCACTACGCCACTCGCTACACCGCCGCTGGGATCGCAGATCCCGACGGCAGCACGGTGCGCTTTCTGCTCACCGCCGGCGCGATCGGATCGCTCTACAAGGAGATGGCGTCGATCTCCGGTGCCGAAGTGGGCTGCCAGGGCGAGGTGGGTTCGGCGGCGTCGATGGCCGCAGCCGGTCTGGCCGAGGTACTGGGCGGCACACCCGAACAGGTGGAGAACGCCGCCGAGATCGCGATGGAACACAGCCTCGGTCTCACGTGCGACCCCATCGGCGGGCTGGTGCAGATTCCGTGCATCGAACGCAACGCGATCTCGGCGGGTAAGGCCATCAATGCCGCACGAATGGCATTGCGCGGCAACGGCACCCACCGCGTCAGCCTGGACCAGGTGATCGAGACGATGCGCTCCACCGGTGCCGACATGCACTCGAAGTACAAGGAGACCTCCAGCGGCGGCCTCGCGATCAACGTGCCGGTGAACTTCGTGGAGTGCTAGAGGCCGAGAACTTTTCTCCACCGCCACACAACGACGAGGGGCCCGTACCGATTCGGTACGGGCCCGTCGTGCGTGTCGGCTCAGCTGAAGATGACCGTCCGGTGTCCGTGCAGCAGGACGCGATTCTCGCAGTGCCAGCGGACCGCTCGCGAGAGTGCGAGTGCCTCTGCGTCCTGTCCGACGGTGGCCAGACGAGACGGGTCGTGAGTGTGGTCGATACGAATGACCTGCTGCTCGATGATCGGGCCCTCGTCCAGGTCGGGGGTGACGTAGTGCGCTGTCGCTCCGACCTGCTTGACGCCCCGGTCGAAGGCCTGGTGGTAGGGCTTCGCGCCCTTGAAGCCGGGCAGGAACGAGTGATGGATGTTGATCGCCTTGCCGTGCAGCGCTCGACACGTCTCGTCGGAGAGCACCTGCATGTACCGGGCCAGCACCACCAGGTCGACCTCGTACTCTGCGACGAGGTCGAGCAGGCGTTGCTCGGCCTCGGCCTTGGTTCCCGGGGTGACGGGAACGTGGACGAACGGCAGCCCGGCAGCCTCGGCCATCGGCCGCAGCACCTCGTGATTGCTCACCACGGCCACCAGTTCGCCGCCGAGATTCATAGAGCGCCAACGGAAGATGAGGTCGTTGAGGCAGTGCCCCATCTTGGACACCATGACGAGCACGCGCGGCTGGCTGCAGCCGTTGAAGGTGTACGTCATCGCGAATCGATCGGCCACCTCGCGGAAGCTGTCCGTCAGCTTCTCGATGTCGGTGGCACCGCTGGCCACGAACGAGGTGCGAAGGAAGAACGAGCCGTCCGTGGAGTCGTCGAACTGTTGGTGTTCGGCGATGTCGCAGTCGTTGTCGAAGAGGAACGCACTGACGGCCCGGACGATGCCCGGACGATGCCCGGTCGCTGGCCGCAGCTGAGCGTGAGGGTGAAGTTCTCGGTCATCGAATCTCCTGGTACTGGTGGGTCGTCAGCTGCGGATCTTGGCCATCTCGGGGTCGACGAGGGGCTCGGCCACGACGGTGGCGGACACGAGCCGATCGAAGTATCGAATCTGTACTGCTGCACCGGGTTCTGCGCTACCGGCAGGAACCCAGGCGTAGGCGATCGGCGCACCGACGGTGTGACCGAACGAGGCGCTGGTGACGTAGCCGGCGGGTTCACCGTCCACCAGAACGGGCTCGTGGCCGAGTACCACCGACGTGCCGTCGTCGATCTTCAGGCAGACCAGCTTCTTCGAGACGGTGTCGTCGGACATCTCGAGTACGGCGTCGCGGCCGCGGAATTCGCCCTTCTGTGGGCGTACCGCGAAGCCGAGGCCTGCCTCGTAGGGGTTGTGCTCGGTGGTCATGTCCGAACCCCACGACCGGTAGCCCTTCTCCATGCGCAGGCTGTTGAACGCAGCGCGTCCACCGGCGATGATCCCGAACTCGGAACCGGCCTGCCACAACATGTCCCATAGTCGCTGGCCGTAATCGGCGGTGGTGTACAGCTCCCACCCGAGCTCGCCCACGTATGACAACCGCATCGCGGTGACGGGCACTCCCCCGATACGAACCTGCTTGCAGCGGAAGTACTTGAAGTTCTCGTTCGAGAAGTCGTCCTGGGTGAGCTTCTCCACGACCTCGCGGGCGTGGGGACCCCACAGGCCGATGCAGCACGTGGATCCGGTGATGTCGTCGACGGTGACGCTGCCGTCACTCGGCGCTTCGCGGCGGAGGTAATCGAAGTCGAGATTGCCGTTGGCTCCGACCTGGAACTCGTCGGCGGACAACCGCGCCACGGTGAGATCGCTTCGGACGCCGCCCTTCTCATCGAGAGCAAGGGTGTACGTGACGGCCCCGACGGACTTGTCCATCTTGCCGGACGTCAATCCCTCCAACAGTGCCAGCGCACCGGGTCCGCGTACGCGCAGACGCTTGAGCGGGGTCATGTCGTACATGGCGACGGACGTACGGGTCTTCCACGCCTCGGCCGCGGCAATGGGCGAATGGAACATCGACGCCCACTCGTCGCGCTCGGGCGGCTGCCACTCGACGGGAAGCTGGTGCACCAGATCGGCATTGGCCTCGTACCAGTGCGGGCGTTCCCACCCGCCGCCTTCGAGGAACACGGCACCGAGTTGATGCTGCCGCGCATTGAAGGGACTGACCCGAACGTCACGCGGGGACAACCGCGGCTGCGAGGGATGCAGGACGTCGTAGATCTCGACGAAGTTCTGCTGCGACGTTTCGCTGACGTACGCCGGATCGAGCTGGAAATCCTCGAAGCGGTTGACGTCGCATCCGTGCAGTTCGACCTCGGAGCGTCCGTCGACCAGCAACTGTGCGATGGCCCGGCCGACTCCGGCCGAGTGCGTCACCCACACGGCCTCGGCGATCCAGAAGCCCTTGACATCCGGGGATTCACCGAGCAGCGGTCCGCCGTCGGGGGTGAACGAGAAGACTCCGTTGAAGCCGTGGTCGATCTTGGCGGTCTCCAGGCAGGGCAACAGCAGCTTGGACTGCTCCCACGACGGCGCGAAATCCTCCTGCGTGAAGTCGAGCATGGACGGCATCGCCTCGTCGGACACACCGTCCCCGCCGGGCAGGGTCTTGGTGTCGACTGGCATCGGGCGGTGCGCGTAGGTTCCGATGCCGAGACGGTCGACGTGCTCGCGGAAGTACAGGTCCTGATCCTGATGACGAAGAATGGGCATGCCGGCCTCGGCCGCTTCGGTGTTGCGTCCCACCAGTTCCGGGATCTGATCGGTCTTGGCGTACTGGTGCGCCAAGGGCAGCAGCGGCACCTTCATGCCGACCAGTTCGCCCACATCGGGGCCCCAGAAGCCGGCGCAGGACACCACGATGTCGGCCTCGATGACGCCGTTGTCGGTTGCCACACCGGTGACGCGGCCACCCGTCTGTTCGATTCCGATGACCTTGGTGGAACCACGGAACACGGCTCCGCGCGATTCTGCGCGACGGGTGAGTGCCACGACGGCACGGGACGCTTTGGCAAGACCGTCGGTCTCGACGTACAGACCGCCGAGGACCTGCGAACGATCGATCAGCGGATGCAGTTTGGCGCATTCGGACGGGTCGATGACCGATCCTTCGATGCCCCAGGACGTGGCCCAGCCCTGCTTACGATGCAGGTCGGCCAGTCGCTCCTCGGTGGTGGCCACTTCGAGGCCGCCGAGCTGATTGAAGCACCACTGCCCGTCCACCTCGAGGCCCATGAACTTCTCGACCGTGTATCGGGCGAGTTCGGTCATGGTCTTGGATGCATTGGTCTGGAACACCAGACCCGGTGCGTGCGAGGTGGATCCACCCGTGAGAGGGAGCGGCCCCTGATCCAGCACGGTGATGCGATCCCAACCGCGTGCGGTGAGCTCGTCGGCCACGTTGGTACCGACTATGCCGGCGCCGATGATGACAACTCTCGGTGAACCCATGGTGGTCCTTCCGTATCGGGGTGGAGAGATGGAGCTCGGCCGAAGCGGTCCACGGCCTGCACGACAACTAACCAGAGATTGATATATCAATAGTATGGGCAGGGATGGATGTGGTCAACCCCCGAAATACCGATGGTGCGGGACGCATAGTTTCGCGTCCCGCACCATCGCTCACTTCACTTGCCGGCCTTGACTTTCGGCGGGGCCTTGGGGTTCTTGACGATGAACGGATCGTTCGTGACGTCCTTGTACAGCGAGACGCACGTACCGATCATCACCAGTACGAACGGCGCCGCCACGATGATGGTCATCGTCTGCAACCCGTTGAGAGCGTCCGAACCTCCCGTCCACAGCATCAGTATCGCGATGCCGCCGGTGACCACACCCCAGAAGGCGACGACCCCACGGGACGGATCCAGGGTGCCGCGTTGCGACAAGGTGCCCATCACGATCGAGGCAGCGTCGGCACCACTGACGAAGAAGATGCCCACCAAGACCATCACCAACACCGACGAGATGCCGGCCAACGGGAAGTGGTCGAGAACCGCGAACAGCTGCGATTCCGGCTTACCGAGGGCCACCAGATCCTCGGTTCCCTTCTGCTGCTCGCCGATTGCCGCTCCACCGAAGATCGAGAACCAGACCAAGCTCACCGACGTAGGGATGAGAATGACGCCGATGACGAACTGGCGGATGGTACGGCCGCGACTGATGCGAGCGAGGAACATACCGACGAAGGGGGTCCACGAGATCCACCAGGCCCAGTAGAAGATCGTCCAGGACGAGAGCCAGGACTCGGTCTCGGGGCCACCGGATGCCGCCGACCGCGCCGACATGCCGGCGATGTGCGCGGCGTAGTCGCCGAGAGTGGTGGGCAGCAGATTCAGGATCAGGACCGTGGGGCCCGCGACGAACACGAAGATCGCAAGCACGAGAGCCAGCACCATGTTGATGTTCGACAGCCACTGAATTCCCTTGGAAACCCCGGACACTGCCGAGGCCACGAACGCAAGTGTCAGGATGGCGACGACAGCCACGAGCAGAAGCGTCCCCGCTTGGTTGACCCAGCCGAGAACCTCGATACCGGACCCGATCTGGAGTGCGCCGAGGCCGAGGGACGCCGCGGTGCCGAACATCGTGGCGAAGATCGCCAGAATGTCGATGACCTTGCCGATGGGGCCTTCGGCGCGGCGACCGATCAAGGGGATGAACGAGGAGCTGATGAGCTGCTTGCGGCCCATCCGGTAGGTGCCGTAGGCGATGGACAATCCGACCACCGCGTACATCGACCAGGGGTGCAGTCCCCAGTGGAAGATGGCCGTCGAGAGTGCCGTTCCCACAGTGGAATCGGTGATTCCGGGCGGCGGGGTGACGAAGTGAGTGAGGGGCTCGGCCACTCCCCAGAAGATCAAGCCGATTCCCATGCCGGCGCTGAACATCATCGCGATCCAGCTGACGGTGTTGAATTCGGGCTTCTCACCGTCTTTGCCGAGCGGAATCTTCCCGTATCGACTGAGTGCGAGCCACAGCGCGAAGATCACGAATCCGGTGGCCGAGAAGATGAACAGCCAGCCGACGTTGGTCACGACCCAGTCGAGTACCGACGCGTTGACGGACTTCATGTTCTCGGTGCCGAGGATGCCCCACGCCAGAATCGCGATCACGATGGCGGCGGTGATACCGAACACCACCTTGTCGGTGCGCGGCTTGCCCTCCTCTCCGAGGTGGTAGACCTCGAGGGGGCCGTAATGATGAGGGGCATGTTTCTCGGGTGCAGCGACGCGAGTTTTGTCGCCCCGGGGTTTGCTGTTCGTTGTCACATCGTTCTCCCTCCGGCTCTCGCCGAATAGGTGTGTCGCCCGTGCACGCAGCGTGGGTGGTCGGATAGGTGCGCGACTCGTTGCTCTCTGCGCAACTACGATTTGTTTGGACTCGAACAAGACTGAGCCGACCCAGGGGCTATGTCAATAGATGGCTGGTCATTTCGACGCGTTCATCACGGATTTTCGAAACGGACAACGCTTTTGAACAGCATCTATACAGGCACAAAGGCCAAAAGTTGTCCGAATTCGATACTCGCTTTTAACATTGGATACTGCCCGGTAACTGATATATTAAGCCGATTCCACCTCCGTCGGCGGCCTCGAACGCCGCTCCTTCACCTCACTCAGGAGTACCAGTCATGCCGCAGCAGGTCCGCGCCGTCGTCGCTATGAGCAAAGGCGAGCCCGTCTCGATCGAGACGATCACCATTCCCGATCCCGGCCCGAACGATGTCGTGGTCACCATCGCCGCGTGCGGGGTGTGTCATACCGATCTGCATTACCGCGAGGGCGGCATCAACGACGAGTTCCCGTTCCTGCTCGGCCACGAAGCCGCAGGCACCGTCGAAACCATCGGCGATGCCGTGACTCATGTCGAGGTCGGTGATGTCGTGGTGTTGAACTGGCGTGCGGTGTGCGGGGAATGCCGAGCCTGCAAGAAAGGCACCCCCTGGTACTGCTTCGACACCCACAATGCGTCGCAGAAGATGACTCTCGCCGACGGCACCGAACTGTCCCCGGCGTTGGGGATCGGGGCGTTCGCCGACAAGACCCTCGTCCACGAAGGCCAGTGCACCAAGGTCGACCCGGACTCCGATCCGGCGGTGGTGGGGTTGCTCGGCTGCGGGGTGATGGCCGGGTTGGGTGCGGCGATGAACACCGGGAACGTCTCCCGCGGGGATTCGGTGGCGGTGATCGGGTGCGGCGGTGTCGGGGATGCCGCGATCGCCGGGGCCCGCCTGGCGGGGGCGTCGACGATCATCGCCGTCGACCGCGACAAGAAAAAACTCGACTGGGCCCTCGAACTCGGCGCCACCCACACGGTCGACGCCTCGCAGGTCGATGCCGTCGAGGCCATCCAGGAGCTGACCGGCGGGTTCGGGGCGGATGTGGTCATCGATGCCGTCGGGCGTCCGGAGACGTGGAAGCAGGCGTTCTACGCCCGCGATCTCGCCGGGACGGTGGTGTTGGTGGGGGTGCCGACGCCGGAGATGACGGTGGAGATGCCGTTGATCGATTTCTTTTCCCGGGGTGGGTCGTTGAAGTCGTCGTGGTACGGCGATTGCCTGCCGGAGCGGGATTTTCCGATGTTGGTCGATCTGTACGAGCAGGGTCGGTTGCCGCTCGAGAAGTTCGTGACCGAACGGATCGGTCTCGGTGATATCGAGGCGGCGTTCGAGAAGATGCATCAGGGCACGGTGCTGCGTTCGGTGGTGGTCCTGTGAGCGGGCAGTTGCGGGTCGAGAAGGTGGCCGCTTCCGGTGACTCGAGCCCGTGCGCTGCGGCTCGACACCTCTGATATATCAAAGTGGGCCTCTTTACCCGTCGGTAGCGTTTTGTTTCATGGTGCCCTCGACGTATTCCGACGTCGGGGACATCATCGCGTCGGGCGGATGCGACACCGGCCACGCATGTCATTGCACGGGCTAACCACCTGCTCAGCTGGTACAACGCGTGGTTTGTCCGGTTCCGGTTACGTCGTGTTTCGCGTGCATGAAAAGTGCCGTCACCTATTGACACGCTCTTGTGGCGATGTTCACACTGTTGTTGCGGGAAGTAAGACGTGTTCCGCATAGCGATACAGAAAGGATCCGAATGCTCAAGGTGTGTTCCTTGGCCGATCTCCCCGGCGGCGAAGCTCTGCGCGTCGACACCACCCCTCCGGTGGCGGTGTTCCACACCGAGGACGGTGAGCTGTTCGCGATCGATGACACCTGTACGCATCAGGACGCGTCGCTCGCCGACGGCTGGCTCGAAGGGTGCGCGGTCGAATGCCCGCTCCACGCGTCCACCTTCGACCTGCGTACCGGTGCTGTCGACGCTCCGCCCGCCAAGTTGCCTGTCCGCACGCACACTGTCGTCGTCGAGGACGGCGTCGTCTACGTCGAGCTGAGCACCGCGGCCCCCAATCTTCCGCCCGACGTTCGCAGCCGATTGGCCGCCGAGGGACATTCATGAAGAGCGTCACCATCGTCGGAGCCTCCCTGGCAGGCCTGTGCTCCGCGCGTGCACTGCGGGCGGCCGGGTTCGACGGCTCCGTCACCATCGTCGGTGCCGAGAGCCATCGACCCTACGACCGCCCTCCCCTGTCGAAGGAATACCTCGCCGGCGACGTGGACGTGAGCACTCTCGCCCTCGAACCCGACGACGAAAACCTCGACGCCACCTGGATTCTGGGCCGCACGGCCACCGCCCTCGATCCATCGCGTCGCACCGTCACCCTCGACGACGGTGCCGAGCTGACCTCCGACGGCGTCGTCCTCGCCACCGGCTCACGCGCGCGATCGCTTCCCGGTACCGATCACCTCGCCGGTGTGCACGTATTGCGTACGATCGACGACGCCGACCGGCTGCGTGCAGATCTCACGCCCGGCGCACGTCTCGTCGTCATCGGCGCAGGCTTCATCGGAGCCGAAGTAGCTTCCACCGCAAGGAAGTTGGGCCTCGAGGTCACCGTCGTCGAAGCCGCCCCGTCACCGCTCGCCGGGCCACTCGGCGCACGATTGGGTAGCGCGGTGGGCAATCTGCACCGCGACAACGGCACCACGTTGATCTGCGGAATCGCCGTCGACGGCCTGACCGGCACCGACCGAGTGACGGGCGTTCGACTCGCGGACGGCCGACTCCTCGACGCCGACGTCGTAGTTGTCGGCATCGGCGGGATTCCGAACATCGACTGGCTCGGCACCAGCGGACTCGCGCTGGGCAACGGAATCCTGTGCGACGGCGGCGGCGCGACCGCCGTACCCGGAGTGGTCGCGGTCGGCGACTGCGCCGCATGGCTGGATTCGACCGGCGTCCACCGACGCGTCGAGCATTGGGCCGGGGCGTCCGAACGACCCACCGTTGCAGCGGCCACCCTGCTCTCGGGCAGTTACGGCGGCCAACACGTCAAACCTCCGTATTTCTGGTCCGACCAGTACGGGTCACGTATTCAGTTCGCCGGCACCGCCGGACCGGACAGTGAATGCACCATCGAAGAGGGTTCGCCCGAACTCGGGAGTTTCCTCGCCGTGTATCGATCCGACGGACTTCCGGTCGGTGTACTCGGTGTCAATCAAGTTCGATTGTTCACCCGCTGGCGCCGACAGCTCTCGGCTCCCGCTCGCGCGGTCTGAAATCACCCAGGCCGCTGCTCCACCCGTCGTATTCCATTACCCCAGTTGACGTCTCGTCACCGATCCACAAGATCGGCCACGTACGGAGGACCCCTTGACCACCATTCCCGACACCACGCCGCCCGCAACCTCCCTTCCCCTGCCCGAAAGCCTCATCTCCACCCTTCCCGGTCGCTACTACACCGATCCGGCCATCTTCGAGCTCGAGCAGGAGAAGATCTTCGAGGAACTGTGGATCTGCGCGGTCCGTGCCGCCGATCTGGACAAGCCCGGTGCCTTCCGCACCGTGCAGATCGGGCGCGAAAGCGTCATCGTGACGCGCACCCGAACCGGGGCGATCAAGGCCTACCTGAACGTGTGCGCGCACCGCGGTGCTCGAATCTGCATGGAGGACAAGGGCGAAGTCAAGCGATCGTTCCAGTGTCCGTACCACGCCTGGACCTACGATCTCGATGGAAAGCTCATCGCAGCACCGAATCTCACCAAGATGCCCGATATCGACCGAGTTCGCTACGGCCTGACGTCGGTGTCGGTCGAGGAATGGCTCGGGTACGTCTGGGTCAATCTGAGCGACAATCCGGCCTCCTTCGACACCACTGTCGTGCAGGACATCCGTGATCGACTCGGCGACGTCGAGTCGATCGACCGCTACAAGATCGAAGACCTCGGTCTCGGCCGCCGCGTGAGCTACGACGTCAAGGCCAACTGGAAGCTCATCATCGAGAACTTCATGGAGTGCTACCACTGCGCCACAATCCACCCCGAGCTGACCGAGGTACTTCCCGAATTCGCCGACGGTTACGCCGCCCAGTACTACGTGGGCCACGGAGCCGAATTCGGGGAATCCGTCAAGGGATTCACGCTCGACGGTTCCGAGGGACACGACTCCATTCCCGGAATCGCACCCGAACAGGACCGGCGCTACTACGCCATCACCGTCCGGCCACAGGTGTTCGTCAACCTCGTCCCGGATCACGTGATCATCCATCGGATGTACCCGCTTGCCGCCGATCGCACTCTGGTGGAATGCGATTGGCTGTACCTGCCCGGAGTCGTCGCATCGGGACGGGATCTGCAGAAATCGGTGGAGTTGTTCCACCGCGTCAATCTGCAGGACTTCGAGGCGTGCGAACGCTGCCAGCCCGCCATGAGCTCACGGAAGTACCGCGACGGCGGAGTACTGGTGGGCAGCGAACACCACATCGGCATCTTCCACGACTGGCTGAAGAACCGCATCGAGGCCTGAACGCACGCTGCTCCGCACTCGGTGCCGATAGGATCGGTAACCATGAGTGTCGAGGTCACGTCGCCGGGCACCCCGGGTTCGTCGGGGGTGCCCGGCGAATCCGGAGCGACGATGGCGGACGTCGCCTACTCGGCTATCCGCGACAAACTGATCATGCTGACCATCAAGCCGGGTGAGGCCGTCGTCGAATCGGCGTTGTCCGCCGAGCTGGGCGTCGGACGCACGCCGGTACGGGAAGCTCTCAAACGGCTCGAGTACGAGCGCCTCGTCATCTCGCACGCCCGCCGTGGCACTTTCGCCACGGCCATCGACGTCGCCGATCTGGGCGACATCTCCGAAATCCGTCAGCGGCTCGAGCCACTGGCGGCCGCCAAGGCCGCCACTGCGGCCACCGCAACCCAACGCCAAGTTCTGTTGGGCATGGCCGACCGGACCGAAAAGTTCGAGGCGACGCCGCCGAGCCAACACGACCTGATCAACTGGGACGCCGAAGTGCATCGCACCGTCTACCGGCTGGCGGCGAACCCGGTTCTCGAAGACGCGTTGATCCGCTACAACAATCTCGCGACGCGAATCTTCTGGTTGTTCATGGATCGACTGCCCCCTCTCGCCGACCACGTGGGAACGCACACCGAGCTGCTGCGCGCCATCGCGGCCGGGGACGCCGAGAAGGCCGCGGCCATCGCTCGAGCACACGTGACCGAGTTCGACGACGCAGTCCGCGCCGTCATCTAGATCGCCGGCCGGGGCCACGCCCCGAGGGGCAACACCACGGCCAAGTGCCTGTTACGTATAGTCGCGGGGGTGGCCAGCGACGATTCGACACGTGCCCCCGAGGGTGGCGTCCAGTCCGTCGACCGCGCGTTTCGGGTGCTCGAGGTCGTGGCACGACTCGGAGAGGCGGGCGTGAGCGCCATCGCCACCGAGATCGGTGTGCACAAGTCCACGGTGTCACGGCTGCTGGCGTCGCTGGAAGAACACGACATGGTGATGCAGACGCACAATCGCGGCAAGTACCGGCTCAGCCTCGGAGTCCTCCGGCTCGCAGCGGCCGTGCCCGAGCGTCTGGAGATCACCGAATACGGCCATGCGGTGTGTGAACGCCTCGCCGGCAAGCTCGGCGAAACAGTGAATATCGCTGTGCTGCGGTCCAATACAGCGGTCCACCTGGACCAGGCCCGCGGGCCGAGTTCGGTGGGAACCCACAACTGGATCGGGGAGCAGACGCCGCTGCACGCCACCGCGAGCGGCAAGGTGTTGCTGGCTGCCCTCGACTCGGATACGCGTCAGGACGTCGTGGACGGACTCGACCTGCACCGATTCACCGAACACACGCTCACCACCAAAGCCGGTCTCACCGCCGAACTCGATGCTGCGGTATCCCTCGGATACGCCGTCGTTGTCGAAGAGTTCGAGACCGGACTCAACGCCATCGCCGCCCCGATTCTCGACTACACCGGCAAGACGACCGCCGCACTGAGCATCTCGGGACCGGTCTACCGCTTCGACGAAACGAGAATGCGGGCCATCGTCCCCGACGTGCTGGCCGCCGCCGCGGAGATCAGCGAGAAGATGGGCTACCGAGAGTCCTTCATCCCCTCGGCCTGAGCAGCCTCAGCACACTCCACCACGTTCGTCAACAGCATCGCCCTGGTCATCGGCCCGACGCCGCCTGTCGCTCCACTGAGCCGCCCCGCAATGTGCTCGACGCCGGGGTGCACGTCGCCCAGTATTCCCTCGACGGTGCGGGTGATTCCCACCGACAACACCGTGGCTCCGGCACTGATCCAGTCAGGCTGAACCAGATGCGCAACGCCCGCCGCTGCGATGACCACGTCGGCGGCCCGAGTGTGCGCGGCGGTGTCCACCGTCGCCTCGTGGCACATGGTCACAGTTGCGTGTTCGCTGCGACGCGTCAGCATCAAGCCGAGCGGACGACCCACCGTGATTCCACATCCGATGATGCAGAAGCGAGCACCGGTGATCGGAACATCATGGTGGCGAAGCAGTTCCAATATCCCGCGTGGGGTGCAGGGCAGCGGCCCGTCCATGCCGAGTACGAGCCGCCCCAAATTGGTCGGGTGCAGCCCGTCGGCATCCTTGCGAGGATCGATCAGCTCGATCACCCGATGGGTGTCGATGTGCGAGGGCAGCGGCAACTGAACGATGAACCCGGTGCACTCGGGATCCTCGTTGAGAGCGTGCACGGCATCTTCGATCTCCTGCTGACTCGCGGACGCAGGCAGCCGAACCTGAATCGAATGCAGTCCCACCTCCGCGCAGTCGCGATGCTTCGCCGCGACATACGAACGGCTGCCCGGATCGTCGCCCACCAGAATCGTGCCCAGGCCGGGCCGAATCCCCTGCTGGCCGAGCCGTTCGACGCGGTATCGCAGATCGTCCTTGACGATTCCGCTGACCGCCGTTCCGTCGATCTTGAGCGCTGTGGTCATACTTTCGATTCCTCGGTTCGGCGTGCCGCTAGGTTCTGATATATCAACTGTCGGTCAGGGTACGGCGAGTCGCAGCAACCGGTCAAGAGCCGCTGTATGGGAGGGTCGAGACATGGAGCCCCTGCAGCCGATGCGGCCGGTCGACGTGCGGTACGACGAGCGCGAGGCCGCACCTCGATGGAAGGTGTGGGGTGCGCGCATCGTCCTTGCAGCACTCGTTCTGACGGCGATTCTCGTCGAGGACGGACAGTCCTGGATGGTCGTCGCAGGGGTCTGTGCATCCGCCATCGGCGCGGCGCTCATCGTTGCGTCCACGCGACGAACAATGCGGGAGAACACGGGCCGACGGATTCCCTGGCTCGGTCGGCCGCCGGTCGAACCCCGTCGGGTAGACCTACTGGATACCTTTGGACTACCGATGGTCGTTTTTGGAATCGCAGTGGCCGCGAAGAGCGCATCCGTACCGTGGTTCTTTGCGTTGCCGGTCGTCTGTGTCGGCGCTGTCGGGGTGCCCCTGGCGGCGCAGGCATGGCACAACCACCGAGTCCGCAGAAGCACGCCCACCCCCTGACCACTCGGGTCAGGTGCGAGGCTCGACGGCGATTGCCCGACGGCACAGCGCATACAACCGGCCGCGACTCCCACCACGTGCCGGTGAAGTCCGACCGACCGTCGCCGATGAAGAGATGATCGAGTCTCTACTATGGAGGCGTCGTTGCCGGTTACCTGCAGAAAAACAGGTCGGGGCGGTGCTGCCGCACTGCATGCGAGAAGGAGTGCCGGTGATGCGCAAGTCCCCTTCTCGGTCGATGTTCCGTGACGGTGCCGGAAACCTGGCGTTGATTGCGGGCATCGTCGCGGTCGTCTGCGCGTTCGTGCCGTTCATCGGAGACTTTGTGACCGTCCCGGCCGGAGTGATCGCGGTGGTCAGTGGCTGGATCGGTCTGGGCCGCGCAGTCGAGGGCGACGCGTCCAACGGTCGCGACGCTGTGATCGGTGCGGCGCTCGGTGGCATCGGATTGTTCGTCGTGTTCCTGACCTTCGCGGCCTCGTCCATGTGACCGCGACCGTCTCGCCCCGGTAACGGCGGGCCGGATCGGACTACGCGCCGAGCTCCTTTTTCACGATCTTTCCGACGGAGTTCTTCGGTAGAGCGTCGTGGACGACTGTCCGAGTCGGTCGCTTGAACTTGGCCAGGCTCCGCGCGCAGTGCGCGTCCAACTCGTCGACCGAGATACTACGACCGGCTCGTGCAACGACGTGCGCGACGGGCACCTCCCCGTAGACCGGGTGCGCTTCGCCCACGACGGCCACTTCCAGGACGTCGGGATGGGATTGCAGGACATGTTCGATTTCGCTCGGCGCGATGTTCTCGCCGCCGCGAATGATCATGTCCTTGAGTCGATCCACCAAGACGAGATAGCCGTCCTCGTCGAGGACTCCGATGTCGCCGGTGTGCAACCACCCCTCTCGAATGGTCTTTGCGGTCACGTCCGGCAGGCCCAGGTATCCCTGCATGACTGTCTCTCCACTCACCAACACTTCGCCGGTCCGGCCGGGCATGGTGCTCGGGCCGTCGGATGTATCGATCGCAATCTCGACACCCGGTAGCGCGATGCCGACCGTGCCCGGCTTGCGAATCCCGTTCGGCGGGTTGATCGTTGCCGCCACAGTGCATTCCGACAGGCCGTACCCTTCGACGACCGGCACGCCGAAGATCGATTCGAACGACGCGATCAGGCCGGCAGGCATGGGCGCTGCTCCACAGATGACGAATCGAAGCGACGAGATGTCGCGGTCGGTCGATCCACGGTCCGCAAGCAGTGAGTACATGGTGGGCACTGCGGAGAAGTAGGTGGGCCGGACGGTCTCCACGTTGTCCCAGAACGTGTCCGGCGAGAAACGAGGCGCGATGTGCACACGTCCGCCGGCTCGCAGCGGAGCGACCGAGCCGACGACGAGTCCGTTGCAGTGGAAGAGTGGAAGTACCAACAGGCTCGTATCGGCGTCGGTCAGTTCGCAGGCCGTCACGATCGCGGCGCTCATCCGGTCGACGTTGCGATGAGTCAGCACACAGCCTTTCGGCCGCCCCGTCGTTCCCGAGGTGTAGACGATCAAGGCAGGGGCCGAGCTGTCGGCAGGCCCCGCTCCACGATGCATGCCGTCCAACTGCGGCGTGTGGGGACGACGATCGCGGGAGTCCACGTCGATGAACGAAATACCCTGTGCGCGGCCGAGAGTGCAGGCTCGCTCGCTACCGACGAGCACGCGGGCGGTCGAGTCCTCGAGTTGATAGCGCACCTCGTCGTCGGTGAGTGCGGGATTGACGGGGGTCAACGTTGCTCCCAGCACCCATGCCGCGAACATCGTGGTGATGATTTCGATGCGATTCGGAAGCAAGACTGCAACCACATCACCCGCTCCCACCCCCGCGTCGACGAGTTCGGCGGCAACCGCGTCGACGTCGAGCCCGAACTCGGCATTGCTCAACCGAGTGGAGTCGTCGGACAGACACGCGCCGTCCGGGTCGTTGTCGATGCGGCGGTACATGGCCTGCAGAACCGGCGAGGAGGCGTCGAGAATTGGCAGCATGTGACGTAGGTTACGGATTGCCCATTTGAAAGACTTCGGTCCAGCAGCACAAAAACCGCGGATTATTTGTAGCCCGAAACGAAAAGGAACACCCGTGCCGACACCTGCCGACATCTCGCCCGCCTCCGCCGAGGCGGTGCGCACTCACGTGGCTGCGGTTGCCGCGCACCTCAATGCCCGGCTGGCAGATGTCGTGGCGCAGATGCGCACGACACTCGCGTCGCGCATCACGGAACTGAACAACGAACCATCGCTGATCGAGCTGCTGGGATCGAGTATCGAGGGCAACGTCGACACCATCCTGCACGCTCTGCAGCACGACATCGGCGGTGCCGGATTCGAGCCGCCGGCGGCGGCCATCGAATATGCGCGCCGCCTGGCTCAGTGGGGCGTGCCGGTCAATGCCTTGGTTCGCGCCTATCGACTCGGACAGCAATTTCTGCTCGATCGAGCGTTCGAGACCTCGATGTCGCTGGCCGCGCCGGACCCGGTCCGAATGGAAGCGCACCGCGTGATCGTCGATTCGGTGTTCGACTACATCGACTGGATCTCGCAACGGGTGGCCGCGGTGTACGAGACCGAGCGGGAGTCCTGGCTGGCGGATCGCGAGAATGCTCGACTCGATGCGGTACTCGATCTCCTGAACGGCAAGGGGTCGGTGGACGTCGTCGAGCGAGTGACCGGGTATCGACTGCGCGGACGCCACCTGGCCGTCGTGGCCTGGGTCAGCGAGTCCGCCGTTCGCGGCGACCGGATGCGCAGGTTCACCACCACCATCCGCGCTCTGGCGGCGGACTTGGACAGTCCGGCCCCTCCCCTGGTGGTCGGACGCGACGGCGCTACCGCGTGGGGATGGATTCAGATTCCAGCGAACGACACAGATCTCGCCGTCGTTCTCGATCGCATCAACACTCGACCGCGGACCGAGGACGCACCCCTGTTGGCGGCCGGGGCCATCGGACTCGACGCGGCCGGGTTCGTCACGTCCTACCGACAGGCTCAGCGCGCCCATCACGTGGCCGTTCTGGGTGGCCGAGGCCGAACGATCGAACGCTACGACGACCCCGGGTTGGCCGTGGTGGACCTGTGCGCTCGCGACCCGTCGGCATTGCAGGCCTGGGTCCTGACCGTGCTGGGACCGCAGTTGGCCGCCGACACCACACATGCCGAACGATTGCGCACCACGTTGCGGATCTACCTTGCGTGCGAACGGAGCCTCTCCGCGGCGGCTGCGGTGATGACGATGCACAAGAACTCGATTCGCTACCGCGTCGACAATGCCGAGAAACTGCTCCCCCGGCCACTGTCCGACGACCGACTCGCCGTCGAGGTTGCCCTCACCGCATGTCAGTGGCTCGGGGCTCGGGTCCTCTCCTGAGAGTGCACTTTGTGTCGGCGTCACAAAAATGAAGGTGAGCCTCGGGTCGGCGAACCATTGGGACCGCCGATAGGAAACCCGTAGCTTTCTGTGGTGCAGGACACAGTCCGATGGTTGCGTCACCGCGACCCGAGCCTCGGGCGAAAGGGCTGACTCCTGCTCCTTCATCCTCAGCGCTCGCTACAGAAAGCTCACTCATGGGATTCAAGAACGGACAGTTTCCACCTGTCGACCTCGAAACCTTCCTCGACCGGCCCCTGCTGGAACGAGTGAAAACCCTTGCACTGCATTGGGTCGACTACGGCTTCGGCTCGCCGAAGGTCATCCCCACCACCTACGTCGTCAAGCTCCTGGTGCTCTACATCGGGATCGGCCTGACTCTGGCGACACTGACTTCCGGCGTCGGGATGCCGTGGGACGTCAGCTCGTGGTGGGACGACATGATCGTTTACCAGAAGTTGGTCTACTGGACGATGCTGCTCGAAACCGTCGGACTCGCGGGGTCATGGGGACCGATCGCCGGCAAGTTCAAGCCGATGACAGGCGGAATCCTGTTCTGGGCGAAACCGGGGACCGTTCGGATGCCTCCGTGGCCGGGCAAGGTGCCGTTCACCTCGGGTGACAACAGGACGCCGCTGGACGTCGTGCTGTATCTCGCGCTCCTGGTGAGTCTGTTCGTACCCGTCATCGCGCCCGGAACACCGCCCGGTGCATTTGCCTCGATCCTGCCCGAGGGCATCGGCAACCTCGTCGATCCACGCTGGGCGATCGCGCCGGTCTTGCTCACCATCGTTGTGGGCCTTCGTGACAAGACGATCTTCATCGCTGCCCGCGCCGAGCAGTACGGTCCTGCGATAGTCCTGTTCGGTCTCGTGGGAATCCTCGGTGACAACGCCATCGTCGACCTCGTCGTCGGACTGAAGCTGCTCATCTTCTCGGTGTGGGTCGGGGCCGGCATCTCGAAATTCGGTGCACATTTCGCCAACGTCGTTCCGCCCATGGTCTCGAACAGCCCATGCATTCCCACGCGCTGGGCCAGGCGCAAGCACTACCGGAATTTCCCGGACGACATTCGCCCCTCGGCAACGGCCAAATTGATCGCGCACGTATTGGGCACCACCGTCGAGATCGCAGTACCGGTCGTGTTGCTGCTCACCACCAACACGACCGTCGCACTCGTCGGAGCACTTCTCATGGTGGCATTCCACCTGTTCATCATCTCGACGTTCCCGCTGGCGGTGCCGCTGGAGTGGAACCTGTTGTTCGCCTACGCAGCAGTCTTTCTCTTCGTCGGACACCCTGCAGGACAGGGATTCTCGATCTTCGACGCCTCCCCGTGGTTCGTGGCGACAGCGCTGGTGTGCTTGTTCTTCTTCCCGGTTCTGGGCAATCTACGACCGGACCTCGTGGCCTTCACGCCCTCGATGCGCCAGTACGCGGGCAACTGGGCCTCCGGTCTGTGGGCGTTCGCACCGGGTGCCGAGGACAAGCTCGATCAGATCGTGCGCCCCACCCGCAATCAGGTACGACAGCTCGAAGCCATGGGTTACCCGCCTGCCGTCGCCGAGATCACGATGCAACAGACCATCGCATGGCGCTCGATGCACAGTCAGGGTCGCGGATTGTTCTCGCTTCTGATCCGCAACGTTCCCGACATCGATCGATGGACGGTGCGTGAAGGCGAATTCGCCTGCAACTCGATCCTCGGCTTCAACTTCGGCGACGGCCACCTGCACGACGCCTCCCTCATCGCAGCGATTCAGCGACGCTGCAACTTCGAACCGGGCGAGTTCGTGGTGGCGTGGGTCGAATCGCAGCCCATCCATCGAAAGACGCAGTCCTACAAACTCATCGATGCCGCCCTCGGCGTGATCGAAACCGGTACGTGGAACGTCGACGACGCGGTGTCCGCCCAGCCGTGGCTACCCGACGGCCCCATCCCCATGTCGGTGACGTGGCGGCGTCGCGCAGACTCGACAAACGCTCGACACTCGGCACCAGAGGCGTCGTCAGCGACGGCCGGTGCTGGAGAATCGACATCATGACGCGATCCGCGACGATAGTGGGCAGCGGCCCGAACGGGCTTGCCGCTGCACTTGCTCTGGCACGCGACGGCATACACGTCACCGTGCTGGAGGCAGAGAGCGAGATCGGCGGCGGCACCCGTAGCCACCGGCCTTTCACCACCGTCGATCTGCTCGTCGATCACTGTGCCGGTTTCCATCCGATGGCGGTGGGTTCACCCGCCCTCGCCGGTCTCGAGCAACACGGACTGACGTGGCGGTGGCCCGAGATCGATTGTGCACATCCGCTTCTCGACGACGCGGCAGCACTGCTCCATCGATCGATAAACGAGACTGCTGTTGGCCTGGGCGCGGACGGCAAACGATGGAGGGCACTGTTCGGGCAACCGTCGTCGTCGTACGACAGACTGTCCGCAGATCTACTCGGACCGGTCGTCCACCTGCCCCGACATCCACTGCTGCTGGCGAGATTCGGTGCGCCGACTGCTCTGCCCGCTGCGGTGTTGTCACGGGTGTTCACCACGCCGCAGGCGCGGGCACTGTTCGTCGGAGCAGCGGCACACGCGATGCGGCCGTTGACCGAAGTGTTCTCCTCCGCCATCGGGGTAGGAATCCTGACCGCGGGACACCACAACGGTTGGCCGGTGGCGGAGGGCGGAACCGCGGCGATCTCACTGGCGATGCACTCCGCGCTCGTCGAACTCGGAGCAACCGTGCAGACCTCGACGCGGGTTGCCTCGCGAGCCGATCTGCCGTCGTCGGACATCACGATCTTCGACACGACGCCGGCCGTGGTGGCCGACGTACTCGGCCAGGATCTGACGACGCGTACACGTCGCTCCTACAACAGGTTTCGGCACGGTCCGGCTGCGTTCAAGGTCGACCTCGCGGTGCGCGGGGGAGTCCCGTGGACCGACCCCAGGGTCGCGCAGGCCGGCACTGTGCACGTGGGAGGTAGCGCCGAGGACACCGTCGCAGCCGAGGCGGCCGTTGCTGCAGGACGAATGCCCGATCGGCCGTTCGTCCTCGTCGGGCAGCAGTTCGTCGCAGATCCTCAGCGCGCGGACGGAGACGTCGTACCGCTGTACGCATACGCCCATGTTCCCGCCGGCCTCGACCACGATGTCACCGACGTCGTAATCGACCGCATCGAACAGTTCGCACCGGGCCTGCGTTCGCGAATTGTGGAGACAGTCACCACGTCTCCGCAGAGCTTCGCCGAAGGAAACGCGAATTTCGTCGGCGGCGACATTCTGTGCGGTACGTCGTCACCGACACAATTGCTCCTCGGACCACGGCCCGGCCGAGACCCGTACCGCACGGGTACGCCGGGGTTCTATCTCTGCTCGGCGGCAACTCCCCCCGGACCCGGTGCACACGGCATGGCGGGACTGAATGCAGCGCGACGAGCTCTGGATGACCTGCTGAAGCGCTGAAACAACGACACAGCAGTACCTTTCGCCTTCTCTGTCGTCAGCGAGAAGGCACCACCTCTGCTTTCCCACGGAAGGACCGAACACAATGCCAATCGACGAATCTCTCCACGGCAAGGTCGCACTCGTCACCGGTGCCGGGGCAGGCCTCGGTGCCGCCATCGCGCGGCGACTGGCCTCCGACGGTGCACAGGTGGTCGTCTCCGACATCGATCTCGACGCCGCTCGCCAGGTGGCGTCTTCGATCGACGGTGCGATCGCTGTAGCGACAGACGTCACCGACGAGGATCAGGTTCGATCTCTCGTCGAGCAGACGGTCGAACACTTCGGCAACCTGCACATAGCAATTCCCAACGCCGGTGTCGGCGAAGTCAGAGCGATCGCACAGATGTCGTACGCCGATTGGCGGCGTACCACCGCAGTCAACCTGGACGGCGTGTTCCTGACCATCCGCTACGCCGCACCCGCGATCGCAGCATCCGGCGGCGGCTCCATCGTCACCATCAGCTCGATCACCGCGACGGCAGGTTCGGCGCTGCTCGCGCCCTACGCCGCCAGCAAGGCCGCGGTGAGAAATCTGACCGAAACCGCCGCAACGGAGTTCAGAGCGCAGGGTGTTCGAGTCAACGCTGTGCTGCCGGGGTTCATCGACACCGCCCTGGTCACCAAGGCAGCCCCCGAATTCGAGGCAGCTCTGGGGCTACCGGAAGGAGGGTTCGACACCCTCATCGCCGACAAACAAGGGCGCTACGGCACACCGGAGGAAGTAGCAGCAGCTGTCGCGTTCTTCGCATCGCAACAGTCGTCGTGGTGCACGGGGAGCAGCCTCGTTCTGGACGGCGGACTGGTCGGCTCACTGCTCTGAACGCCTGACGGGAGTTCGAGGACGAAACACATCGGCAGAGGCTTGCCGATGTGTTTCGTTCACTCAGGTGGGACGTCCTCTGTCGCCTCTGCGGACGTTGTCGATACCTCGCCCTGCGCGAGAATTGCGATACGCCGACAGTCTCAGGTTGCGGAGCCACTCCGGCTGGGGGCGCACCGACGCAGGACTGTTCAGCACCGGATCGAACGCGTCGATCTCTTCGGACGGTTGCAGAATTGTCGTCGAGTGAACGACGGCCAGTGGCTCGAACGCAGCTGTACCACAAGCATGTTCGAGAACCAGGCTCACACCGTGGTCGTCGATCGCTTGTCGAACGTCCGCGACGCTCATCCCGTTCATCTGCGGGCGGGTCAGCAGTGCACGCAACCACCACATCCTGCCCTGGTACTTCACCGGCATCAGAGACGACAGATGCGCGTCGTTCCACGACGTCGACGGCCACGGCACCATACGTCCTACCACTCCGGTCGCCGAGCCGGCGAGCAACAGATCCCACGGGGTGGCCCCGACCTCGAGCGGTGGGACCCGGATCGCTACCCCGGCGACATCGGGGAGGCCTGCGGGAATACCGATCCCCTTCGAGATTCGCACGGTCACCTCGCAGGAGCGCAACGGGATTCCGTATCGGTCCGGCAACAGCCGTTCGAGGGAGCCGCTGAAACTCACCCCGTCCGGATGAAAAGCCCGGGCGTTCCGCACGGCCGAGAGGCCGCGAAAAGGCAGACCCAGCAAGTGCGTCGATACAGTGCGGAGTTCGGAGAATCTGCTGTCGTCAGCGCGCTGCGCATCTCGACTGCGTCGCGCGAGATCGAGGACGGACATGGAATTCACCCCCTGCTGTGTCGGTTCTCGCTACGGGGTGAATGCAGGTAACTCATGCGCCCAACTTTGCAGCGATGTCATCGACGACCGGGGCGAAGTCTTCCAACGCCGCGCGGGAGAAGCCGCCGGCGTCCTGCAGACGCTCCGTCAACGCTGCTCGGGTCACAACAACAACAGCGACGTCGTCCTGCGACTCGTCGCCGGACTTTTCCGGGACATCGAGCACGAGTTCGCCCTCCACCAGAACGAGTCGTGCATCGGGGGTGCTGTCGTACAGAGCTTGCAGTCGATCGGCGGTGTCGTTCACGGTCGGTCCTTTCGGGTGACGAAGTCGGTGGCTTTACCTCGACATCGAGATATCCGGTCCGGATCGAATCAAACGACCGAGTGCCGATTGAGCACGTTCCGCGCGGGTAGAGCTGCAGTATGACCAGTGAAAACAGTCCACAGAATTCGACGGACCCATACGACCCCGGCCAGGATCCGGATGCGGACCCGGCCAACCTCACGCAGAACGCCGGCACGCAACCGGATCAGGCGGAAGGCGAGGAAGAGGACGACGCGCAATGAACGCCGTCGGAGCCGAAGAGCAAGGAGGGCGCATCCGTGGTGAACAGTAACTACGAACGGTGGAGAACCGGCTCCACTCCACAGGCCTACACCGGTTCTCCGGTGGAGGCGGTCCGCGTCGATGGAACCAACGCCGACGACGTCGTGACCTGGCTCGAGACCAAGGGACTCGACGCGGCCAACTGCGGTGGCGCGGTCGGGATCGGGCACGTGATCGCCGACGTGGGTAGCTGGATGGTCGTCACTGCATCGAATCACGTGATGACATTGGACGACGCTACGTTCAGCGAGATGTACGAGCACACCCCGCCGCCTCTGATCGGCGGGTAACTTTTCGCGCCATCGAACCTGAACACGCCTCAGCCCCCCCCGTTATCTTTTAGCTGGTCCTTGAAACCGAGGGCTACGGTCGCCAGACCCGGTATGACTTCTCGCCCCTGTCATCAATGATCCGGGGGGTGGTG
>NZ_JBFBKN010000031.1:0-44848 GCF_040702225.1 Rhodococcus sp. NPDC080181
AGGCCGACACATCACATGAAAGACAGCCATCGGCGTCAGAGCGGAAACGAGTCATACCTTCCACCTCGACGAACGACTCCAGTATCACTGAGTGGAAATGCGTAGCAGAGCCCGAGTTTCCACTCACGTGCGGCGCAGCCGCTCGGTCAGCTGTCGAAGCCCAGACCCAACGCGTCCATTCCCTTCAGCCACAATCCCCGCCGTCCCTCGTTGCGGTCTGCACGAGCGAATTGCGCACGAGTGATGTTGATCCCGATCGACTTGAGGGGCTCGGGTGGAAACGGCAACGGCTTGGTACGCACCATCTTCAGGCGTGTCCGTTCGGTGTCCTTGCCGTCGAGTAGGTCGAGCGCGGTGCGGGCCCCGAAGTGCGACGCGCCGACGCCGAGGCCGGTGAACCCGGCCACCGACGCCACTCGCCCGTTCATACCCAGATCCCAGAAGGCACTGAACCGCGAGCACGTGTCGATCGATCCGCCCCACGCGTGGGTCGCACGGATTCCCTCGAGGGTTGGGAACATCTGCAGCAGATGTTCGGCGAGCAACGCGAACTCGTCTGGATGTTGGGTTCGGCGTGGGTCGGTGTCGCTACCGTAGAAGTAGTGCGCGTCCCACCCACCGAACAGGATGCGATCGTCCGCCGTCAACCGGAAATAGTGGAATCGATTGCCGGAGTCGGCCAATCCTTCGCGGCCGGACCAGCCGATTGCGGCGAGCTGCGCAGACGTCAGCGGTTCGGTCATGATCACGTAGTCCCACACCGGGACTATCCAGTGACGGAGCTTGCGGCGTAACGATTTCGATGCCGAGGTGGCCAGCAGAACCTTGGCTGCCTCGATGGTGCCGTAGCCCGTCTTCACCCGAATACCGTTGCCGGACTTGTCGATCGACAAGGCCCGAGTGTTCTCGTGGATGCGTACGCCGAGCGACTCCACCGAGTCGGCCAGGCCCCAGGCCAATTTGGCAGGATCGATCATCGCGACGTCGGGGTCGAACAGGGCACCGCGCGCCATCGGTGAGGTGATTCTGGCTCTCACTGCAGCGGCGTCGAAGTATTCCATCGGTTGCGACAGTCGTCTCCCCTCGTCGCCGAGCTCACGGAGGTCGTCGACCTGCCAGTCGAAATTGGCGATGTCGAGCTCGCCCGTGCGTTCGATGTCGGCGTCGATTCCGTACTTCTTCGCAGTCGCGCAGATCGCGTCGAGCGTCTCGGTTCCCATTCGCAGCAACTCGGGTAGTTCGTCGGCATACCGGTCGAGTCCGTTGCCCAGTCCGTGCGTCAGGCTGGCCGCGCAGAAGCCGCCGTTGCGTCCGGTGGCACCCTCGGCAATGCGGTCGCCTTCGAGCAAGACAATCGATCGGTGCGGGTTCTCCTCTGCTGCGTGCAGAGCCGCCCACAATCCGGTGAACCCGCCGCCGACGATCACCACATCCGCAGACGTCGAACCGGAGTGCCGCGGCCTGGGCGTCGGTCGTTCCGGTCGGTCGAGCCAGAAGGGCTGCGGCGCTGCTCCGAGAACCATCGCCACGCCGCGATCGGTGGGTTCGGTAGCCCAGGATGCGCTCATCGTCGTAGCTCCTGATCCTCGGGTCCTGCGCTAGCGAAAACGGTGCGATGCCAGGACTTTCGGGCCACACCGGTGATGTCGGTCATCACGTGTTTGACGGTGAGGTACTCGTCGAGCGAGTAGCTCGACATGTCCTTGCCGAACCCCGAGGCTCCGAATCCGCCGTGCGGCATCTCGCTGATGATCGGGATGTGGTCGTTGATCCACACACAACCGGCGGCGATCTCCCGCGACGCTCGGCCCGCGCGGTACACGTCGCGGGTCCACGCCGAGGCCGCCAGTCCGAACGCGGTGTCGTTGGCCCGCCGAATCGCATCGTCGTCGCCGTAGTGCCGCGACACCGTGAGCACCGGTCCGAACACCTCGTCGCGGTAGATCTCGTCCTGCTCACCCACATCGGCGATCAACGTCGGAGGGTAGAAAGCACCCCTACCGTCCGGGACACGGCCTCCGGTGACGATCCTCGCTCCGGTATCGCGAGCCCGATCCACCATGGCCGCAACCCGATCCCGATGCGCGATCGAGATCAGCGATCCCATGTCGGTCGCCGGATCCGTCGGACCTCCCATGACGACGCGTTCCATCACTTCGGCTACTCCGGCGACGAAATCGTCGTAGAGCGAGTCCGCGACGATGGCGCGGGTGGCTGCCGTGCAGTCCTGTCCGCCGTTGATCAACGAACCGGCGACGGCACCGTGAATCGCAGCCTCGAGGTCGGCATCGTCGAACACCACGAAGGGGGCCTTGCCGCCGAGTTCGAGCTGCACCCGGGTGCCGTGCACCGCTGCCTGCGACATCACCTGTCTCCCGACGGGAGTGGAACCGGTGAAAGTCATCAGGTCTAGGCCCGCATGCGAGGACAACGCGACTCCGGCCTCCGCTCCGGTTCCGGTGACCACGTTGAACACCCCGTCGGGCAGGCCGGCCTCCGAGGCGAGACGCGCCAGACGCAGCGTGGTCAGAGGCGTGAGTTCACTGGGCTTGAGCACGATGGAACACCCGGCCGCCAACGCTGGGATCGCCTTCCAAACGGCCATCTGCAGCGGATAGTTCCACGGCGTGATCGATCCGACCACGCCGACCGGGTCGCGTCGGATGGCCGAGGTGTGTTCGCCCGAGTACTCGGCCGCCGCCTTGCCGTCCAGATGTCGGGCAGCTCCGGCGAAGAACTCGATGTTGTCGACGCTGCCCGGAACGTCGAACTCCGTTGCCAGACGCACGCTTTTGCCGGTCTGGGCCACCTCTTCGGTTGCGAATTCCGCGTCGGCCGCCACCGATCGCGCCAAGTCGGCAAGCACCGCGCCGCGCTGGGCCGGAGTTGCGGTGGCCCACTCCGGTAGCGCCGAGCGCGCTCGAACGAGAGCCGCTTCGACGTCCGCTGCCGTGGCGAGACCGAACTCGGACACTACGGTTCCGGTCGCCGGGTTCTCGACGCCGCAGCGGTCGCCGCTGCCGTCCACTGCGCGTCCGTCGATCCAACAACCAGGAATGTTCGCCATGACTGCACGATACCGACCGATCCACGGATTCGCCCGGTTTCCGATCCCGCAACAACCGATTCTGTCGTCGACACAGATATTTATTGCGAATTTCATCGCCTATCGCTTGTGTCGGCGGCGGTGTCGGTGACAAGATCGACCGATGCCGGATCAGTCACCCATCGCACTCGACGACGTCTCCAAGGCGATCATCGAACAACTTCAGGAGGACGGGCGACGCTCCTACGCCGCGATCGGCAAAGCCGTCGGGTTGTCGGAAGCTGCCGTGCGGCAACGTGTTCAACGCCTGACGGACTCCGGCGTCATGCAGATCGTCGCCGTCACCGATCCGGTGCAGGTCGGGTTCAAGCGGCAGGCCATGATCGGGATCAAGTGCACCGGAGACAGTTACGCACTGTCCGAGCAGTTGTCGGCCATCGATGCCATCGACTACGTCGTCCTGACCGCCGGATCCTTCGACGTCGTCGTCGAAGTCGTCTGCGAGGACGACGAACAACTCCTGCAGATTCTCAACAAGCAGATCCGCAGCCTGGACGCAGTCACCAGTACCGAAACACTGGTCTATCTGAAACTCGTGAAGCAGCAATACAATTGGGGAACACGATGACGCGATCCACATCCGAACTCGACGCCTCCGCAGCCAAACATCTGTGGGGCCACTTCACCCGTCACGGCGGCGGGGTCACTCCCCCTATCATCACCCGCGGTGAGGGTTCGACCATCTGGGACTCGAACGGCAAGAGCTACATCGACGGACTGTCGGGCCTGTTCGTGGTGCAGGTGGGGCACGGCCGAGAAGAACTGGCCGAGGCCGCGGCCAAGCAGGCCAAGGAATTGGCGTTCTTCCCGCTGTGGTCGTACGCCACCGAGCCTGCCATCGAACTCGCCGAACGGCTCGCCGGATACGCCCCTGGGGACCTCAATCGAGTTTTCTTCACCACCGGCGGTGGCGAGGCAGTCGAGAGCGCGTGGAAGCTGGCCAAGCAGTATTTCAAGAAGGTCGGCAAACCAGGTAAGCACAAGGTGATCTCGCGTGCCATTGCTTACCACGGCACCCCGCAGGGCGCTCTGGCCATCACCGGTATCCCGGCGCTCAAGGAACCGTTCGAACCGTTGACCCCGGGCGCATTTCGGGTGCCGAACACCAATATCTATCGGGCTGCGGCCCCCATGGACACCGATCCGAAGGCGTTCGGAATCTGGGCGGCCGACCGCATCGCCGAGGCCATCGAATTCGAGGGCCCCGACTCGGTGGCAGCCGTGTTCCTCGAACCGGTCCAGAATGCGGGTGGCTGCTTCCCTCCTCCACCCGGATACTTCGAGCGGGTCCGCGAGATCTGCGATCGCTACGACGTCCTGTTGGTCTCGGACGAGGTCATCTGCGCGTTCGGGCGCATCGGATCGATGTTCGCCTGCAACGACTTCGGCTACGTGCCCGACATCATCACCTGCGCCAAGGGAATGACCTCGGGCTACTCCCCCATCGGCGCGATGATCGCCTCCGACAAGCTCTTCGAGCCGTTCGACGACGGCACGTCGAGCTTCGCCCACGGCTACACCTTCGGCGGGCACCCCGTCTCCGCAGCCGTCGCCATGGCCAATCTCGACATTTTCGAACGCGAGGGGCTCAACACCCACGTTGCGGACAACGCACCCGCGTTCCGCGCGACGCTCGAAAAACTGCACGATCTGCCCATCGTCGGCGATGTGCGCGGCGAGGGGTACTTCTACGGCATCGAGTTGGTGAAGGACAAGGCCACGAAGGAAACGTTCAGCGACGCCGAAGCAGAACGCATCCTCCGCGGGTTCCTGTCCACCGCCCTGTTCGACGCCGGGCTGTACTGCCGGGCCGACGATCGCGGCGACCCGGTGGTGCAGCTGGCCCCGCCACTGATCTGCGGGCAGAAGGAGTTCGACGAGATGGAACAGATTCTGCGCAGCGTGCTGACCGAGGCGGGGAACCTGATCTGACCGACGGCGTTACTGCCCGATCCGGTCGATGACGAGGGGGGTCGGCTGCGCGGCGGTGGTGCCGATCTCCCAACTGCCCTCGAGGGCCTGCTGCGCGTAGTCGAACTTCTCCGGGGTGTCGGTGTACAGAGTGGCCAACCGATCCCCGGCGCGAACCCGATCGCCCGGCTTGGCATGCAGACGCACGCCGGCTGCGCTCTGTACCGGCTCGCCCTGCCGCTCCCGGCCCGCGCCGAGCCGCCACGCCGCGAGGCCGACGCCCATCGCGTCCAAGCCGGTGACGACACCGTCCTGCGTCGCAGTGAATTCCTGGCTCTCACGGGCGACGGGCAGAGCGGCGTCGGGGTCGCCGCCCTGCGCCGCGATCATCGTGCGCCACCGGTCCATGGCGGACCCGTCGGCAAGCTTGTCTGCCGGATCGATGCCCTCGATCCCGGCCGCGGCGAGCATGGTGCGTGCCAGCGTGATCGTCAGCTCCACGATGTCCGCCGGCCCGCCGCCGGCCAGAACCTCCACCGACTCCTGCACTTCGAGCGCGTTGCCCGCGGTGAGGCCGAGCGGTGTGTCCATCGCTGTCAGCACCGCCAGGGTCCGTACGCCCGCATCCGTTCCGAGTTCGACCATCGCCGTTGCCAGTTCGCGTGCATCGTCGACGTTCTTCATGAACGCGCCCGCCCCGACCTTCACGTCGAGCACCAACGCGCCCGTGCCCTCCGCGATCTTCTTGCTCATGATCGAACTGGCGATCAACGGAATCGACTCGACGGTTCCGGTGACGTCGCGCAGGGCGTAGAGCTTCTTGTCGGCCGGAGCCAGATCTGCGCCTGCCGCGCAGACCACCGCGCCCACGGCGGGGTCGGCAAGAATCCGGTGCATCTCGTCGCCGCTGAGATCAGCTCGCCATCCGGGGATGGACTCGAGCTTGTCCAAGGTGCCCCCGGTATGCCCCAGCCCGCGGCCCGACAGTTGCGGCACCGCCGCTCCGCACGCAGCGACCAAGGGTGCGAGCGGCAGCGTGATCTTGTCTCCGACGCCACCGGTCGAGTGCTTGTCCACGGTAGGGAGCGGCAACGCGGAGAAGTCCATTCGCGTGCCCGACGCGATCATGGCGTTCGTCCACGTACTCAACTCCCGGCGCGACAATCCGCGCAGCAGAATTGCCATCGCCAACGCCGACATCTGTTCCGGCGCGACGCTTCCGCGGGTGAACTCGGCGATCACCCACTCGATCTGCTCGTCGTCGAGAACGCGTCCGTCGCGTTTGGCGCTGATGATCGATACGGCGTCAGGCATGGTTGTTCACGCGTCCTTCGTCGAGGTTGTCGGGGCCGAATGCGTCCGGGAGCAACTCTGCCAGTCGCCGCGGCCCGGTGGCGGTATCGACGAGCAGATCCGCGCCGCCGAACTCGTACAGCAACTGCCTGCACCGCCCGCACGGCATGAGGATCTCGCGTCGGGAATCGCAACAGGAAAAGGCAACGAGCCTGCCCCCGCCGGTCGAGTGCAGGTTCGACACCAACCCGCACTCGGCGCACAGGCCCAAACCGTATGAGACATTTTCCACATTGCACCCGGTGACAATGCGATTGTCGTCCACCAGAGCTGCCGCGCCCACCGGAAAATTGGAGTACGGGGCGTATGCGTGCCTCATGGCCCCATGGGCATTGTCGCGCAACGCATTCCAGTCGATTTCGTTCATGGTCACCCATCCAATCACGCTGTCTGAATTGATGCAGAGATCTACCCGAAACCGCCCGATTGAATTGGGAAGGCAAACCTAACACGGGATTTCGGCACCATACGAACCTCGAGTCGAATTAGTTCCGTGTTTCGAATGGGTTTACAGTTTCTATCAAGCGGCTAGTACAACCAGCACTAGGGCCGAATCGCGACAAATCGAGCCAGGTTAAGCCCGGCCACCGGGCTCGACGCGTCCACCAACGACGTTGGAGGCATTGCACTCGATGAGTAGCACGACGGAAGCCGCTCCGGTCAAGGAGCGCAAGCGGTCTCTGTACCGCGGGGACCCGGGAATGTGGTCCTGGGTTCTGCACCGCATCACAGGCGTGTTGACGTTCTTCTTCTTGTTCGTCCACGTTCTCGACACGGCGATGGTTCGGGTCAATCCCGAGACGTACGACGCCATCATCGAAACCTACAAGACCCCGCTCGTCGGACTCATGGAACTCGGCCTCGTCGCGGCAGTGCTGTACCACGCGTTGAACGGCATCCGAGTCATGCTGATCGACTTCTGGGCCAAGGGACCGCAGTACCAGAAGCTGATGCTCTGGGTCATCGCAGTCGTCTGGCTCGTCGTCATGATCCCGGGCGCGGGACGAATCTTCTACAACATGTTCACGGCGGGTGGTCACTGATGTCGACGCAGGGTCCCGAGGCGAAGGTCCTCGGCACGAACTACGACCGTCCGGCCAGCCTGGCCAACCCGCGTTCGCCGCGGCGTCAGAGCAAGGGCAACTTCGAGCTCTACGCGTGGCTGTTCATGCGGTTCTCCGGCCTGGCACTCGTCGTGCTGGTCCTGGGCCACATGTTCATCATGCTGATGCTCGACGACGGCGTACACCGCATCAACTTCGCCTTCGTCGCCGGCCGTTGGGCCAGCCCGTTCTGGCAGTTCTGGGATCTGACGATGCTGTGGCTGGCACAGCTGCACGGCGGCAACGGTCTGCGCACCATCATCGCCGACTACTCCCGCAAGGACTCGACGCGATTCTGGCTGACGACCTTGCTGGTGCTGTCGATGATCCTCATCATGGGCGTCGGCACCTACGTCATCTTCACCTTCGATCCCAACATCTCGGCGAGCTAAGGACACTGACGCTTACATGCAGGAACATCGTTACGACGTACTGATCGTCGGCGCAGGCGGTGCCGGAATGCGTGCTGCGATCGAAGCCGGACCCCGTGCTCGGACAGCCGTATTGACCAAGCTCTACCCCACCCGCTCCCACACCGGAGCAGCTCAGGGCGGCATGTGTGCCGCCCTGGCCAACGTGGAGGAAGACAACTGGGAGTGGCACACGTTCGACACCGTCAAGGGCGGCGACTACCTCGCCGACCAGGACGCGGTGGAGATCATGGCCAAGGAGGCCATCGACGCCGTCCTCGACCTCGAGAAGATGGGTCTTCCGTTCAACCGGACGCCCGAAGGAAAGATCGACCAGCGACGCTTCGGCGGCCACACCCGTGACCACGGCAAGGCACCCGTTCGTCGCGCGTGCTACGCAGCCGACCGCACCGGTCACATGATTCTGCAGACGCTCTACCAGAACTGCGTCAAGCACGACGTCGAGTTCTACAACGAGTTCTACGCGCTCGATCTCTGCCTGACCGAGACGGACGACGGGCCGGTTGCCACCGGCATCATCGCCTACGAACTCGCCACCGGCGAACTGCACATCTTCCACGCCAAGTCGATCATCTTCGCGACCGGCGGCTCGGGACGTATCTACAAGACGACCTCCAACGCGCACACTCTGACCGGCGACGGCATGAGCATCGTGTTCCGCAAGGGACTTCCCTTGGAGGACATGGAGTTCCACCAGTTCCATCCGACCGGCCTCGCAGGCCTGGGCATCCTCATCTCCGAGGCCGTCCGCGGCGAAGGCGGCATTCTGCGCAACGAGTCGGGTGAACGCTTCATGGAGCGGTACGCCCCGACCATCAAGGACCTCGCTCCGCGCGACATCGTGGCGCGGTCGATGGTGCTCGAGGTTCTCGAGGGACGCGGCGGTGGTCCCAACAAGGACTACGTCTACATCGACGTCACCCACATCCCCGAGGAAGTTCTCGACGAGAAGCTCCCCGACATCATGGAGTTCTCGCGCACCTACCTCGGTGTCGACCCCGTCAAGGAGCCGGTGCCGGTCTACCCGACCTGTCACTACGTCATGGGCGGTATCCCCACCAAGATTCGTGGTGAGGTGCTGCGCAACAACGAGGACATCGTCCCCGGCCTGTACGCGGCAGGTGAGTGTGCCTGTGTGTCGGTGCACGGCGCGAACCGTCTGGGAACCAACTCGCTGCTCGACATCAACGTCTTCGGTCGTCGTGCGGGCATCGCCGCGGCCGAGTACGCCAACTCGGTGGACTTCACCCCGCTCCCCGAGGAGCCGGCGAAGATGGTGCAGGACTGGCTCGAGCTGATCCTGTCCGACCACGGTCACGAGCGGGTGGCCGACATCCGTTCCGAGATGCAGCAGTCGATGGACAACAACGCGTCGGTCTTCCGCACGCAGGAACGCCTCGAGACGGCGCTGAAGGATGTGCGCGCCCTCAAGGAGCGCTACAACCACATCACCGTCGCGGACAAGGGCAAGCGCTACAACAGCGACCTGCTCGAGGCCATCGAACTCGGCTTCCTGCTCGAGATGGCCGAGGTGACCGTCGTCGGAGCGCTCAATCGCAAGGAATCACGCGGCGGACACGCTCGCGAGGACTTCCCCGATCGCAACGACGCCGAGTACATGAAGCACACCATGGCCTACAAGGAGGGCGAAGGTTTGCTCACCGAGATCCGCCTGGACTACAAGCCGGTAATCCAGACCCGCTACGAGCCGATGGAGCGGAAGTACTGACATGAGCGCACCCACACTGGACAAGAAGTCCGAACAGAACGATCTGCCTCCCGTGCCCGACGGCGCGGTCATGGTCACGCTCAAGATCGCTCGTTTCAACCCCGAGAGCGGCGACGGCCAGTACTGGGACACCTTCCAGGTCCCCACGCTGCCCACCGACCGCCTGCTGAACCTGCTGCACTACGTCAAGGGCTACCTCGACGGAACTCTGACGTTCCGTCGCTCGTGCGCCCACGGCGTCTGTGGCAGTGACGCGATGCGCATCAACGGCGTCAACCGTCTCGCCTGCAAGGTGCTGATGCGCGACATGCTGCCGAAGGATTCGTCGAAGACCCTCAACATCACCATCGAGCCCATCCGTGGCTTGCCGGTGGAGAAGGATCTCATCGTCAACATGGAGCCCTTCTTCGACGCGTTCCGCGCCGTGAAGCCGTTCCTCATGACGACGGGCAACGAGCCGACCCGCGAGCGCATTCAGTCGGCTGCGGACCGCGCCCGTTTCGACGACACCACCAAGTGCATCCTGTGTGCGTGCTGCACCACCTCGTGCCCGGTGTTCTGGAGCGACGGAAGCTACTTCGGTCCGGCGGCCATCGTCAACGCGCACCGGTTCATCTTCGACAGCCGTGACGAGGGTGCCACCGAGCGTCTGGACATCCTCAACGACGTCGAGGGTGTGTGGCGCTGCCGCACCACGTTCAACTGCACCGACGCATGCCCTCGTGGCATCCAGGTGACCAAGGCCATCCAGGAAGTCAAGCGCGCACTGCTGTTCGCTCGCTAGTCACCACGGCTACGGCGAAAGCGCCCCTTCGCACACGCGAAGGGGCGCTTTCGTCTGTCCGTCACACGAACGCGCTGTAACCCGTCACGCCGCGGCCGACGATGAGGTTGTTGATCTGAGCGGTGCCCTCGTACGAGTACAACGCCTCGGCATCGGAGAAGAACCTGATGACCTCGTGCTCGATGAGAATTCCGTTGCCGCCCATGATCTCTCGGGCCCATCCGACCACCTCGCGCAGACGCGTCGTGCAGAACGTCTTCGCGAGCGCCGCATGCTCGTCGTGATGAACTCCGTTGCCCTGCAGTTGTGCGACGCGAACGGCCATCCCCAGAGACGCGGTGATGTTCGCCGTCATCCGCGCGATGAGATCGGCAATGAGCTGGAACGAGGCGATCGGAGACCCGAACTGCTCCCGTTCGCGCGCGTAGGCGACGGCTCGCTCGTACGCGCCCATCATGACGCCGACGGCTTGGAACGCCACTCCTCCGCGGGTCAGCCGAAGCACCTTGGCGGTGTCGGCGAACGAGTTGGCATCGGCCAGCTTGTTGGCGACCGGGACGCGGCAGTTCTCGAGATGAACGTCGGCGTTCTCCACGGCGCGAAGCGAGTACTTCCCTTCGATCTTCTCGGCCCGGAACCCCTCGAATTCCTTCTCGACCACGAAGCCCTTGACCTCGCCGTCGGCCTCGTCCTTGGCGAAGACGATCGTCAGGTCCGCGAAGGTCGCATTACCGATCCATCGCTTGCTTCCGTTGAGAATCCAATGGTCTCCATCGAGGCGAGCCGTGGTCTCCAGCCCGCCGGCGACGTCCGATCCGCCGTGCGGTTCGGAGAGTCCGAACGCCCCGATCGTCTCCATCCGCCGCATGCTGGGCAACCAGCGCTGCCGTTGTTCTTCGGACCCCAGAATCGAGATACTGCTCATCGCCAGCGAACTGTGCACGCTGAACATCGTTCCGGTGGACGGATCGACCCGCGCGAACTCCATTTCGAGCCAGCCGGTGAGTAGTTTGCGGGAGGCCTTGCGGTCGTCAAAGGTGTATCCCAGACCCGCGATTTCGAGTTCGGCGATGGCCGGCATCAGGTGTACCGGTGACACGGCCTTCTCCCAGAACTCGTTGGCTCGCGGCGCAACCTGCTCCTGGAGAAACCGGCGGGTACGCAGGACCACGTCGGTCTCGGCTTCGTCGAGCAAGCCCTGATACCCATAGAAATCCGATTCGAGGAAATCCGGCGACAGTGGCCCGAGGGGTTCGTGCTTGCTCATGGTCGACTCCTTCGTCCGGTGCCGCCCTCGGGCACCACTACTGCTCTTCTACCCGCCGTGCCCGTGTCTCACCCATCGCGGGTCTCAGCGACCGAGTTCGTGGGTAAGGGTTGCGAGCTCTTGACCCCCGGCCATTTCGGTCGTGAGCTCGTCGAGCGAGATGTCGTCGTAGGTGCAATCCAATTTCTGGCGGCCGCGGTCGAGCAGGACGAAATGATCGCCCACCAGGTACGCGTGGTGAGGATTGTGGGTGATGAACACGACGCCCAGTCCCTGTTCCTTGGCGGCAGAGATGTAGCGCAGCACCATCCCGGATTGCTTGACTCCCAGCGCCGCGGTGGGCTCGTCGAGAATCAGCACACGGGCTCCGAAGAAGATCGCGCGCGCAATTGCCACGCATTGCCGCTGACCGCCGGACAGCGCCCCGATGGGGGCATCGACGTCGGGCAGATCGATGCCCATCTTGCGCAGCTCTTCGATGGTCGTCGCGCGCATGGCGTTCGTGTCCAGAGTCTTGAAGAATCTGCCCTTCGTGAGCTCCTGGCCGAGAAAGAAGTTGCGCCACACCGGCATCAGCGCGACCACGGCAAGATCCTGGTAGACCGTCGCGATACCCAGGTCGAGAGCATCCCTCGGCGAGTCGAACGTCCTCGGTGTGCCGTCGACGAACAGCTCCCCCTCGGACTGCTTGTGCAGGCCCGCCATGATCTTGATCAACGTGGACTTGCCTGCGCCGTTGTCACCGAGAACTCCGGTGACCTCACCGGCACCGACGCGTAGGTCGATTCCGTGCAGCGCAACGATGTTGCCGTAGTTCTTACCGACGTTCTTCAGCTCGATGAGCGGCGCCGACGGCGACTGGACGGGCTGGTCCGAGGAGGTAGTCATGCTCACCTTTTCGCCGCGTAGTTACGGAAGGAGTTGTTGGCGATCACGGCGAAGAGGAGCATCGCGCCGAGAAAGAACTTGAACCAGTCGGGATTCCATCCGGCATACACGATGCCCTGGTTGGTCATTCCGAAGATGAACGCACCGATGAAGGCTCCGACGGCGGTGCCGTACCCACCCGTGAGCAGACACCCTCCGATGACTGCCGCGATGATGTAGAGGAATTCGTTGCCGACGCCTTGGCCGGACTGCACGGTGTCGAACGCGAACAGCAGGTGCATCCCGACGAACCACGCGCAGAACCCTACGAACACGAACAGGCCGATCTTGACCTTGGTCACCGGAACACCGACGGCCCTGGCCGATTCCTGATCGCCGCCGACGGCGAAGATCCAGTTACCGATGCGAGTTCTCATGAGCACCCACGTGGCCACGAGTGTGAACACGACCCACCACACGACGGTGATACGGATGGAGACCCCGAACAGCGAGAACGACGAAGAGAACACGGCCTTCGCCGAGTCGAAGCCCTGCATGTCCGAGATCGACGGGGTCGCAACCTGTCCGGTGACGAGTTTGGTGACGGCCAGATTGATGCCGGTGAGCATCAGGAACGATGCCAGCGTGATCAGGAACGACGGAATTCTCGTCTTCGTCACCAGATACCCGTTGACGAAGCCGACCGCCGATGCCAGGCCCAGCGCCAGCACAGCTCCGGTCCACACGTTGAGATGCAGGTTGTAGGCGAGCATCGAGGCCATGATCGAGGAGAACGTGACCGCGACCCCGGTGGACAGGTCGAACTCGCCGCCGATCATCAGCAGCGCGACACCGATCGCCATGATTCCGATCGTCGACGACGCGTACAGCACGGTCGCCAGCGCTTCGGGAGACCGAAACGGCGGCGCGACGATGCAGAAGAAGACGAAGATGGCGATCGCACCGAACAGGGCACCCATCTCTGGGCGAATCAGCAAGCGCTGCAACGGTTTCTGCTTCTTCACCCGCTCGTCCAGGATCACGGCGTGCGTTCCCGAAGCCGGGTCGGCCTGTGTTGGCATGATGTTCCTTCCGCGTCCGGACGACGCTCAGCGAGTTCCGTTGCGGGCGTACTCGGCGATGGCCTCGATGTTGGTCGAGTCGACGAAGGCCGGGCCGGTGAGCACCGGGGTGCCGCCGCCGATGGTGTTGCCGTTGTTGAGGTAGAGCCACAGGGAGTCGATGGCGAGATAACCCTGCAGATAGGGCTGCTGATCGATGGCCCAGGCGACGTCACCGGACTCGATCGCGTCGACGAGAGCCGCGTTGGTGTCGAACGTGACGACGGTGGCGTCGCTACCGGCATTGGTCTTCGATTGCACCGCGGTCAGTGCGATTGGGGCCGCGAGCGCTACCACGTGATCGATGCTCGGGTCCTGCTGGAGCTTCGCGGTGATCGTCGCCTCGACCGACGGCATGTCCTTGCTGTTGACGTTCAGAATTTCGGTGCTGCCCCCGGTGAAGCCCTGTCGAACTCCTGCGCAGCGTGCTTCGAGCGCTACCGCACCCTGCTCCTGGATGATGCACAAGGTCTTTCGCGCACCGTCGTCGGTGAGCCGCGCCCCGGCAGCCCTACCCGCGATGGTTTCGTCCTGACCGAAGTACTGCTGCACCCCCATTGCGCTCCATGCGTCGTAGCCGGAATTGAAGGCGACGACCGGGATGCCCGCTGCGGTTGCCGCCTCGACAGCCGGAGCCATGGCCTCGGGCTTGGCCAGTGTCAGAGCGATGCCGTCCACCTTCGAGTCGATCGCGCTCTGAACGAGATTGGCTTGATTGGGTGCCTCCGGATCGGCCGAGTAGCGGAGCTCGATGTTGTCCTTGGCGGCTGCGGCCTCGGCTCCCTTTCGGATGAGATCCCAGAACGTGTCGCCCGGTACCTCGTGCGTGATCATCGCTACCGTCGCCGCAGGCGTGTTCGCCACTCCCGCATTGCTGCCGTTGTCGGTAGATCGTGGAGCCCCACCGGTGCTCGAACAGGCCGTCAGCGTCAGCACCATCACCAACCCGAGTGCGACACCCGCCCCACCGGCGCGGCGTCGAACCGAGCGGAGCGAGCCGGTACGGGCCGCCTGTCGAAATGTCATCCGGGTTCCTCTCGGGCGACCGAGCTGTCGGTAGTACAGCTCGGCGGATCACTGTCTGTACAACGTAATGCCGATCACAGACGATGGACGTAGTTTGGCAGGGCCTTCGAACCGGCCCGCTCCCCGGTGGGTCGCGGCCTCGGTGACCTCTGCAGCGCCTATGGTAATTCGCGATGAAAAGGACTCGAAAGTTCGTAGCCGTGTGGGCGACAGCTCTCGCTCTCGCCGGCGTCGGCGGCGGCCCGGCATCGGCGCAGCCGGCAGTCGAGCCACCCGTCGTATCGACGACGCCACCGTTCACGACGCCGAACACCGACGCGTGCCCGTTCGCGGCCTCGCCGCCCCCGGCGATCGATTCCTCGGATGTTCCGGCTCCGGGTAGCACTGCGCCACAACCGGTTCCGATCCCGGCGGACCCGGTGGGCGGATCCCGACTGGCCGAGTGCGGCGCGATCGTGCCGGACGGCGCGCCCCCACTGCCCGCGGACATCTCGGCAACCGGGTTCGTGGTGGCAGACCTCGATTCCGGATCGGTGGTAGCCGCCAAGGATCCACACGGTCGGCACCGACCGGCGAGCACGATCAAAATACTGCTCGCCCTCGTCGCTCTGGACGAGCTGGACCTCGGCAAACAGATCACCGCGACGGCCGAGGACGCCGACGCAGAAGGCAGCGCCGTCGGCATCGGGAAGAACGGTGTCTACACCAATCTGCAACTGTTGCAGGGCCTGGTCATGGCGTCGGGAAACGATGCCGCGCATGCCTTGTCGGCTCAGCTGGGAGGTGACGCCGCGACCGTCGAGAAGATGAATGCCAAGGCAGCAGAGTTGGGCGCGCTCGACACACGGACCGCGACCCCCTCCGGCCTGGACGGGCCCGGCATGGCGAGCTCGGCCTACGACCTGGCACTGTTCTACCGGGAGGCCATGCGCAATTCGACCTTCGCGCAACTGATTTCGACCGAGAACGTGCAGTTTCCCGGCTATCCGAAGGATCCCACGATCCCCGACGACCAAGACCGCCCCGGTTTCACGCTGTCCAACGACAACCAGCTGCTCTACAACTATCCGGGCGCTCTCGGCGGCAAGACCGGCTACACCGACGATGCCCGGCAGACCTTCGTGGCGGGTGCCGAACGCAACGGTCGCCGTCTGGTCGTGACGCTCATGAAGGGTGACGTACTACCGATCCGGCCGTGGGAACAGGCGGCTCGGCTGCTCGACTACGGGTTCGCCCTGGATACGAGCAGCAGCGTCGGCGATCTGGTCGAACCGGATTCCACGTCGCCGGTGACGAGTACACGTGCCACCAGCGCGGTGCCAACCCTTGCTCAACCCCCTGCGTCGGCGTCGAGTGCCGAATCGGGTACCCGACAATCCGATCTGCAGGCGCAGGGCGACACGGTCGTGCGCATCGCGATCGGGGTCATCGGTGCACTGGTCGTGGCCGGTTTGCTGTGGGGCGCACGCACACTGTCTCGCCGCCCCTGAACTCCCCCGCCGCCTCTCACATTCGCAGGTAGGTTGCCTCGGATCAGCGTCGCCGATTGCGAAGTCCAGCGATACCCAGAGCGGCCAGAGCGCCCGCGCCCACCAAGGCCAGACCACCCTTGACACCCGGGCCGTCGCTCACCTCGACCCGGGTGTTGATCACCGCGGGGTCCGGCGCCGGCACATGGGCGTCAGCAAGGCTCTCCCGAGTGGTGGCTGCGAACGCAGTCGAGAACAGCACCAACCGCGACGTCGTGAACACGAACACCAACAGACCGATGATGGGACCGAACACGACTCCGGCGGGCCCGCTCGTGACGGACGCGAGGTAGATCGCGCCGAGTTGCTTGAAGATCTCGAAACCGACTGCGGCCAACAGTGCACCTTTGGCCGCACTGCGCCACGACACCGGTTCGCGGGGCAGACGTGAGATCACCCAGGTGAACAGCGCCCACGTTCCGGCAAGCGCGAGCAGTATCGAGAAGACCCGCAGCGCCACTCCGACGCCGGGAACGGAATCGAGGTTCAACCATTCCAGAATGCCACGCATGACGCCGCCCCCGGCCAACGCGGACAGCCCGAGAGAAAGCACCAGAGCTGCTCCCAGGCCGAGCAGAGCCGCGAGGTCCTTGGCCTTGGTCGCAAGGAATCCACCCGACTCGTGCTGGCTCTCCCACATCGCGGTCAGGGCCTCACGCAGATTGGCCACCCAACCGAGCCCCGCGTACAGCGCGCCGAGCAGGCCGATGACACCGACACCGGTACGGGACTCGATCGCGGTATCGATCAGCGAGCTGATCGTCTCACCGAAGCTACCGGGGACGTTCTCGGCGATCTGCGACTGAATCTCGGCAAGCCATTCGGGCTGATTCACCAGTACGAACCCGGCAACGGCGAATGCAACCATCAGCAGCGGAAACAACGCCAGCACACTGAAATACGTCATTCCAGCGGCGTAGTAATCGCCCTTCTGCCCCTGATACCGCTGCGCGGCAACAACAGTGTGATCCAGCCACGGCCACCGAGCACGCCGATCGTCGAGCATGGCCTTGAAATCGGGCATGGCACTCACCTTTTCGCTGTCGTCGGCGGCTGTTCGGGCCGTGTCCTCGAAATGTCGTGTAGCGCGAATATCGTGTACTGACAGGTCTATGCGCCGGGAGGAAGGAACCCCACCCTGTCGTACACCTGAGCCAGCGTTCTGCTCGCGACCTCCCTGGCTCGATCCGCACCGGCAGCGAGGAGGCGATCCAATTCGGCTACGTCGGACATGAATCCGTCCATTCGTTCGCGCAGCGGAACCACGAACTCGGTCAGCACGTCGGCAGTGTCGGACTTGAGATCGCCGTAGCCCTTGCCTGCGTAACCGGCGACCAGATCATCGATGCTCTTCCCGGACAAAGCGGACTGAATCACCAGAAGATTGCTGACGCCTGCCTTGTTCTCCGGATCGAAGACGATATCGCGTTCGTTGTCCGTCACTGCCGAACGAATCTTCTTCGCGGACACCTTCGGATCGTCCAGGATGTTGACGATGCCCGCCGGATTCGACGACGACTTGCTCATCTTCGCCGTCGGATCCTGCAGGTCGAAGATCTTGGCCGTGCCCTTGATGATGTGTGCATCGGGAACCACGAAGGTCTTCTTGAACCGCGAGTTGAACCTCTGCGCCAGATCGCGAGTCAACTCCAGATGCTGACGCTGATCCTCGCCCACCGGAACGAGATTCGGCCGGTACAGCAGGATGTCCGCGGCCTGCAGAATGGGATAGGTGAACAACCCGACGCTGGTGTGATCGCGACCCTGCTTGGCGGACTTGTCCTTGAACTGCGTCATCCGGCCGGCTTCGCCGAACCCGGTGATGCAGTTGAGAACCCACGCCAACTGCGCATGCTCGGGAACCTGGCTCTGCACGAACAACGTCGACTTCTCGGGATCGATACCCACCGCCAACAGTTGTGCGGCCGCTATCCGGGTGCGCCGACGCAATTCCTTCGGGTCCTGCGGAACCGTGATCGCATGGAGATCGGGAACGAAGTAGAACGCATCGAACTCCTCCTGCAACTCCACCCAGTTCCGCACAGCACCCAGGTAGTTACCGAGATGGAACGAATCCGCCGTCGGTTGGATGCCCGAGAGCACCCGACGACGCGGACCCTGCGACGTGTCGATCGAGTCAGGAGAAGACATGCGGCAATCTTTTCACGCCGTCCCCGACCCGTACCGATTGCCTTGCCACACCAGTCGCTCCGCAGGCTCCGCTCCTCACCACACCGGTCACTCCGCAGGCTCCGCTCCCACCACCCGGTCACTCCGCAGACTCCGCTCCTAACACCCCGGTCACTCCGCAGGCTCCACTCCTAACACCCCGGTCACTCCGCAGGCTCCGCTCCTAGCGGTAGCGCACCGTCACCGGCGCGTGATCGGACCACCGCTGGTCGTACGCCTCCGCTCTTTCGGTGACAGCTTCTTTCGCACGCTCGGCCAGATCACCGGTGGCGAGTTGGTAGTCGATGCGCCACCCGGCGTCGTTGTCGAACGCCTTACCGCGGTAGGACCACCAGCTGTACGGCCCCTCGACGCCGGGGTGCAGCTCACGCACGACGTCGGTCCACGGTGACTTCTCGGCGAGCAATCGCGATACCCACTCACGTTCTTCGGGCAGGAAACCCGACTTCTTGCGGTTGGTCTTCCACGACTTCAGATCTGCTTCGGTATGGGCGATGTTCCAGTCGCCGCAGACCACGACGTCGCGCTCGGCGGACGTCGTTGCCTTGGCGGTCTTGGCGAGATACTTCGCGAACGCAGCCATGAAGCGTTCCTTCTCGTCCTGTCGGTCGGTCCCCACCTCGCCCGACGGCAGGTACAGGCTCGCCACGGTGACGTCACCGTAGTCTCCTTCGATGTAGCGACCCGCGTCGGCGAATTCAGCGACGCCGATGCCGGTTCTGATCGCCTCCGGCGCGGCCCTCGACAGCAGGGCTACACCGTTGCGTCCCTTTGCCGACGGTTCCGCCGACGCCAGATGCCATCCCGCATCGAGGGCCGGGGCCAGTGCTGTGGTCAGCTCGCCGTCGTTGGCGCGTGTCTCCTGAAGACAGATGACGTCGGCATCGGTGGCCTCGAGCCACGGAAGCATGCCCTTGCGAACAGCCGCGCGGATCCCGTTGACGTTGACAGTGGAAATAGTGATCGGCACGCCGACGACCGTAGCGGAGGCCACCGACAACCGGCAGGTGGCCTCCGCAGGCTCACCTTCTCTTCGGTTTGGCTCTTGGCTTCGGAGCCGTCACCGCCGAAGTCATCGACGGCACCGCGACCGGCTCCCGGTCGATCCGTCGGTAGACGATGTGCTGCTGGGCGTAGGTCCAGATGTTGTTGCTCACCCAATAGAGCAGCACCGCAACGGGCAGCACCGGGCCACCGATCAGCACCCCGGCCGGGAAGACCCACAGCGCGAGTTTGTTCATGATCGCGGTCTGCGGGTTCGCCGCGGCGGCCGCATCCTGACGCGCGATCGATGCCCGGGAGTTCAGGTGGGTAGCCACCGCGGCAACGATCATCAACGGCACCGCGACGACCGCGATGCTCCACACCGACGGCACCCCACCGAACGGACCGAACGCTTCGAGAACATCTCGAGAGCTACTGACGGCAGCGGAGATCGGTGCGCCGAACAGCCGCGCGTCGAGAAACGACTGCACATCGCCCGCACCGAACACGTAGTTGGCTGTACTCGCATTCTCCTGCGCCGACATACCGAGATGCCCGAACCCGGTTCCCGTCCGGTTGAACGAGCGCAACACGTGCAGCAGACCGATGAACACCGGTGCTTGCGCGAGCAGCGGGAGGCAACCCATCAGTGGGTTCACCCCGTGTTCCTTTTGCACTGTGCGGATTTCCGTGGCCTGTCGAGCCCGGTCACCGGAGTACTTCTTCCGTACCTCCTCGAGCCTGGGTTGGAGTTTCTTCATGGCGAGCTGTGAACGAATCTGACCGACGAACGGTTTGATCAACAGCGTTCGTAGCGTGAAGACCAAAAATACGACGGCCAAGGCCCAGGCGACGCCGTTGTCGGGGCCGAGCACGAAACCGAACACCCGGTGCCAGAACCACAGCACCGCGGAGACGGGGTAATAGACGAAATCGAGCATGATGGAGTGCCTCACTGAGAGAGAAATCGGTCGGATGACGTCTCGACCGGATCTCGCAGTGGCTCAGCGGAACTGGAGCCACCGATCCGGTCCGTGAACCGATCCGGGTGCTCTCGGCATAGGGCGGCCTGGCGTGTCGGGTTGCTCTTGTCTGCGGTAGGCCCCGCGGAGTCTGCCGCCGTCGGATCCGGCGGTTGTGGACGCGGGCGGCACCACGACGAGGACGTCGGCCGATGCACCCGTCACCAGCAGTGCCGCAGCCACCAACGCACCGAACATCGCTATCTGGGCCGCGGGCTGGGCATCGACGACGGCGAAGACGACCAGCAGGACTGCCGCCACCCCGACAAGGGTGACCACTGCGGCTCGCCACGGCGACACCGCACGCCTGGAAATTACGTCGAATGCAGCCGTCGAACCGACACGGCGGGTGGCGTTGTCGATGGACAACATAGTGATTCTCCCGATGAACCTCGTGGACCAGGGGCGCGTGAGGTGTGGGAGAGCTGTCGAACTACAGCGCTCCCACCAGGAGACCGGGTGCTCGCGGCTGCGGGCGACCGGGTGCGTCGGGGCGATGTTGACGTCGGAACGAGCCACGAAGGTGGCGCTCCTCCGCATTCGGTCCGACGTTCGACGGACGGTACAGAAGGCTCAGCGCCCCGGCACGATGCGCGTAGAACACCGCCGCCGCCAGAGCAGCGACGATGATCAGCGCGAGATCCGCCGGTCCGGCCGGAGTAGTCAGCAGCAGCGTGAAGAACAGCACCGACGTGACGACGAGGTTCTGATAGCCCATCGTGCACCTCCGTCCTTCGTCACCGATCGTCGAGTCGTTGCTCAGGGTACAGATACCGTCGGGTCTGTGCACTGGTACCAGCTGTCTCCCCACGAGACCGGGCCTCGGGCCTGAACACACTCACGAACACGTTGGGGTAGGCGATCGAGTTCGGGATCTGCGTCTGCCGACAACCCGCCAAGGTAGAACACGTCGATCCGCCCCGTCTCCTCGAACCGTTCGACGTTCTGCCGCGCGATGTACGCGTCCGGGTTCACGGCCGCGAGCGCGAGAACGGTCAGCACTGCTCCCACGCCGACTGCTCGCGGAAGCCAGCGACCCGACATCCGTACGCCCGCGACGAGCAGCAGTACGAACACCGAACCCAACCACCATTCGACCGCGGTGACGAACAGCCGCAGGGTGGTGTAGCCGTACTGCTCCTCGTACAACGACATTCGATGCAACGCCGACGCCACGATCACCACCGACAGTGCGCACAGCGCGCCGAGCAGAACCCGCAATGCAAGTCGGTCGCGTAGGTCCGTTCGTTCGGCCTTGGTCACGGTGACCGCGATGACGAGCAAGGTCAATACCGTCACCGTCAGCAACTGCCAGAAGCCCTGCCGTGCGTACTCGGCGTTGGTCAAACCTTCGGTGCTCAGAACGTGTCCCTGGCCGCCGAACAAGCTCGGAATCTGAAAGGCGACGAACACGCCGAACAGGCCGACGACAGCGCCGAGCGGTATTGCCCACTCCCACAACCGAAGTGTGCGACGCGGTGTTGCCGCCAGGCGGTCGAAGCGCGGCGGATGCACGGCCACGTATGCGGCGGCGAGCGCACCTGCAGCCGTCAGTACGAATACGACCACTCGCCCGAAGATCGATCCGAGATCGAACTGCGGAGTGACCGAGCCCAGAGCATCCGCGAAACGTCGATCCGCCGCCCCGAACAGCGCGGCGAACACCACACAGAGCGCGACGGTGACGGCGGCGACCACGCCGATTCGGATCGGCTTGGGCCCGTCGAGATCGATGGTTCCCGCCCCTCGTCGCGTCCACCGCACGACCCGCAAGGGCAGCAGCAGCGGCAGCACGGCGCCGAGAGCGATGCCCGTCCAAGTCCAGGCCCGCGAGAGAACGACCGACCCGACGACGACCGCAAGGGCAACGGACAGAGCGACGATCCACTCCGCCTCTCGTAGCGCCGCGACGCTGGACAAGGCGAGGACCCCCGCCACACCCACCCACTCCCACGGCGACAACGACGCACGCCGTACCGCTACGACGACAGCCATGATGCTTGCGGCGGTGATGGTTACGCCGAAGTTGTTGTAGCCCAATATCACTGTCGCGACGAGCCCGGCAGCAAGCGCTCCTAGAAGTGCCGCGCGGGGTGCCCGAGAGTGTCGCAGCACCGGCCAGGTTCGAGGGCTCCACAGCGACCGACGAGGCCGCGTTCTGGGGTGCATGGGTATTCCGATCGTGGTCATGGCTGGGATCCATTTCTGTGTTCGAGGCATGCCGAACCGCGGCTGCGGTCCAGGGACGAGCAGTCGAGGTGAGTGGGTGTGTGAAAGAAGGTGGGTTGTCAGCGCTCGGGGATGGCCACTCTGATGTGGCAGCCCGACTCACTGTCGAGAACGTCGATGGTCCCGCCGTGCAGTTCGGTGGCCCACCGTGCGATTCCGAGTCCGAGACCTGTTCCGCCGTCGGTGGATCCGCCGCGAGTGAACCGGTCGAACACCGTGTGACGGTCGGCCGGTGCGATGCCGGGACCCTCGTCGCGAACATCGAACGCGAACCGGTCCCCGGTTCGATGCGCTCGGATACTCACCGTGCCCGACTGCGGCGAATGCCGTACGGCGTTGTCGACGAGATTGGTGATCACCTGCGTCATTCGAGCGCGGTCGGCGACGACCGTCCCGGCACCGGGTGAGACGACGATCGATACTCGTTCTCGGTGAACGCCGGTCGCCTCCTCGAGGAAGGGGCGCACCGGGAATTCCGTCGGGACGATGCTCAGCACTCCGCCCTCGACCCTCGACAGATCGAGCAGTTCGGTCACCAGGTTTCCCAGTCTCTCGGTCTGGCCCAGGGCGACAGACAACGTGGCCGGGTCGGGTTCGGTCACCCCGTCGACCATGTTCTCGAGCACTGCCCGCAAGGCAGCGATGGGAGTCTTCAACTCGTGGGAGACGTTTCCGATCAGCTCGCGGCGGTACTTCTCGGCGGCTTCCAAGTCGCTCGCCATGGTGTTGAACGCGGTGGCGAGCTCGCCCACCTCGTCGCGGGACGTGGCACGCACCCGGGTCGAATAGTCGCCTCGCGCCATCGCTTTGGCTGCCGAGGTCATCTCTCGCAGGGGCGACGTCATGCCGTGCGCGACGAATTGTGTTGCGGCCAAAGACACGATCAATGCGGCGAGAAGTGTGTAGCGAAACTGCCAGCCGGCCCCGATCCAGAAGACGACGCTCGCCAGCACCAGCACGATGCCCACCACGAGCGAGACCTTGAGTTTGAACGACCGCAAGGGATCGAGCGGACGCGGCAGCATCGGCCTCATCGCGGTGCCTCCACGGCGTATCCGACGCCGTGGACGGTACGAATCAGGTCGCCACCGAGCTTGCGCCGCAACGCTTTCACATGACTGTCGACGGTACGACTGCTGGCCGAATCGTCCCAACCCCACAGTTCCGACAGCAGGGTCTCCCTGGACACCGCCGTGCGAGGTCGAGCGGCCAGATACGCCAGGATGTCGAATTCGGTTCTGGTGACGTGGATGTCGCCCGCGTCGGTGGAGACGCGTCGCTCCCGGTGATCGATGTGCACGTCGCCGATTCGAGTGGTGTACTGCTCGGGAGTGACGACGCGCTCGGCGCGCCTGATGAGAGCGTGCACACGCGCGACCAGTTCACGCATGCTGAACGGCTTGCCCAGATAATCGTCCGCACCGACGCCCAGCCCGACGAGCATGTCGGTCTCGTCGGACTTGGCCGTCAACATCAGTACCGGTACCGGCCGGGATGCCTGGATGCGTCGACACACTTCGAGTCCGTCGAAACCGGGAAGCATCAGATCCAGCACCACCACGTCGGGGTCGATCCGGCCGCACACTTCCACCGCGGAGGGGCCGTCGGCGGCAGTGACCACGTCGTACCCCTCGCCTCGCAGTCGAGCGGCCACGGCGTCGGAGATCGTGGGTTCATCGTCGACTACGAGAACTGTGCGGCTCATGAGAATTGACCCTAGAGGTCGGACATGGAGGACTTCGTCGGGAAATGTGGAGGTTCGGTGAAGGTTGACCTGAAAGTCGAACTAAGGGTGGGCTACCCTTCCTTTCGATACCCGACCTGACGAAAGGCCCACTCGATGCGTACCCGACCACTTCGGAGAACTTTGGCGGTGTGCGCGATCGCGCTGACCACGGCGGGACTACTGAGCGCCTGCTCGAACTCCGACGGCACGTCCGACGGCCCCGACTCCCCCACGACCGCCAGCTCGGGCGTCTTTCCCGTCTCGGTAAAGCATGCGTTCGGCGAGACCGTCGTTCCCGAGGAACCCACGCGCGTCGTGGTGGCGGGATACACCGAACAGGACACGGTGTTGGCCCTCGGCGTGATCCCCGTCGGAGTGACGGAGTGGTACGGCGACCAGCCGTACGCGACCTGGCCCTGGGCTCGGGCCGCGCTGGGAAATGCCCAGCCCGAGGTGCTCACCAACAACGGCGACGGTTTCGAGACCGAGAAGATCGCCGCCCTCGAGCCCGATCTGATCATCGCCACCAACGCCGGTCTCACCGCGGACAGCTACCGGACTCTGAGCAACATCGCACCCACGCTCGCCCAGTCCGACGCGTCGACCGCCTACTTCGAGCCCTGGGACGTACAGGCGGAGAAGATCGGCCGGGCGTTGGGTAAGAAAGCCGAAGTGGACGGACTCATCGACGGTGTGAATCAGAAGTTCGCCGATGCCGCGGCGGCTCACCCCGAGTTCGCAGGGAAGAAGGCGATCTTCCTGCAGAACGCGTTCTACGAGGGCAAGGCCATCGCGTACCAGGACGGTTTGAGCACCGACTTCCTGACGAAGCTCGGTTTTGTGATCCCCGACGACATCGACGCGTTCGTGCCGGCCGACGGCAGTGCGCAGGCGAGCATCCCGCTGGAGAACCTGTCGGTCCTCGACACTGCAGATGTGCTGATCTGGGGAACGGAGAACCCGGGCGATCGCGGCCAGTTGGAGAAGGAACCGGTGTACAACGCTCTGCAGCCGGTGAAGGACGGCAACCTCGTCTTCACCGATGGGGTGACGGCGGGGGCGATCTACTTCACGAGTGTGCTGAGCCTGCCGTACGTGATCGACAAGGTGGCTCCGGCAATGTCCGAGGCGCTCGGCGGAACCGCCACCACCATCACGTCCTGACTTTCATGCCGCCGAGCGCTTCTCCATCCACATGGCGACGGACAGAACGCCCAGGCCGGCAACAGCGAGACCCGAGCCGACGGCGGCCGGTGCCGTGTAGCCGAGACCTGCGGCGATCACCGCGCCGCCCACCGCGGCTCCGATGGCATTGGCCAGGTTGAACGCCGCGTGGTTGAGTGAAGCGGCGAGAGTCTGCGCGTCCTCCGCCACGTCCATCAGACGGGTCTGAAGTCCGGGGACGACGGACGAGCCGGACGCGCCGATCAAGAACACGAGAAGCAGCGCGGTCACCGGGTTGTGAGCCGCGACGACGAAGACGGCCAGGGACACTGCGGTCGCGGCCAGCCCGATGAAGGTGCCCTTGAGCTTGTACTTGTCGGCCAACCAACCGCCTGCGTAGTTGCCGGCAACCATGCCGAGGCCGTAGATCATCAAGGCCACCGGAACCAGTGCACGGGCAAGGCCTGCGACGTCGGTCAGGGTCGACGCGATGTAGGTGTACACCGCGAACATGCCGCCGAATCCGACGATGCCGACGAACAGGGTCATCCACACCTGGCCACGGCGGAGGGCACCGAGCTCGGTGATCGGACTGGTGGTCGGCATGGCGTCGAGTCGCGGCATCCACAGGACCAGCGCACTGACGGTGAGCAACCCGATCACGGCGACGAGGGCGAATGCGCTTCGCCACCCGAGGGCCTGGCCGATCCAGGTCGCCACCGGTACACCGACGACGTTCGCCACCGATAGACCCATCATCACCATCGCGACGGCCTTGGCTCGTTTGCCCGGCTCAGCGAGGTGCGCCGCCACCAGTGCGGCAACGCCGAAATACGCGCCGTGCGGCAGACCGGCCACGAACCGGGAGGCCACCAACTCGTTGAAACTCGGCGCGAAGACCGTCCCGAGATTGCCGAGCGTGAACGCCACCATCAGCGCCAGCAACAACATGCGCCGAGGAACACGCGCCGCAAGAGCGGCGATTGTCGGCGCACCGACGACGACGCCGAGCGCGTAGGCGGAGATCATGTGGCCGGCCGACGGCTCCGATATTCCCATCGTCGTCGCGATGTCCGGGAGCAGGCCCATCGAGGCGAATTCGGTGGTGCCGATGCCGAAGCCGCCGATGGACAGGGCCAGCATGGCGAGCCTGCGGCGGGTCGAGTGCGGTCGATGGCCGACGCTCAACCCACTCGACACCTTGCCGCGTACGGCGCTGACGTTTCTGGCGAGAGCGGAATCGGTGACAGTCACAGCAGAACAACCTTCGTAAGCAATCGGATTACAGAGCGGGCCAGGGGCTGGTGGATCGACGACCTGGTAAATCGACGACCTGGTGGATCGATTCAGTACAGCCCGACCGGACGGCACAACGTTCGTCGTGTTCATTGTCTTCCCCGAGGCGACTCGTTTTCGAGTCGTCGGGCGGTGATTGTCCTCACCAGAGCATCTGCTCGAGGGTCGTGAGCGCCCTCGTTCCCCCGAGACACCCGTACCCGCTAAGATTCCTGCCAGGTCATGAGTGCCAGCATCGAGCCCCGGCTTGCTGGCCGGCAACCCTCCAACCGCGGTGGGGTGCCCCGGGTGAACGACCAGGCCGATGCAACACATCCGTGTCGTATCGACAAGCGCGGGTCCGCTCCGAAGCGGACCCACTGATCTTCGGTCCCCACGGGCCGAGGCATGTCAGGAGGTTCTCATGTGTTGCTGTACCGATACGCCCCGTAACGCTCGAGTTCTCGAGCTTCATTCGACAGAAAACACGTCTGAGAAAACGGAGTATCACCAGCCATGACCGATTCGACCCCCGACGTCGTCGACGCCACCGGAGCACCCACCGAGGATCCGTTCACCGATCCCGCAGCCGACTGGAGCTTCGAGACCAAGCAGATCCATTCGGGTCAGACACCGGACGGCACCACCAGGGCTCGTGCGTTGCCCATCTACCAGACCACCTCGTACACGTTCGACAACACCGATCACGCGGCCGCACTGTTCGGCCTGGCGGAACCGGGCAACATCTACACCCGCATCATCAACCCCACGCAGGATGTCGTCGAGCAGCGCATCGCCGCTCTCGAAGGGGGCGTCGCAGCGCTTCTGCTCGCGTCGGGCCAGGCAGCAGAAACGTTCGCCATTCTCAATCTCGCCGAGGCGGGCGATCACATCGTCTCGAGCCCGCGGCTCTACGGCGGCACCTACAACCTGTTTCATTACACGCTTCCGAAGCTGGGGATCACCGTCTCGTTCGTCGATGATCCGGACGATCTCGAGCAGTGGCGCGCGGCCATCACACCGTCGACCAAAGCGTTCTACGGTGAGACGATCTCCAATCCGAAGAACGACATTCTCGATATCCCCGGCATTTCGGCCGTTGCCCACGAGAACGGCATTCCGCTGATCGTCGACAACACCGTCGCGACGCCGTACCTGCTGCAGCCGCTGAAGCACGGTGCCGACATCGTGGTGCACTCGGCGACGAAGTACCTCGGCGGTCACGGCACGGCGATCGCAGGCGTCATCGTCGACGGCGGAACGTTCGACTGGACGCAGGGCCGTCACCCCAACTTCACCACCCCGGACCCGAGTTACCACGGTGTCGTCTTCGCCGATCTCGGCGCTCCGGCCTTCGCCCTGAAGGCAAGGGTGCAGTTGTTGCGCGACATCGGGGCTGCGGTGTCACCCTTCAATGCGTTCCTCATCAGCCAAGGTCTCGAGACGTTGAGTCTTCGAATCGAGCGGCACGTGGCGAACGCGCAGAAGGTAGCCGAGTTCCTCGCCGGTCGCGACGACGTCGTCTCGATCAACTACGCCGGACTCGAATCCTCGCCCTGGTACGAGCGCGGGCAGCAGCTACTCCCGAAGGGGCAGGGCGCGATCATCGCCTTCGAACTGAAGGGAGGAGTGGACGCGGGCAAGAAGTTCGTCAACGCTCTCACTCTGCACAGTCATGTGGCTAACATCGGAGACGTGCGTTCTCTCGTCATCCATCCGGCATCAACCACGCATTCGCAGTTGACCCCGGAAGAGCAGTTGGCCTCCGGCGTCACTCCCGGCCTCGTGCGTCTGGCCGTCGGTATAGAAGGAATCGACGACATCATCGCCGATCTCGAGGTCGGCTTCCGCGCGGCGGCGTCTTGAGCCACAGTTTGAACACAGGCGTTCGTCCGGAGGCGGTCCTTCCGTCTCCGGACGGGCGGTTGGGAACCATCGACATCGGTGGTCTCGATCTCGAGAACGGTTCTCATATTCCGCACGTGACCGTGGCGGTGCAGCGTTGGGGCGAGATGGCGGCCGATCGCAGCAACGTCGTGCTCGTCGAACATGCGTTGACCGGTGATTCCCACGTTTCGGGACCGCCGGATGCCGACCACGTACTGCCCGGTTGGTGGAACGGGATGGTCGGACCGGGCAGCCCCATCGACACCGACGAATGGTGTGTCGTGGCCACCAACGTGCTCGGCGGATGCGGAGGCACCACCGGGCCGAGCAGCATCTCCCCCGACGGCACCCCGTACGGTTCTCGCTTCCCGGAAATTTCGATTCGCGATCAGGTGGCGGCAGAGGTCGCGGTGGCCGATGTTCTGGGCATCGATCGGTTCGCCGCCGTCGTGGGCGGGTCGATGGGCGGCATGCGCACCCTCGAATGGATTGTGGGACATCCGGATCGGGTGGGTGCCGCGCTGGTGCTCGCCGTCGGTGCCCGCGCGACAGCGGACCAGATCGGAACGCAAACCACCCAGATCGCTGCGATCAAGGCCGATCCGGGTTGGCTCGGCGGCAATTACCACGACACCGGCACCGCCCCGACCGCCGGACTCGGGATCGCTCGACGCATCGCGCATCTGACGTACCGAACCGAGAGCGAACTCGACATTCGGTTCGGAAACTCTCCGCAGAACGACGAGGATCCGTGGGCCGGCGGCAGGTACTCCGCGCAGAGCTACCTCGAGCATCAGGCCGCCAAACTGGTCAATCGATTCGACGCGGCGACGTACGTTCTTCTGAGCGAAGCGATGAACCGCCACGACGTGGGCCGAGGACGCGGCGGAGTCGCCGAAGCCCTTGCGTCCGTGCCGGTTCCGACCATCGTCGGGGGCGTCGATTCCGATCGCCTCTACCCGCTTCGACTGCAGAAAGAAATTGCGCGTGAACTCCCACAGTGCCGGGGGCTCGAAGTGATCCAGTCGCGAGACGGCCACGACGGATTTCTCACCGAGGCCGATTCGGTGGCGAAGTTGCTGGCCGAGACAATGGAGCTCGCCCGCCTCGGACGGCGCTGACCCGAGTCGATCGGTCTACGTCAGTCCGTCCCCAGGGGATCGATCGACAGCGACAGAAAGACGATGGCGCCGCCGACGCCTCCCAGCGCCAACACGTCGAATCCCCTGCTGCGCACCTTCAGGGTGCCGACGCGTGACTCGGGTAGGCACAGTCGCAGCAACGCTGCCACCACCGCTGCGCACCCGAAGATGAACGAGCCGCGCCGCCAACGGTCGGCGAGAACCAGGACCAGCGCGGCGAGCACGATGATCGACACCACGACCATCGGTAGATTCCGAGCGAGCGCCGCTCGGAAACCCGGCACGTGATCGCCTCGCGCATCCTGTACGTCGTTCACCTCGGCTCGCTCAACTCTGGGCCGCAGTGCGTTCGGCTCGCTCCACGACATTGGACAGCAGAAACGCGCGCGTCAACGGCCCGACTCCACCGGGGTTGGGCGACAGGAAACCGGCCACCTCGGCGACGTCGTCCGCGACGTCTCCGCGCAATCCGTCCTCGGTGCGGGTGACCCCGACGTCGAGCACAGCCGCCCCGGGCTTGACCATGTCTGCGGTGATCAAACCGGGAACCCCGGCGGCCGCGATGACGATGTCGGCGCGGGAGACCTCTGCGGCAAGATCACGAGTTCCGGTGTGGCACAACGTGACCGTCGCGTTCTCCGAACGGCGGGTCAGCAGCAGTCCGATCGGTCGGCCCACCGTCACACCGCGGCCGATGACCACAGCGCGCGCCCCGTCGAGTGCGACGTCGTAGCGCCGCAGCAAGTGGACGATGCCCCGCGGGGTGCACGGCAATGCGGCGTCCTTGCCCAGCACCAAGCGGCCGAGGTTGATCGGGTGCAGACCGTCGGCATCCTTGTCGGGATCGATGCGCTCGAGCGCGGCGTTCTCGTCCAGATGCTTGGGCAACGGAAGCTGCACGATGTACCCCGTGCAGTCGGGGTTGGCGTTGAGCTCGTCGATGACCGCTTCGAGTTCGGACTGAGTGATATCCGCGGGAAGATCGCGTCGAATGGAAGTGATGCCCACCTTCGCGCAGTCGTTGTGCTTGCCCCGCACGTACGCGGCAGAACCCGGATCATCTCCGACGAGCACCGTCGCCAGGCCGGGAGTGATGCCCTGCTCCCGCAGACGTGCCACACGGGCGGTGAGGTCGACGAAAATCTCGTCACGAGTCGCTTTGCCATCGAGGATCGTTGCAGTCACCGGGCCATTGTTTCAGGTTCTGCCCGTCCGGCGGCGCGCCGGGCCGATCACCGCGGTCAGCTCTCGACGATCAAGCCCTGCGCAGCCGCGAAGGCCACTGCTTGCATCAGTTCGATCTTGGCCCCGCGCACCAGTGCGCCGACCCACAGCGACGCATCGACGACGGCTCCGCGCAGGTCCGACTCCTCCATTTTGGCACCGACGGTTCGTGCGCCCACGAGATCGACGGACCGCAGCACCGCTTTGCGAAGATCGGTCGAGGTCAGGTTCGCCTCCCGCATCCGACATCCGGTCAGATCGACGCCGCGCAGGTCGGCATTACCCAGCGAGGCCAACGTGAAATCGACTTCGTCGTAGGTGGCCGGACGCATGCGAGTGTCCACGAACACCGATCCCATCAACGTCGAGTGACGGAAGACGCTGTGCTGCAGATTGGTTCGAGTGAACGTGCACGATCGAAAGGCCGAGTTGGTGTGCACCGAATCCGTGAGGTCGGTACCGGTGAAGTCGCATTCGGTGAAGACGACCGAGTCGGTCCGCACATTGCTCATGTCCGCGTCACGGAAGGTGCACCGGACGAACTGCCTGCCCGACCACTCCCGCCCGTCGAGTCGAGAATCCGAGAAATCTTCGCCGATGGTCTGTTCGTCGTCCACCTGCCCCATCCTCCCCGGGCTCGTGGTGGCAGAGTGATCCGGGTGTTTCGACTCATGTTCTTCGAGCCCCGGATTCCGCAGAACACCGGCAATGCGATTCGCCTCGTCGCCGGCACCGGATGCGAACTGCATCTCGTTGGCCCCCTCGGGTTCGACATGTCCGAACCCAAGCTCAAACGCGCGGGATTGGACTACCACGACCTCGCGTCGGTCACCGTGCACCAGGACCTGCCGTCGGCGTGGTCCGCACTGGCCCCGGAACGGGTCTTCGCCTTCACCGCGCACGCAACACGCTCCTACGCCGACGTCGCCTACCAACCCGGTGACGTCCTACTGTTCGGACCGGAACCCACCGGACTCCCCGACGACGTCTTGAACGACCCCCATGTGACCGATCAGCTGCGCATCCCGATGATCCCCGGACGACGATCACTCAACCTGGCGAACGCCGCAGCAGTGACGATGTACGAGGCCTGGCGCCAACACGACTATCAGGGCAGCGTCTGAACGATTTGCGTTCGAGTGCGCTCGACTGAACGATTCCGTGGTGCCCGGGGCACGACGGACTCTGTCGCCGTGGGGCCCGCATCGAAAGGACCGTTCGGCCCGGTGGGCACGTCTGCGTCCTCGCACGTCAAATCGATTGTGAGCGTCGACAAATCGATCTGGTCGGAACGGCACCTGCGCTGTGAGACCCAACTATCGAGCCGCGTCCGACGGCTCGCCAGCCCTCCGATAACAATTTCCTTTCGTTCGGCGGTCGCCCGGGCATGCCGACTCGGAGCATCGCCACCCGCTTCGGACACCGGCACCGAGCCGACAAACAAGCCCCAATCATGAACTGACGGAACGGAATCGACCGGACTGCGCACGTAGAACCTGGGCAGTACAAAGGCGGCACGAACCGGCTCGACCGATACCGCAGGGTCCGAGAAATCGGACTTCTACGACGATTCATCTCCCGATGCCATCGGCACCGTTACACAATCTGTGTCTGCTTGCTGTCACGGACCCCCGGAGCGGGGTACCGTGTGCCGCACCGACCCGTTTCGCTCGTGAAGGAGCTTTCTGTTGTTCTCTGTTTCCCTGCCCCGTACGGTTTCTTCCAACTCCTCCTCCGCGCGAACGTTCAGTCGGTTCGGTAGTCGAATCGCCCGCACCGCAGCTATTTTCGCCATCGGATCGGGCCTGACGGTGGCCGCCTTCGCCGGCACCGCCACCGCGTCGGCGGCACCGGTCACGTGCGTGTCGCCGCCCTCGGCCAACGACATCCAGGTGAGTGACACAGCGAGCTGCGGAGCCACCTCGAACGGACCCGGAACCGCCACCGCCGGTGCCGCTGACAGCGGAACTGCCGTCAGTGTCAACGACGGGCCGGGCGCAACCAACACCTACGCCAACGGCTACGGTGTCGCGCTCGGAGCAAGCAAGAACGCGGGCACGGCATACGCGCTCGCACTCGGCGGCGGAATCGCGCACTCGTGGGCAGATGCCGGCCAGACGACCCTCGCGGTCGCAGGATGGGGATCCGGTGCCACATCCGAGGCACGCGGCGTCGACTGCGTCGGGCCGCTGTCGTTGGCACTGAACCTCACGAGCGGTCAGTTCTGCGTTCTCGGTAGCTGATTCTTCATCCGATCGAGCGGAGCCGACTACCCCGACACGGACCCGTCGAGGTAGTCGGCTCCACCTACGTAGACAGTCCGGCCGGACTTCTCGATGGGTCCGATTGCAGCCTCCGTCACAGCCGACGCGAACTCCGCAATGGTCGGGAGCGCACCCTGCGCGGTTCGCGCAGCGACTGAGTCCGGATTACGGCGTTCGAGCAGGGTGACCACGATCGTGCCCTCGATCATGTCCCCGGACACCACGACCAATTCGATTCCCCGAGAATCCAATTCAGGAATCATCCCACGCAGTGCATCCTCCCCCGCCCGTTTGCTCGCAGCAACGGGTTCGTATTCGACGGGGACCGGTTTCTTGCCGTGAAAATGCGCCTGGTGGCTGGTGAGGAAGACGATCCGCGAGCCCGGCTCCATACGGGCGATACTCGCGCGAGCCAGAGCCAACGTCGCGATTGATACTCATCGCGTAGTCGGGTTCTGCACCGAACTCCAGGCCACCCGAGGCATTGAGAACCAGAACGTCGATTGCGCCGAACTCGGCAACGACAACGTTCAGCATGGCGTCGATCGCGTCAGCGTCGGTGACGTCGGCACCCACAGGAAGTGCTGTGCCGCCGCCCTCCTCGATCGCGCGCACCACGGCCTCGGCTCGACGCTTCTTCTCGCGGTAGTTCACCGCGACCGCAGCACCGAGAGCACCCAACTGCAATGCAGTTTCTGCTCCGATTCCCCGAGATGCGCCGGTGATCAACACCGTCTTTCCATCCGCCCGCCCGGTCATTCGTTCTCCACTCCTCGTAGTGCTTCGAATTTCGAACTGCTTCGATTTTCGAACCACTATGATGAGTCGAGATGGAAAAGGCAAACGAACCGCGCCGTGCCATGATGGCCGCGCTCGACCTTCTGGGGCAGCGCTGGAACATGCGCATCCTGTTCGAGCTACGCAGCGGACCGCTCGGCTTCCTCGAACTGAGGCGACGCACCGACGACATATCCTCGAGCGTGCTCGCCACCCGGCTACGCACTCTCGTCGACGCACGAGTGCTGGCGAAGGGCCCTGATGGCTCTTACCGTCTCACCGAGATCGGTGACGAACTCGGACCTGCACTCGAACCGCTATGGCAATGGGCACAGCGATGGAACGAGGACAGCGACCACACCGATCACCGCACGTAACCAGTCTCGGCAAGTGCTCAACGGGCACCTTTGCATTCTTGTCGGTGGGTCGAGATACTCTTTCTTCAGTTCGAACGCATGTTCTGAACTGGGGGTCACCGGGGGGTGAAAAAAATGGCTGCACCAGTGGTGTCGTTGGATGCGTTGACCGCTGCCGCGCGGGAAGAGAATCGGCATGCGGCCCGAAAGATCGCTGCCTGCTACGACTTCCACCTCACCTGCATCGCGCAGGATGCGAAGCATCGGCAGTACAGCCGGTACGGACGCACCGAGATGGCACTCGCGTTGAGCTGCTCCGCCACCGTCGCCGAAGCGTACGTGTCCGTCGGCGTGGCACTGCACACCCGGCTTCCTCTGGTGAAAACCGCATTCGAGGCCGGTGACATCGACCTCCCCCGCGTACGTACGGTGTGCCGGATCCTCGACAACCTCTCCGACGACATCGTCAAGTCCGTCGAGGGCGACATCGTCGAAGCAGCCCGACGGTCGTCACCGGGTCCACTGGAGAACGAGATCTGGGACATTCTGCTGCGCGTCGCACCCGAGGAAGCAGCAGCACTACGCGAATTCGCAAAGAGGTTCCGCAATGTTTCCTACGCCCCGGCTGGGGAGTTGGCGCGGATCCGAGCAGAATTGACCGCCCCCGAAGCGGCAGCCGCATGGCAGCTCCTCGAGGAGATGGCCGACACGCTCTGCCCGAAAGACCCCCGCGGCAAACAGGAACGACTGTGCGATGCGTTCATGGCGCGAATGCACGGAGAACCCAGGCTGACATGCCTGTGCCAACGCGCGGACTGCCCGAAGACCGAGACCGAGACCGTATTGCCGGATCGTCGGGTGCCGTTGACGATGGTCACCGTCGATATCGCGACGCTGATCGGACTGCTCGCGAACCCTGCGTACCTGGCTGGGCACGGTTCCATCGATCCTGATCTCGCGCGGGAATTGGCGCGCAACAGTCAGTGGCAGATCCTGCTCACCGAAGCAGTCACCCTCGCCGAGACACTCGGACTGGCGGTGCAGAACCCAGAGACCGGGGAATGGGAACGACGCTCCGCTGAATCCACAGACACCACAGACGAGCCGAACAGGGCAGACCCCGAGCCGGCACAGCCGAACTCGGCAGCATCGAATACAGTGGAAACGAACGCCGCGGAATCGAATGCGCCAGCAACACAGACGGATACGGGTCCGACCACAGGAACGCCCGCGACAGGTACTGCAGCGTCGGATACACCCGCGGGAACCGGCGCGGTTGGGCCAACGAGAGACGCGGGCAACGTGATTGACGAATCCAGTGCCAATACTACTGACGACGCAAATGCCAATGCTGCTGACGATGTCGAGCGCGCAGGCGGTGCCGGCGCTGATCCCGCGGACAGCTCGCAGTCCGGTATCGACGCAGCCACTCGACCCAATACTCCGGGCACAGGCACCGGCACACAACGTCGCGCGCAGCGAGCCGCACCACCACCACAGTCGCCACCGGACCCAGAACCGCACCCCAGGTCATGTTCGAGCCCACAGCTCCGTTCAGGTTCGGGTTCGGTTGCACCACAACCTCATTCGACCACCACAGACGCCCCACCCGAGCCGTCCGCCGATCCCGACACCCGGCAAGGGCGTCGGAATGCCCTTGCCTCCGCAGCGGCCCTGTTCTGTACCCACACACCCGTCGGCCGGGGCTCACGGCACAGCTCTGCCCTCGACCTGCCGTCCGCAATCCAGCGCGTAGACCAGACGATCTACCCAGCAGCGCACACACCCTCAGCCCACGGACCCGCACACCGCACCCCCTCCGGCATCTACCTCGGCAATGCATCCCTCGCCGCAGCACTCGAAGCCGCCATCGCCGCCGACCCCACCCTCGGAACATCTTTCGGGCGCGACCCACTCACCGACCGAGCCCTGATCTACAGACCCGACGCCCTCACCACCGCCGCCGTCCGACTACGCGACCGCCACTGCCGCTTCCCCGGCTGCCACCGACCCGCCGCACGCTGCCAACTCGACCACGTCAACCCGTTCGACCACGCCAACCCCCTCGGCGGCGGCTGGACCACCGTCAACAACCTCCAATGCCTCTGCGAATACCACCACAGCGTCAAAACCGCAGGCTACTGGACCGCAGCCATGCTCCCCGGCGGCGCCATCCTATGGACCTCCACCTCGAAGACCACCCGAATCACCCTGCCAGCCAACGGAACCACAGTACCCATCATCGGCAACGACCTCCGGCCGTACATCCCCACCCAACCCAGACGATCAGGCGTCATCGCCTACCCCGACAACCCGACCCCCGAGCCAGAACCGACCAACGAAGAAGACGAGGAGCCGCCATTCTGAGTATCGGTGCGCTCTGCAGTGCCTACTCATGGCGGCCTCGCGAATTCTGGTCGCTGCCGACCGGCATACTCGATCCATGAGGTATTCACGTGCGCACACCCGCCCGAGGGCGCTGTCGTTGCACGGACGGATTCGAGTGTTGACGATGAGCCTGGCCGCGCTCGCCGTTGCGGTCAGCGCTCTGGCGATCTACCTCGTCGCAGAGCAGTCGCTTCGCTCGCAGATCATCGACCGTGTCGGCCGAAACAGCGATGCGCTGATCGCCAGCGCAGCGTCGGGAGTGCCGGCCGATCTGTTCGGGTTCGGGATCGAAGACACAGAAGGAACCGCGGTCAAAGTTGCGTTGATGACCACCGATGGCACCTTGGTGTCCTCGTCCAACGGCACCTACCCCTTCACCAACTCCGATGGTGGGCTCGACGATCCGGAGAAGGCGGTCACCGAGGGCCGCACCGATCGGTCACTGCGGGAGGTTCGCGGCTACTACATCTCCGCCGAGCGCACCGATTCCGGTGAGACGATCATGGTGGCCGAAGCCCTGAGCGGTACCTCACCACTGCTCGGAAAACTCACGCTTGCCCTGATCCTCGTCGGGGCATTTCTCGTCGCCCTCGCTGGTGTGGCCGGCGCAGCCGTCGCTCGCACCGGCCTTCGTCCGGTCAGACGGTTGCGCGCCGGAACGGAACGAGTGGCCAGGACGGGTGACTTCGAGCCCATCGACGTCAACGGAGACGACGAACTGGCGTCTCTCGCCAACAGTTTCAACGAGATGCTGGCTGCGCTTTCGCGGTCGCGGGCACGACAGGGACAGTTGATAGTCGACGCCGGTGCCGAACTGATGGAACCGTTGACCGCGCTGCGCACCAACATCGATCTGTTGATGTCCCTCGACGGCCCGAATGCCCCGGTCATGCCCGACGAGCAACAGGACCGACTGCGCGTGGAGGTCATCGAACAGATGGACGTCATCATCGGACTGGTGCACGACTTGGTCGACCATGCCAGAGAGCCCGCACCTACCCAGCAGTGAGAACCCAGCAGTGACGGTTAGCTGTCGCCGCCGAGCCGCTCGCTATTGTCGAACGATGAATGCCCCTTTGACGATCGTGACCGGCGGCAGCCGCGGAATCGGAGCCGCAGTATCTCGGCGTCTCGTGGCCGATGGGCACGACGTCGTGATCGCCTACCGCTCCGATTCTGCGGCCGCCGACGCAGTGGTGAACGAACTGTCGAGCGCCGACCGAACGGTCGTCGCGATACGTGCCGACACCACCGACGAGCGGTCGGTGATCGATCTGTTCGCTGCTGCTGCCGAGATCGGCACTGCCACCGGATTGGTGAACAACGCCGGATCGGCGCGTGCAATAGGGACCCTGGCGAACAACGACATCGAGACGATCAGGGCAGACTTGGACGTCAACCTGCTCGGCGTCCTGACCTGCTGCAAGTACGCCATACACGCGATGGCCGACCACGGCGGTGCCATCGTCAACATCTCCTCCGCGGCAGCCACCATCGGAAGTCCCGGTATGTACGTGCACTACGCCGCGGCCAAGGCAGCCGTCGACACCTTGACGGTCGGTCTGTCCAAAGAGCTTGCCGCGCAGAACATTCGTGTCAACGCCGTCGCGCCGGGAGTCATCGAGACCGAGTTTCACAAAGACCGTGAGCGACCACGGAAGATGGCGTCGAGCATCCCCCTCGGCCGCCCTGGAGTACCCGACGAGATCGCCGGCGCGGTGTCGTGGCTGTTGTCCGAGGATGCGCGCTACGCCACCGGAACGGTCGTCCGAGTCGCAGGCGGGATGTGACGGACACTCGGCATGCCGATCAGCGAGGCCGAAGTCGATGCAGCTCGACGTCTGTCAGCCCGCCGCCATCGGCAACCGCGGTGAGGTAGGTACAGAACGGCTGCCGACGCCGGTCCGTCGGAGATCCAGGGTTGAGCAGCCGTAGACCGTTGTCGGCCGTCGTATCCCACGGAATGTGACTGTGTCCGAACACGAGGACGTCGGTATCGGGGTATTCGGCCGCCATCCGGCGCTCGCGTCCTGTGGCGGCTCCGGTCTCGTGGACGACGGTGAAGCGCACGCCGCCGAGTACCACGTCGGCACGTTCGGGCATGACCGCACGCAGCTCGTCGCCGTCGTTGTTTCCCCAGCAAGCGACCAGCGAACGAGATCGCTGCGAGAGTGCCTCGAACGTCGCGAGATTCACCCAATCGCCGGCATGGATCACCACATCGGCATCGTCGACGGCGGCCCACACCTGATCGGGCAGCACTTTCGCTCGGGTGGGCAAGTGAGTGTCCGCAATGATCAGTAGCTTCACGCCTCGATTCTGCACCGGCGTCCTGCTCGATGACGCGCGGGCAGGCCGAGTTCATCAGCGAAAGTCTCTGGATCGGGACGCAACTCGCAGATCCATCAATTGCAGATGGTCTGCCACCACGGTCACCGCCCCCTCGGCATTCTGCACTTTGCCTCGAATAAGCAACGCCGGAGCGGTGATTGCGAGTTTGCGGTACTTCGCCCATAACCCCACCGAGCACACGACGTTGACCATGCCGGTTTCGTCTTCGAGGTTGATGAACGTGACGCCTCCCGCGGTCGCCGGACGTTGACGATGCGTCACTGCACCGCCGACGAGGACCCGGTCGCCATCGGGGATCTTCAGCAGCCGATTCGCGGGCACCACGCCGAGGGAATCCAGCCGATCCCGGAAGAACTGAGTGGGGTAGGAATTGGGTGACACTCCCGTTGCCCAGACATCGGCCGACGCCAGATCGAGGTCCGTCATACCCGGCAGCGCAGGCGCTTTCGTCGATGCGCCGACGCCGGGGAGCAGACCGGGCCGCTCCCCCGCGGCCGCTCCGGCAGCCCACAACGCCTCTCGACGAGTGATGCCGAAACACCCCAGCGCGCCGGCCGTGGCCAGTGCTTCCGCTTGCGCCACCGACAGTTCGACGCGTCCCGTCAGATCCAGAAACGAGGTGTACGGCCCGTGTGCGTCTCGCGCATCGACGATCTTCTGGGCAAGTGTCGTCCCGATGAACTTCACGTCCGCCAAACCCATGCGGATCTCGAGACCGTCTGCCTCGAGATTTGCATGGCCGAGGCTGGCGTTGACGTCGGCACCGTGCACGACCACGCCGTGCCGTCTGGCATCGGCCACCAGAGACTGAGGTGAGTAGAAGCCCATCGGCTGAGCGCGTAGCAAACCGGCACAGAATGCCGCCGGATGGTGCAGCTTGAACCACGACGAGTAGAAAACCAACGAGGCGAAGCTCTGCGAATGGCTTTCGGGAAAGCCGAAGTTGGCGAATGCCGAGAGCTTTTCGTAGATTCGATCCGCGGCTGCACCGGTGATGCCGTGCAGATCACGCATTCCGTCGTAGAACCGTCCACGAAGCAATTCCATCTTCTCCGGAGACCGTTTCGATCCCATGGCTCGACGCAGCTGATCGGCATCGGCGGCGCTGAAGCCCGCGACGTCGATGGCCATCTGCATCAGCTGTTCCTGGAACAGCGGCACGCCGAGAGTTCGATCGAGAGCTTTCTTCAGCGACGGATGATCGAAGGTGACCGGTTCGAGTCCGTTGCGCCGCTTGACGTACGGGTGCACCGAGCCACCTTGGATGGGACCGGGACGAATCAAGGCGACCTCGACGACGAGATCGTAGAAATTACGCGGCTTGAGCCGCGGAAGAGTGGCCATCTGGGCCCGCGACTCGACCTGGAACACACCGACCGAATCGGCCCGTTGCAGCATCTCGTACACCGCATGTTCGGACAGGTCGATCGAGGCGAGGTCGATCTCGATGCCCTTGTGTTCGGCGACCAGGTCGATCATGTAATGCAGAGCCGAGAGCATCCCGAGCCCGAGCATGTCGAACTTGACCAAACCCACTGCGGCACAATCGTCTTTGTCCCATTGCAGCACACTGCGATTCTCCATCGTCGCCCATTCCACCGGGCACACGTCGGCGATCGGTCGGTCGCAGATCACCATTCCTCCCGAATGGATGCCGAGGTGACGCGGAAAGCCCTCGATCTGACGGGCGAGGTCGAGAACGGAATCGGGGATCCCGTCGCCGTCCTGATCGCCGATTCCGGACCACCGGGTGATCTGCTTGCTCCACGCGTCCTGTTGTCCCTGGGAGAACCCGAGAGCGCGGGCCATGTCTCGTACCGAGGACTTCCCGCGATAGGTGATGACGTTGGCGACCTGAGCGGCATGGGTTCGGCCGTACTTGGCGTACACATGCTGAATGGCCTCTTCCCGCCGATCCGACTCGATGTCGATGTCGATGTCGGGTGGTCCGTCGCGTTCGGGTGCGAGAAACCGCTCGAACAGCAACTTGTTGGCAACCGGATCGACGTTCGTGATTCCGATGGCGTAGCAGACGGCCGAGTTCGCCGCCGAACCTCGCCCCTGGCACAGGATGTCGTGGGTCTTGCAGAAATGAACGATGTCGTGCACCACCAGGAAGTAACCCGGAAATTCGAGCCGCTCGATGATGTCGAGCTCGTACTCCAACTGCGAATATGCAGCCGGGTTCGCCGACTGCGGGCCGTACCGCCGGGCAGCACCCTCGAACGTGAGCCGCCGCAGGTAATTGATCTCGGTGTAACCGTCGGGCACCTCGAAGGGTGGGAGACGAGGCGCAATCAGTTTCAGATCGAACGTGCATTCTCGACCCAGTTCGACGGCACCGCGCACTGCACCGGGATAGTGCTCGAACAGCTCCGCCATCTCCGCCCCCGACCGCAGATGTGCACCGCCCGTCGGTGCCAGCCACCCTGCCGCCTCGTCCAGACTGCTCCGGGCACGTACCGCAGCCATCGCCATGGCCAATCTGCGGCTACGTGGACTGGCGTAGTGCGCCGCCGTGGTGGCGATCATCGGCAGACCGTACCGGCGAGCCAGGGCCGCGAGAGCGTCGTTGCGCTCGTCGTCGTCGGCAGTGCCGTGCCTGGTGAGCTCGACGGTGACGCGCTCGGCCCCGAACCGATCGACCAGATCACGCAGCGCGAGATCGGCCGCCTCCGGCCCACCCCGCGAGAGCGCTTGGCGGACATGCCCTTTGCGACAACCGGTCAGGATCTGCCAGTGCCCTCCCGCCGATTCGGTGAGTTCGTCCACGTCGTACCGCGGCTCACCCTTGACTCCGCCGGCTAGATGCGCGGCCGCGATCCGACGCGACAGCCGCCGATACCCTTCCTGTCCACGAGCGAGCACCAGAAGATGCGTACCGTCGGGATCGGTCGCTCCGGCCCTGGACCGGTGGGTGTCGAGCGACAGCTCCGCACCGAACACTGTTCCGATGCCGAGGGCTCGTGCTGCCTCGGCGAAACGTACGACGCCGTAGAAGCCGTCGTGGTCGGTGATCGCAATGGATTCGAGTCCCAGACGCACCGCTTCCTCGACCATTTCCTCCGGCTGCGATGCTCCGTCGAGAAAGCTGAACGCAGAATGCGCATGCAGTTCTGCGTACGGTGTGGACGGCCCCACCGAATCGGGCCGGCGACCCTGGTAGGCGTCGCGTTTGCGCGACCACGCCGGGCTGTCGCCCCCATCGCCTTCGACGACCGGCTTGGGGCGCCCGGAGAGGACTCGCTCCATTTCCGACCAGGTGGGCGGCCCGTCGTTCCATCCCATCGAGACCACCTCCTTCACACCGTCACACACATCGTCGAACACTTGTTCTAATGAGAACACGAGGGTCCGACACGATCAACTACAGTCGAATCGCTACTCACCCCTTCCACAGAGCCGGAGCACAGTTGTGACGCGTTGGGCATCGTTCGTCGTATCGCACAAGCGATGGGTGCTCGCCGTCGTCGTCGCGGTCGTAGCCGTCGGCGGCGTGCTGGGACTGGGCGTCTTCTCGAAACTGAGTGAGGGCGGATACGCTGACGCAGGCAGCGAATCGTCACAGGTCGCGCGGCTGGTCCAGGGCATCGGCCAACCGACCCCCGACATCGTCGCGATCTACACCGCACCCGATGGACGCACGATCGACGACATCGGACCACAGGTGCAGTCGACACTCGACGAATTCCGCAGCCGCTACACCCTCGGAAACGTGAACTCCTACTGGACCGCGGATCCAGTGACCAAGGAATTCCTGGTCTCGAAAGACCGAACCAAGGCGCTGGTGACCATCTCCCTCGGTGCGAAATCGGGAGTTACGTTCAACACGTTCGGTGAGCTACCTCCACAACTCGTCGTCCCCGGCATCGAGTCGCAATTCGCCGGCGCATCGGTCGTGGGAGTCTCGCTCAGCCAAACCCTCGAGCGAGACCTCGTGCGCTCGGAGATCATCGCCGTCCCCATCACACTTCTGCTTCTCGTCTTCATCTTCGGTGGCGTGATCGCCGCAGCGGTACCGGTATTCGTCGGGATTCTCAGTGTGCTCAGCTCGCTGGCAATCCTGCGGGTGCTCACCGAATTCACCGAGGTGAGCTCGTTCTCGATCAACGTCGCGTCGCTGCTCGGCCTCGGCTTGGCCATTGATTACGGACTGTTCATCGTCAGTCGATTCCGCGAGGAACTCCGCACTGGGTCGTCGTCGATGGAGGCGACCGTACGTACCGTGTCCACTGCAGGGCGCACCGTCGTCTTCTCCGGACTGCTCCTGATCTGCGCGTTCGCGGGCATGCTGGTCTTCCCGCAGGCGGTGATCCGATCCCTCGGTTTCGGTGCCATGGCCGCGGTGGCCAGCGCCGCCCTGCTGTCCCTGACCGCGGTGCCCGCCCTGCTCGCCCTTCTCGGCACTCGCATCAACTCCTGGACCTGGTCGCGTACCGCCTCGGACCGCAGCGACGCACGCGCACACAAGTTCTGGGGTGGTGTCGTCACCCGAGTGATGAAGAATCCAGGAATCGTCGCCGCCGTCATCGTCGCCGGCTTGTTGATTGTCGCCACCCCGATTCTGAAGGTCTCCCTGGGGGAGGTCGACTACACCGCACTACCGAAGAACGACCCGGCACGGGCAGCCTTCGAAACCCTCGCCACCGACTTCGAGTCCACCGGCGACGGTGCCACCGTGGTGCTGCGGGGTCTCGACGGCGTCAAGCCTCAGGGCCCGCCCGTTGCGGAACTGACCGCAGCGATGAACACCACCCCCGGCGTGGCCCGAGCCGAATTCCTCGGATCCAAGGACGATTTGGTGGCATTCCAGGCGTCCTACAGCGAACCCAGCGACGGAACGACCGAGGCTCGGTCCCAATCGAATGCGGTGACTGCCCTCCGAGCGATCACTCCACCGGACGGCACCGAAATCCTCGTCGGCGGCGGACGCGCGAACGTCGACGACGGTAATGCCGCGATAGCGAAATGGCTGCCGGTGATGATCGCGATCATGGTGATCTCGACGTTGGTCCTGCTGTTCCTGGCCTTCGGCTCGATAGTGCTGCCGATCAAAGCAGTTCTCATGGCCGGGCTGAGCCTGGCAGCGACCTTCGGAGCACTGACCTGGGTGTTCCAGGAAGGTCACGGTGCAAGCCTGCTGGGAGTGACGCCCGGTCCGCTCGAGTCGACCTTCGTCGTACTCATCCTCGCAGTCATCTTCGGCCTGTCGACCGACTACGAAGTGTTCTTGATGTCTCGGATGGTCGAAGCTCGCTCGGCAGGTGCTTCCACCGAGGAGGCCGTTGTTTTCGGAGCTCAACGCACCGGGCGCATCGTCACTGCCGCGGCCCTGATTCTGATCGTCGTCACCGGTGCGTTCACGATCTCGGGCCTGTCGATCATGAAGTTCCTCGGCTTCGGCGTGATTCTGGCGCTGATCATCGACGCCACCATCATCCGCATGCTGCTGGTGCCCTCCTTGGTCAAGCTCATGGGCGAAGCCAACTGGTGGGCCCCGGCGTGGATGAAGAAGGTGCACGAAAAGGCCGGTATGGGGCACTAGCTGTTCTTCTCGGGGACGTTGTGGACGGTCAGTCGCTCGATGGGTGACTTGCCGCCGATGCCTGTGTGGGGTCGGTGGTGATTGTAGTGATGGATC